>JAHEKJ010000112.1 GCA_024638385.1 Gammaproteobacteria bacterium | reverse complement strand
GCCACCTCGGACAGCCGCGGCGGCACCTCGTTGATGACGCGACTGGTCAGCGCCAGCGTGTCCTCGGACTCGAACATGCGCCGCCCGGAGAGGATAAAGAACGCGACCGCGCCGACCGCGTAGACGTCGGCGCGCACGTCGACATCGGACGGGTTGTGCAGTCGCTCGGGCGCCATGTATTGCGGCGTGCCGAGAATGCGCAGCGTGCGCGTGATGGCTTGCGACTGTTCGCCGACCACGCTCTTGACCAGGCCGAAGTCGAGGATCTTGACGAAATCGTACTCGCCGCCGTAGAGGCAGGCCATGATGTTGGTCACGCTGATATCCCGGTGCACCAGGCCCTTGCCGTGCGCCTCGGCGAGGCCGGCGCAAACCTGGCGCAGGATGCGCACCGCGCGCGCGACCGGCATCGGGCCGTCGCGCAGCACGAGGTCGCCGACGGTATCGCCCTCGAGCAACTCCATCGCGTAGAACAGCGAGCCGTCGACGCCCACGCCGTAGTCGTAGATTTCGATCATGTTCGGATGGGTGAGCTGGCTCGCGAGCTTGGCCTCACGGCGAAAGCGGGCCGTCATCTCGTCGGTAGCGCGCGCGGGTTTAAGCAGCTTGACCGCGGCCGGGCGCTTGAGCAGATCGTGGCGCGCGTGGTAGACGTTGCCGACGCCGCCTTCGCCAATGCGCTCGCCGAGCCAGTAAGGGCCCATCCGGTCCTTCTCGACCTCGGCGCGGATCAATACGGCGGTGAACCAGTAGAACAGTGCGATGCAGACGGCGAGGATCAGCACGCCGAACACCACCGCGAAGACGGTGTCGAGTGCCGCCAGCGGCGCATAGGCCTCGTCGGCGCTCATTTCGATGCCGATGAACAGATCGTCGGCCGCCAGTCGTCGCCAGCCGCCGACGACCGGAGTCGCCAGATAGCCGGGATAGGGATCGAGCAGCATGCCGCTGGCGTCGGCTTGCCCGGAGCCCGACGCCAGCGCCGCCTCGACCAGCCGGGTACGCGCGTTTTCGTCGGCGAGCGGCGAGCGCAGCACGATTCGCCCGATGGCCGATTTGCCGGCGGGCAGGGCGGCGCGCTCGCGCAAGGTATCCGCGAAGCGGCTCTTCGAGAGCATCACGCCGTCGCGGTCGAAGGCGTAGACTTCGTCGCTCGCCCCGCCGCGCGCGGCGGCGAGGATGGTCGAGAACTGGTCGTCGGCGAAGTAGCCGACGCCGAGCACGGCGACGATTTCGCCGGCGTCGTCGCGCAGCGGCGAGCGGATCCAGATCAGCGGCTGGTCGAGCGGCAGTGCCTGCGGGGCGCGCTCGAGGCCGGCCGCGTCGTCGTGTGGCGGCACGAACAGTGTTGCGCCGTCGAATGCGGGCGCGAGATGTCGTTCGAATGCGTCGGCGCGATACTCGAGGCCGCAATACCCGGCAGGGTTGGCGGCGACGATCCGGCCCGACGATTCGACCAGGTTGAAAGCTACCGTTCCGGCACCGGCCAGCGCCTCGTCGAGCTGCGCGACGAGTCGACGCGACGCGGGCGACTGGCAGTAGTCCGCGGCATCCCCGGCGAGCGCAACTATCGCGGCCGCGCTTGCGCGCAGCTGACGGTCGCGCGCCAGGCGCCCGATGCCGAGTTTCTGGTCGTCGATCCAGACCCGCAGCGACTGCGCCTGCGAGTCGAGGATCGACTTGAGCGCGGCGCCGCGGGTGGCGCGCATCGAGTTTTCGACCTCGAGATGCGCCCACCAGCCGATGGCGCCCAGCACGAAGGTGCTCGCCAGCATTACCAGCGCGAGCACTCGCCGCAGACGCACGCGCCGCGCCTGGGCTTCGCGCACGACCCCGGCGTCCGGATCGGGCGTCAGCGTTGTCGGTGTCGAATCGGCTCCGGGTGGCGATGCGTTGGTGGCGGCGTCGGCGGGCAAGCGCTGTTACCTGTCCGAACCGGTCGCCGGTCGGCGGGCTGCCGTCACGGTGTCGCCGGAGCGATCGACGGCCTCATCGCGACCCTCGCCCGACGACGGGTTCGCGCCGGTAGCGGGTGCCGACTCGCCGTTCCAGCACATCGCCAGCACGGTGAGATTGTCGCCGTGAGCGCCGGCGCGGCGCTCGGCGGTATCCGCCAGTTCGAGGATCGACTGCCTCAGCGACGGGCGGTGCAGGCCCGCCAGCAACTGGCTTCTTCGCAGCGGCCCCCAGAATCCGTCGGAGCACAGCAGCAAGATGTCATTCGCCTGCAATCGCACGCTCGCTCCCGGTCCCGGCGCGGGTTCGGTCGGCGCGCCGAGGGATTGCAGCACCCGGTTGCTGTCCGGATGGCCGTAGGCCTGATCCGCCGTAATATCGCCGGCGTCCACCAGCGCCTGCACCGGCGTGTGGTCACGGGTCTGCGCCGCGACGCGCCCGTCGCGCACCAGGTAAAGTCGCGCATCGCCGACGTGGTTCCACCAGGCGCGGCCTTGCTGCACGACGCAGGCCACGATCACGGTGCGCGGAACGTCGGGCAGTTGCTGCGCGTCGGCATAGCTTTTGATGGCGACGTGCGCGCGCGCGATGGCGTTTTCGAGGAAGACGTCCGGCGCCGCCAGCCCCGGTCGCGCCTCGCTGCCGAAACTGTGGCAGATGCTGCCGACCGCGATCTCCGCCGCGAGCTCGCCGCCGTAGTAGCCGCCCATGCCGTCGGCGACGATCAGCAACAATGCTTCGTCGGTCGCGTCGTGAATCGCGTAATCCTGGTTGGAGTCGCGCATTCCCTTGCGCTGTTCTTGCACCAGCGTGTAGTTCATGCGTTGCCGGTCGGCCGGCCCGGCCGCATCCGGGTCGCTTGCGGTTGCCGGTTCGGGCCGGGCTTTCTCCGGGTTCCCGCGAACGAAAACTTCGAGGTCGGCGGATAGCCGGCCCTGAGGTCGAGCCTTGACGGCGATCGTCCTCGGCCCAGCTGGCCGAAGACAAGTCGCGCCACTGCGCGCGGCGAAGCCGGTCCGGACGAGTCGTAACCATTACTCAAGGCTGGTCCCTCGATTATGGGTCTTGCGGATCGCCCGAGTATCCTCCGGGTCCGGCCCGCGGTCAACGCAGCCCGGGGCGCAACTCCGCAACCCGGACTATAACGGATGTTCCTGCCGGGCCGGCCTGAATCCTATTGCGCCGCGATCCGGGACTGCGCAGGCCGATTGCATCAGCGCCATGTTTACCGAAACGCGACCGGGGTCAGACTTCATTCTCGAGGTCTCTCGGCAAGTCCGGAAATCCCCGGTGCGGACCGCTCAAACCGGGATTTGTGATGCTTTTCCGATAAACCGAAGTATTCCCGTACGCGCGAAATTCTTGGCCTATACTCAGCTATTACCCATACAAACACGCGGTTTGTTCGTAATTCGTCGCCCACCGTGCGCGAATGGATTCTGTTCGACTCCGAATCCGAATTTCTGATCGGGTAGCGGAGTTCGACAGGGAATTTTTTGCTTCGCTGTATCCAGGCGGTTGGTCGAGATAGATGGAATGCTAAAGGGCAGATTTGATGAAGGTAATGGATCCTGTCAAGCCGAACTCCGTCGGCCCGGTGTCGAGCGCAACGGATGGAAAATGGGAGAATCCGTGCGAATCCAGGCCGGCCAGGGCTTCGATGAAACACAGGGAAAGTAACACCAGGCCCCGTTGTACCTCCGGACGGAACTCACCGTTGATCCTGGTGGCCGACGACGATCCGATGATCCGACTGCTGGCCGAGGAAACCCTCACCAACAAATCCTTCGCGGTAGTGCAGGCCGAAAACGGCGAACAGGCGCTCGAACTGTTCGAAGCCAATACTCCCGACCTGGTATTGTGCGACGTAATGATGCCGGTGGTCGACGGCTTCGAGCTATGCTCTTCGATCAGGGCGAAGAAGGGCGGGGACCAGATTCCGATCGTCGTGTTGACGGGCCTCAACGATTCGCGCTCGATCCGGCAGGCGTATTCGATCGGCGCCACCGACTACTGCGAAAAACCGATCAACTGGGAACTGCTCCCCTACAAGCTCGATTTCATATTGCGCGCCTCGACGACTTTCTTCGAGTTGCAGGAAAGCGAGGAGCGCTACAGCCTGGTCGCCCACGGCGCCAACGACGGACTCTGGGACTGGGACTTCGGGGATGACCGGGTGTATTTCTCGCCCCGCTGGAAATCCATGCTCGGCTTCAGCGAAGACGCGATCGGTAGCGACCCGATGGAGTGGATCGATCGAATCCACGCGGATGACAAGACTCGCGTGATCAACGAGCTCTACGCGCACAAGGATGGACAGACGCCGCACTTCGAAAGCGAGTACCGGATCAAGAATGCCGAAGATAAATATCGGTGGATGATCTGCCGGGGCCTCGCGGTCAGGGACGAGGACGGCGTCGCCTACCGGATGATCGGTTCGCAGACCGACAACACCGAGCGAAAGCTGGCCGAGGAAAAGCTCGTTTTCGACGCGGTTCACGATGCGCTTACCGGCTTGCCCAACCGGATACTGTTTCTCGACCGGCTCAGTCACTGTATCGAATCGTCCTCGCGGCGTAAAAATTTCAAATTTGCCGTCCTCTACCTGGACCTGAACCGGTTCAAGGTCGTCAACGACAGCCTCGGCCACTTGCTCGGCGACGAGTTGCTGGTGGAGATCGGCTCGCGAATCAAGAAGATCATTCGCAAGGGCGACACCCTGTCACGCCTCGGGGGCGACGAGTTCGCGATCCTCTGCGAAGAGATCGAGGACATCACGCTGGTGACGAGCCTGGCCGAGCGAATTCACAAGGAATTGTCGAAGCCAATCGACCTGGCCGCACAAAAAATCGTTGTCGGTTGCAGTATCGGAATTACCGAAAGCAGCATCGGCTACGAGCGCCCCGAGGACATGTTGCGCGATGCGGATACCGCGATGTACCGCGCCAAGGCCCGCTCGGGCTCCGCCTATGAAATCTTCGATTCGACCATGCACGAGCGAGCGATGAACGTCCTGCAGATCGAAACCGATCTGCGGCAAGCCCTCGAGGCGCAGGAATTCGAAGTCCACTACCAACCCATCGTCAATATCGCCGGCGAAGCCGTATCCGGTTTCGAAGCGCTGGTCCGCTGGAATCATCCCAGGTCGGGTCTGCTGTTGCCCGAAGATTTCCTCGACATCGCGATCGAATCCCGATTGATCGTGCCACTCGGCCGCTGGGTGTTGACGCAGGCCTGCCGGCAGATGCATTGGTGGAAGGAACAATGGGAGGAGGCCGCGGAATGGACCATCAGCGTCAACCTGTCGGCGCCGGAACTGGCTCAGCCGGACCTGGTCCCGGCGATCTTCGCCATCGTCGATGAATCCGGCCTCGATCCCAAATACCTGAAACTCGAAATCACCGAAACCTCGTTGCTCAAGAACAGCAAACATGCGCTGCAAACGATGAATGCGTTGCGCGAGCGCGGCGTACGCCTGTCGATCGACGATTTCGGCACCGGCTATTCGTCGTTCAACTACCTCCATCAGTTTCCTTTCGACGAACTGAAGATCGATCGAACCTTTTTCAGCGAGCTCGACGACAGCTCGGACAAGCAACAAATCGTAAACGCGATCGTTTCGCTGGCGCACAACCTCGGCATGACGGTAGTCGCCGAGGGCAGCGCATCGTCGGCGATCTACGAAAACCTGCGCAAGGCTTCGTGTGAGTTCGCCCAGGGGTTCTCGATCATGGAGCCGAGGCCTGCGAGCGACATCACGCGGTCCATAGCGATCGACGTCGATCGCACGGACATCACCGGGCAGGGCGCGGAGTAAACCGGCATGGCGGGTGCGGCATGAATCAGTCCGACGCCGGTTCGACCGGGGACCTGAAGGCCTTGCTGGCCGACGACGATCCCGGAATCCAGCTCACGCTGAGCGCATTGCTCGAGCAAAAGGGATTCGCCGTTACGACGGTCGATAACGGGCGGCAGGCGGTGGAGGCGCTGTCGGCGGACAGCTTCAGCATCGCCTTGCTCGATATCAGGATGCCGCGGATGGATGGATTCGAGGCCTGCCGGGCCATTCGCGAACTGGAAAACGGCAAGAACCTGCCGATTCTGATGCTCACCGGGCAGGACGATACCGATTCGATAAAAAAGGCTTTCGAGGTGGGCGCTACCGATTTCGTCGCCAAGCCGATCAACCTCGTGCTGATGGGCTATCGCCTCGACTATATTCTGCGGGCGGCGGGCATATCGGAAGAACTCAGAAAATCCCATCAACGATCGAGATATGCGCAGCACATCGCAAACCTGGGCCATATCGAATGGAACCCGGCCCGCGAGATCGTGCATTGCTCGGAAGGAATTCGTGAAATTCTCGGCCTGCCCGGGCAGTCGGCCCTGTCACGATTCGAAGACTTCAACGAGTTCGTGCATCCCGAAGACAGGGAGCGGGTGGATGCGGCGATCCGGCAGGCGCTGGAAGCCGGCGACGCGCTCGATCTCGAGCATCGGGTCGTGCGGGCGGACGGCTGCCTACGCTTCGTCCTGCAGATCTCGGAATCGCGGCCGGATTCCGGCGTCTCCGGCCACATGGTAGTCACGGTGCAGGATATCACCGACCGGATCGATACCGAGAAGCGGATGCACGCGCTGGCCTACTACGACGACCTGACGGGGCTTCCGAACCGCAGCCTGCTGATCCAGCATCTCGATCAACTGTTGAAGGGCGCCGTCCGCTACCACCACAAGACCGCCGTGATCGTCTTTGGCGTCGACCGGTTCGACAGGGTGGTGGAGAGTCTGGATCACCCGGCGATGGAGAGTCTGATCCGGATGATCGCCGAGCGGATCAAGCTCACTTGCCGCGAGTGCGACCTGCTGTCGCGACAGGCGACCGACGATGCGGATGACGAGGGCGCCGGCTATCGACAGCTCACCGCGAAACTGAAAAACGACGAATATGTCATCGTGCTTTCGGCGATCAACAGCCTGCAGGCGGCGTCGGTTTTTCTGCAGCGCCTGATGGAGGAATTCGGGAAAGCGTTCGAAATCAACGACAAGGAGGTCTACGTCACGACCACGGCCGGGATCAGCCTGGCTCCGATCGACGGCAATTCGCCCAACGAGCTGATCAAGCATGCCGAAATTGCCAAGGGCTTTGCCGGCGAACAGGGTTCCGGGAGTTTTCGTTACTTCAAGCAGGAACTCAACGACCAGGTGACGCGCAAGTTCGCGCTCGCCAACGATCTCAGAAAAGCGCTGCAGGACGACACGCTCGAGGTTCATTATCAGCCCAAGATCAGGCTCGCTGACCATTCGCTGACCGGCGTCGAAGCCCTGTGCCGCTGGCAGCATCCGCTCATGGGGGCGATTTCGCCGTTGGAGTTCATCCAGATAGCCGAAGAGGAAGGCCTGATCGGCGAGCTGGGCAACCGGGTGCTCGAGACTGCCTGTAGGCAGCTGGCGGCGTGGCTGGCTGAATTCGATTGCGATTTCGGCGTCAGCGTCAACCTCTCGCCCGAGCAGCTCGTCGACGACCAGGCGATGCAACGAATCGTCGATCTCGTTTCCGGCAGTCCGATCGACAACCGGTTCATCGAGTTCGAGTTGACCGAGAGCACCTTGCTCGCGAACTTCGATACGAGCCTGAAAACCCTGGAGCGGTTGACGAGCATGGGATGCGGGCTGGCGATCGACGATTTCGGAACCGGCTATTCTTCCCTGTCCTACCTCGGAATGTTGCCGGCGCAAACCCTGAAAATCGACAAGTCGTTCATCCACCAGATCGAAGCGAACGCCCAGTACACGGCAATCATCGGCGGGATCATCAAGCTGGCCCACAGCCTGGGCCTGACCGTGGTCGCCGAGGGCGTCGAAAACGACGCGCAGAAGGCAATCTTGAGCCGCGAGCAATGCGACGAGATCCAGGGCAGCCTGGTCGCGCCGCCGTTGCCGGCACGCGAATTGGCGGACTGGTTGCGCGACCGGGAAAACCGAAAAACCTATCCGGAATCCGCTGTTGACGAAAGCGGTTTGGACACGCAATGGCGCCGAAACTTTTCAACTCGATAAGTTCGAAGATCGTCTTGCTGATCAGCCTGGTGCTGGTCGTTACCGCGACCAGCATCATGTACTTTACCCAGCGGGACGTCGGCAAGACCATGTTCGACGCGCAGCAAAAGTCGGCGCGCAACGTCCTCGAACTCGTCCGCCTGAACATCCTCGGCGGTTACAACCGGCTGATCGCGGACAAGATCGACATTCTCAACCGAATGAAAGCCGACCTGAAGTATATCGGCCACATCAATCACTCGGTCATCCTTGAATTTCAGTCGCTGGCCAGCCAGCAGGGCGCCGGCGAAGAAATCGCCAAGCAGCGGGCCCTGAACTGGTTGTCGAACGGCAGTTACCAGCAGATCGATGTGTTCGTGTTCGACACCGGCGGCAAGATCGTCGGCTTCTCGAATGCCAACAACGCCTTCGAAGACTTCGGTTCGGTCTACGACATCAAGAGCCGGCGGCTGGTCGAGGTCATGAACAGCCGCAACCTCGGCGAGGAAGGCGACATGGCGGTGTTCCACTGGCGAACCGAGGGAAGCCAGTCGGTCAAGAAGCTGGCTTACTTCATTCCGGTGCCGGAGTGGGGCTGGACCATCGCGGTTGCTATCGACTTCGACAATATCGAGGCGGAAAGCCAGCGGGTGCTCGAGAACATCGTCAAGCTGCTCGAAAAAACCTTCCGCAAGATCAGGATCGCGAGTACGGGCTACGCGTTTCTGTTTTCCGGCGAAGGCGAAATCCTGATCGCTCCGCCCGGTGTCGACGCCGCGCAGTTCGGCGGCTTGATCAATAGCAGTACCGGGAACCTGCTCGTCGACGATCTCAAGAACGCCTTCATGAACGATATCGACTCCATCCGTTACCCGGACCCCTACGGTGGTGAACACGAGCTGCTCGAGGCGCACGTCAGCTACTTCAAGGCCTTCGACTGGTATTTCGCGGTCGTGGTCCCGGTGGTCGAGATCGAGGCACCGGGCAATGCGATGCTGCGGCGGCAAATGATCGTGATCGGCCTGATCTTCCTGGTCAGCACGGTGTTGACCTTCGTTTTCGTATCGAAAATCTCGAGACCGTTGAAGGTGCTCAGCGATTACGCCAAGCAATTGCCGAAAACCGATTTCACCCGGGAGTCGAAGACCTCGGACGAGATTGCCAGCCTGCCGCTCAAGTACTCCGACGAGGTGGGCCGACTGGCGCAATCCTTCGTGTTCATGGAACAGGAATTGAAAAAGAACATCACGGCGGCGATCGAATCGACCGCCGCGAAGGAGCGCCTCGAGCGGGAAGCCGCCGAAGAGGCCAGCCGCGCCAAGGGCGCCTTTCTGGCCAACATGAGCCACGAGATTCGAACGCCGATCAACGGCATGCTCGGCATGATGGAACTGCTCACGCACACCGACCTGGACAGCCGGCAAAAGGACTTCGTCATGACCTTGCGCGAATCCGGCAACAGCCTCTTGTCGATCATCAACAACATTCTCGACTTCTCCAAGATCGAAGCCTCGAAAATGGAACTGGAGGCAACCGATTTCTGCCCCGGAGAGGTTCTCGAAACCACCGGCGCCATGTTCGCGGAACTGGCGCAGAACAAGGGCCTGGAACTGGTTTGCTCCCCCGACCTCGAACTCTTCGAAACCTACACCGGGGATCCGTCCCGGATTCAGCAAATCATCACCAACCTGTGCGGCAACTCGATCAAGTTCACCGACCAGGGCCACGTCGAGATGTCGGCGGAAATCGTCGACCGGAGAGACGGCGAAGTGACGGTCAAGGTAATCATAAGAGACACGGGCATCGGTCTCGACGACGACGTGCAGGAGCAGATATTCAACTCCTTTTCGCAGGCCGACAGTTCGACCACCCGACGCTTCGGCGGGACCGGTCTCGGACTCTCGATCTGCAAGCACCTGGTCGAGCTCATGGGCGGCAAAATCGGGGTCAGCAGCAAGAAGGGCAGAGGTTCCACATTCTGGTTTACCGTGCCGCTCAAGGTCGCCGAACGGCCGTTGGCCGATAACGATGCCGCGGAAAGCATCCCGCAAAAACTGCTGCTGGTTACCGACTCCGCCGTGCTCGGCACGAGCCTCGTCAAGCGGATTGCCGCGGAGCAGCAACTCGAGCCCACGGTAATCGGCTTCGACGAGGTTGCGAGCTTTAGCCGCCAGCGTCGCGCGCCCGCGAACGATTTCGACATCATCGTTTGCGACGTGGGATCCGGGCAACAGCCGTCGGCGCTGCAGGACGTCATCGACGAACTGCGCAAACGCTCGGGCAGCGAAACGGTGCGTTGCGGCTTGCTGGTGATGCTCAAGGAAAAGTTCTCCGACGGTGTCGCGGCCCTCGACGGCGTCGACTTCGCAATCGCCAAGCCGGTACCGCGAGTGGCGATCCGCAGAATGCTGGCGGCCGACCGGCAGTTCTGGCTCGACCGCAGCGACGATCACGCCATTCAGGACAATCTTGCCGGCACCCGGATCGGCGCCAGGATCCTGGTCGCCGAGGATAACCCCGTCAATCAGAAGCTGATCACCGAAGTGCTGCGCATTTTCGGCTGCGAGCTGACCCTCGTCGAGAACGGCAAGGAGGCCGTTTCGTTGTTCGAGAAGAATCACTACGACATCATACTGATGGATTGCCAGATGCCCGAGATGGATGGTTTCGAGGCAACCCGGATTATCCGCTCGAGAGAACGGCAAGCCGATGTCGAACAGGGAGTGACTATCGTGGCTTTGACCGCGAATGCGCGCAACGAAGATCGCGACCGATGCCTCGCCTGCGGAATGAACGATTACCTCAGCAAGCCGTTCACGATGGTGCAGCTGAGAAATATCATTTTCAAGTGGCACCGGATGGCGGACGGATTCGATGGCAATTTTGCCGAAATTCCCGAGCTACCCGCGGATCAAGCCGGCGATTCCACGCTGCCGGACGACGATTCGCTTATCGACCTCGAAACGCTCGACGGCGTGCGGGCGATCCAGAATCCGCAGGCGCCGGATATTCTCGCGAAGCTGCTGGAGATTTATCGCAACAATGCCCCGGAGTTGATAAGGCAGCTCGACGACTCGATCCGGCAGGAATGCTGCGAATCGATCAGGGAGCATGCCCACTGTTTGAAATCGTCCAGCGGAAACATTGGCGCACGCAAGATCTTCGAGTTGAGCGCCGCGCTCGAAAACATGGCGCGCGACGGGAAAATCGACGGCGCCGGCAAGGTTTTCGAAGAGATCGAACGCCTGTTTCCAGCGACCTGCGAACTGCTCGAGCAGGAAATCCGGCGCCCGGCGGCATGAACGTTTTGCGATTGACAATCTCCGGGACGAGCGACTGAATGACGATTACCAATTTACGCGCCCTGCGAAGCACGATCGATATCAAGGTCGTCAAGTCGAGCTGCTTCGGAAACAGCTTCCTGATCTACGACGCGATCGAGGAACCGTTGCTCGAGGAAAGGCATTTTTCCGAGTTTGCACGGCAGGTTACCGACCCCCAGTTCGGCATCGGCGCGGACAATTTCCTCGTCATCCAGAACTGCGGCGCCGACGAACTGCACGCGATAAACCTGGTGCACCGCTACTGGAAAAAAATTCCGGATTCGAGGGCGGACTACATTTTCCGAATGTTCGAGCCCGACGGCGAAGAGGCGCTGTCCTGCGGCAACGGCCTGATGTGCATCGCGAACTACCTGTCCGAGAAATACGGGATCGAAGCGACCCGGTTCATGACGGAGATCCCTCTCGCGGAGACCAACGAAACGACCATCGGGTATACGCGGGCCAAATCCTACGGCTGGGTCAACCTCGGTTATCCGCGGAAGTTCCCGGCCGAAATTCGAACCCAGAGCCGTTCAGACGTCTGCGTCGGCGAAATTCAGACCATCGGCGATCTGCGTATCCGATTCAGAAACCACGACTTGCAGCCCTACTCCAGCGAAACCGAACTGCTCCTGTCGGGGCACCTGACCTTTACCGGCGAGCCGCACCTGGTATTCCTGCTCGACGACGAGGACTCCCCGATCGCCGAATTCTCCGACGCCATTTTTGCCAGCTCGGACGATGTCCAGGTGGCCGGACCCGTCGTGCAGCGCAGGAGCGGGTTCGGGACCTGGCTGGTGGAACACATCGGGCACTATCTCAATACCCACTATCGCGACCGCTTTCCCGCCGGTATCAACGTCAACTTCGCGCGCAAGGAGCGGCACGGGACGGCGA
>JAHEKJ010000218.1 GCA_024638385.1 Gammaproteobacteria bacterium | reverse complement strand
TCAACGTCGGCCACAACAACTTCGACCTGCTGCGCACCGACTATTTCCGCGACGACACCGCGACCCGGCTCGCGCTCAAATCGGGCGACCTCGACCTGCGCCTGGAAAACCAGGCCAAGGCCTGGGCGCTCGATTATGATGTGCCGGCGGTGGCGAAGGGCTGGCTTAGAAAAGAACGCGTCGAACACCGCCTGCCGACCGGCATGCAGGCCTTCGTGCTCAACTCCCGCCGCGAAGTCTTCAAGAATCCGAAGGTGCGCGAGGCGCTGGCCTACGCCTTCGATTACGAGTGGACCAACCGCAACCTGTTCTTCGACGAGTACACCCGCACCGCGAGTTATTTTTCCAACTCGGACCTCGCCTCGCGCGGGCTGCCACAAGGCCTCGAGCTCGAGATCCTCGAGCGCTACCGCGGCCGCGTGCCGCCGCGGGTGTTCACCGCGGAATATCGTCCGCCGTCGACCGACGGCAGCGGCTGGCCGCGCGAGAACCTGCGCAGCGCGTTTGCCTTGCTCGCCGAGGCCGGCTGGGAAGTGGTCGACAACGAGCTGGTGCATACCGAGAGCGGGCGGCCGTTTCGCTTCCAGTTCCTGCTCGTCAGCCCCGACTTCGAGCGCGTGGTGCTGCCGATGATCCGTAACCTGAAGCGTCTCGGCATCGACGCCAGCGCGCGCGTGGTCGACTCGAGCCAGTACATCAACCGCCTGCGCAGCTTCGACTTCGACGCCTTCGTCTTCGTCTGGGGGCAGTCGGAAACCCCCGGCAACGAGCAGCGCGTATTCTGGAGCAGCGCCGCCGCCGAGCAGCCCGACAGCCGCAACTTCGCCGGCATCCGCGACCCGGTGATCGACGAGCTGATCGAGGGCATGATCGCGGCCTGCACGCGCGAGGAGCTGGTCGCCTGGACCCGCGCGCTCGACCGCGTACTGCTGTGGGGCTTCTACGTGATCCCGAACTGGTACCTGCGCTCCGACCGCGTGCTTTACTGGGACAAGTACGCGCGCCCCGCGGTGCCGGTCAAGTCCGGCGTCAACACCGGCCTGTGGTGGTACGATGCCGGGCGCGCCGCGGCGCTCGAGCGGGTGATCGACAACCTCGACGCCGACAGCGAAACCGCGCCGCCGGGCGATACGCCGGGCTGGGACACCGTCATCATCTGGCTGCTGGCCGGGCTCGCGGTCGCTTATTGGCTGATGCGCCGCGCGCTGCGGCGGAAAACCTGACGGGGAGGAACCGATGGGCGCCTATATCGTTCGCCGCCTGCTGCTGATGATCCCGACGCTGTTCGCGATCATGGTGATCAATTTCGTCATCATCCAGGTCGCGCCGGGCGGGCCGGTGGAGCAGATCATCGCCGAGCTGACCGGCACCGGCGCCGACATCACCGGGCGCGTGACCCGCACCGACGTCGGCGAAACCCTGCAGTCGGCCGCCGCCGACGCCGATGCGACCGGCGGCTACCGCGGCGCGCAGGGGCTCGATCCCGAGTTCATCAAGGAGCTCGAGCAGCGCTTCGGTTTCGATAAACCGCTGCACCAGCGCTTCTTCGATATGATGGGCAACTACCTGCGCTTTGATTTCGGCGACAGCTTTTTCCGCGACCAATCGGTAGTGGATCTCGTGCTCGACAAGATGCCGGTGTCGATCTCGCTCGGCGTCTGGACCACGCTGCTGGTGTACCTGATCTCAATCCCGCTCGGCATCGCCAAGGCGATGCGTGACGGCAGCCGCTTCGACCTGTGGACCAGCGTGGTCGTCGTCATCAGCTCGGCGATCCCGAGTTTCCTGTTCGCGATCTTCCTGCTGGTGATCTTCGCCGGCGGCAGTTACCTCGACTGGTTCCCGCTGCGCGGGCTGGTGTCCGACAACTGGGCCGACCTGTCGTGGCCCGATCGCATCCGTGATTACCTGTGGCACATCACGCTGCCGGTGATCGCGATGACCATCGGCGGCTTCGCCACGCTGACGATGCTGACCAAGAATTCGTTCATGGACCAGATCGGCCAGCAGTACGTGCTCACCGCGCGCGCCAAGGGTCTCACCGAGCGCCGCGTGATGTACGGCCACGTATTCCGCAACGCGATGCTGATCGTCGTCGCCGGCTTCCCGTCGGCCTTCGTCGGCATGCTGTTCACTGGCTCGGTGCTGATCGAGATCATCTTTTCGCTCGACGGCCTCGGCCTGCTTGGTTTCGAGGCCGCGTTCAACCGCGACTATCCGGTCATCTTCGGCACACTGTTCTTCTTCTCGCTGCTCGGGCTTTTGATGACGCTGATCGGCGACATCATGTACACCATCATCGATCCGCGCATCGATTTCGAGGCGAGGGGGCGCTGATGGCAGACCAACCGGTGCAGCACCGATTTCTCGGCCAGCCGATCACGCCGCTGACGCATCGGCGGCTCGAGAACTTCCGCGCCAACCGCCGCGGCTGGTGGTCGCTGTGGGTTTTCGCGGTACTGTTCGTGGTCACGCTGTTCGCCGAGTTCGTCGCCAACGACAAGCCGATCCTGGTCTACTACGACGGCGGCTTTTACGCGCCGATTTTCAGGACTTACCCGGAAACCGTGTTCGGCGGAGAATTTCCGACCGAGGCCGACTACCGCGACCCGTACGTCGCCGAACTGATCGGTGACCGCGGCTGGATGGTCTGGCCGCTGGTCCGCTACGACCATCAAACCGTGTCCTGGGATCTCGCGGTGCCGGCGCCGTCGCCGCCCGACGACCTGCACTGGCTCGGCACCGACGACCAGGCCCGCGACGTGGTCGCGCGGCTGGTCTACGGCTTTCGCATCTCGGTGCTGTTCGGCTTTACGCTGACCATAATCAGCGCGCTCATTGGCGTCGCCGCCGGCGCCGCACAGGGCTATTTCGGCGGCTGGCTGGATCTGCTGTTCCAGCGCTTTATCGAGGTCTGGGCGGGGCTGCCGATCCTCTACATCCTGATTATCCTCGCCAGCATCGTCGAGCCCAACTTCTGGTGGCTGCTCGGCGTGCTGCTGCTGTTCTCATGGATGGGTTTCGTCGGCGTGGTGCGCGCCGAATTCCTGCGCGCGCGTAACTTCGAGT
>JAHEKJ010000217.1 GCA_024638385.1 Gammaproteobacteria bacterium | reverse complement strand
GACGGCGTTGCCGCAGGCGAGCGCGGCCGCGCCTTCCCACGCGAGCAGCGTCATCGGGTAATTGAACGGCTGGATCGAGACGACGACGCCGAGCGGCAATTTGAGCGTGTAGTTCAAATGACCCTCGACCGCCGGGCCCATGACGCGGCCGATCTCGGTGCGCCCGGTTTCGGCGTAATAGCGAATCGCGGACACCGACCAGTCGACCTCGTCGGCCGACTCCTTGTACGGCTTGCCCATCTCGCGGGTCAGCGCCTCGGCGAGCGGCGCCTTCATCGCCAGCAGATCGTTGGCAATCTCGTGCATGATCTCGGAACGCTCGAGCGCGCTGATGCGCCACCATTTTCTCGATGCCGCCTGCGCGGCCTCGACCGCGGTATCGATCTCGGCCGGACTGGTCTCGGCGATCTGCGCGATGACCTGCCCGGTCGCCGGGTCGATGACGTCGTGGCTCTCGCCCGACTCGCTGCGGCGGTATTCGCCGTCGAGTAATATGCTGTGACTTTTCCGGTCGAATTCTTCGAGTATGCCCATCGCCAGCCCCACCCCTGGTATCTTCGAGTTGACAATCCTAGCATCGATCACCCCTCGGCGATCAAGCCCCGTGCGCCGGGCCGCGCGGGCCCAGACGCACCCCGGGACGTAAATTCCGGTAATGCAGGCCCTCGAACCGGCAGGGATTCGCGCCGGGCGCGGCAACCACCAGCGTCGCCGCCGCGATCGGGTCGAAATCGGCACGGAAATGCACGGTGCTCTTGACCGCGAGAATCGCCTGCTTCTCTGGCTCGAGGCCGAGATGCCGAATCATCGCGAGGTCGAGACATTGCGCGCGCGTGCTGCCGATGATGACGCGGACGTCGGCCGCGGCGTCGGCGACCCGCAACAGCGCCGTCGGCCCGAGCTCGGCGCGCGCGTTGCGGTTCATCGCGCCGGTGAAGACGAAACGGCCGTCGCCGAGCGCCTCGACTTCGAAGCGCGCGGCGTAGGGCGCGGTGCCCGGCACCCCGCTCTTGCCGCCGAGTGCGGTCTCGAGGACGCCGCCAACCCCGGCGGCGTGCGCCATCTGCGCGACCTCCGGGTCGTAAAGCATCGCGACCAGGGCGCGGCCGGCGCCCTTTCGAACCAGCGCTTCGAGCAGGCCGGTGCTATCGGCGGTCGCGCCGGCACCGGGATTGTCCTGCGCATCGGCCAGCACCACGGGCTTTTCGGCCGCCAGCTCAAGCGCGCGCTCGACCGCTGCATCGGGCTCGAGCAGGGCGAAGTCGAATTCGGCTTCGGCAGCGATCACCCGGCGATAAACCCCCTCGGCCGCGGCCTCGACGGCTTCGCGCTCGGCGCCGCAGGCGACCACGGCGGCGCCGCACTCGGCGATGTCGGCCGGCGGAAAACCGGCGGCGAAATCGACGCTGTCCACACCGGCCGCCCGTCCGAGTTCGGGCAGGGACCGGTAGATCGAGCGGCACGGCTCGAAGTCGGTGCACTGGGCGGTCAGCGCGAACAGGAACGGTATCTTGCGCAGGGACTTGTGCCATGTCTCCGCTGCGCGCCGCGCCTGCAGCAAATCGAAGGCGCGCGCGCCGGTGGCGGCCATGTCGAGATGCGGGTAGGTGCGGTAGATCGTCATGCCGTCGCAATGCTCGACCATCGCCGCGGTCACGTTGGCGTGCAGGTCGAGGCTGATCACGACCGGCGTGGCGGCGCCGACGGCGGCGCGCACGCGGCGCAACAATTCGCCCTCGCCGTCCTCGTAATGCTCGCAGACCATCGCGCCGTGCAGGTCGAGGTAAACCGCGTCCACCTCGCCGGCGGCGGCCAGATCGTCGAGCAGGATCGCCGCGATGCGCTCGAACGCGTCCCCGGTGACGTAACCGCTCGGTTCGGCCGAACACCAGGCGAGCGGCAGCAACTCGTGCCCGGCGTCGCGCGCTTGCTCGACAAAGCCGGCGAGCGGCAGGTTGAGACCCGCCATCGCATCGAACAACGCCGTGCCGCGCACCAGCGGCGGCCAGCTGTCGGCCCGCGCGAAGGCCGCGAAATCCGCGCGATGCGGGGCGAAGGTGTTGGTCTCGTGCTGGAATCCGCCGACCGCGATACGCATGGCGTCAGGCGCTCGCCGGTGTGGCGGGATATCGTTTGAACGCGGTCACGAAACGGGATAAGCGATTCATTCTTCAGCCAATTTTCAGGAAGCCGGTCTAGGCTTTTAACATCGGGGTTACGCTGCCCGCGGCACCGGCCCGGGGAGAGGAGTAGTATACTCGACGGTCTCGGAAAAGGTCATGAAACTATTACTGGTTGAAGATTCGCAACGGCTGCAGCGCTCGCTGTCGACCGGCCTGAGAAAGCACGGTTTTACCGTCGACCAGGCTTTCGACGGCGAGGAGGCGCTCGCGTTTCTTGCGGTCAACCCCTACGACGCCGTCGTCCTCGACCTGATGCTGCCGAAGGTCGACGGCCTCACGGTGCTGTCGCGACTGCGCGGCGACGGCCGGGACTGTCACGTACTGATCCTGTCGGCCAACGATCAGACCGAAGACCGCGTGCGCGGGCTCGACCTCGGCGCCGACGACTACCTGGTCAAACCGTTCGCGTTCGACGAACTGGTTTCGCGCCTGCGCGCGCTCAATCGCCGCCGCGCCGGCAACAAGAACCCGGTCATCGAAATCGACGGTATTCGTATCGACTCGGTATCGCGCCAGGTCAGTTTCGCCGACGAAGCCATCGCGCTGACCCCGCACGAATACCGCCTGCTCGAGTTTCTCGCGCTGCGCCGCGGTCGCGTGTTCTCGCACGACCAGCTGATCGACCAGCTCTACGACGCCGGCAGCTTCGTCACGCGTAACGCGGTCGAGGCCCACATCAGCGCGCTGCGCAAGCGCCTGCAATCGGCCGGCGCGCCGAAGCTGGTCAAGACCCGCCGCGGCTTCGGCTATCTCGTCGAATAGCGCCGTGTATTCGATCCGCAAACAGCTCAATACGACCATCATCGCGAGCATGATCGTGCTGCTCGCGATCGCCGCGATCTTTCTCTACCTGCGCGTAAGCGGCCAGGTCGAGCGCGTCTTCGACC
>JAHEKJ010000216.1 GCA_024638385.1 Gammaproteobacteria bacterium | reverse complement strand
AACATGTGATCACCGGGTTAAGCACGTCATTGCGAGGAGCGCGCGGCCGCAGGCCGCGCGCGACGAAGCAACCTCCCCGGTCTGGCCCGATCCCGGGAGATTGCTTCGGCCCTTCGGGCCTCGCAATGACGCCGGGACTTCGTCAACGCGAGCGCCGCGAAGCCATCTCCGATTCGAAGCCCGAAAAAGGCGACTGATTCACCACACCCGCGCTGGCGTTATACAATTGCGATCATTTAACCGCAGGCAGGTCCAGCGACCAGGCGGCGGGATGCAAAGGGGGACTGAATGAACATCAAAACCGTTGGCGTCGTCGGCGCCGGCACCATGGGCAACGGCATCGCGCAGGTCTGCGCCGCGGCCGGATTGAAGGTCACGCTGCAGGACATCGGCGACGAGCACCTCGAACGCGGGCTCGCGACAATCACGACGAGCCTCGACCGGCTGATCAAGAAGGAGAAGATCGGCGAGGACGAGAAAAAGGCGACGCTCGCCAACATCGACACCGCGACCAAGCTCGACGCGCTCGCCGGCGTCGACATCGTGATCGAGGCGGCGACCGAAAACGAGCGCTTGAAGCTTGACATCTTCGCCCAGCTCGACCGCATCTGTAAGCCCGATGCTATCCTCGCCAGTAACACCTCGTCGATCTCGCTGACGCGCATCGCCGGCGTCACCGACCGCGCCGACCAGGTCATCGGCATGCACTTCATGAACCCGGTGCCGATGATGGTGCTCGTCGAGGTCATCCGCGCGCTGCAGACCAGCGACGACACCTACCGCGCGGTGCACGAACTCAGCGAGTTCATCGGCAAGGTGCCGGTCGAGGCGAAGGACAGCCCCGGCTTCGTCGCCAACCGGATCCTGATCCCGATGATCAACGAGGCCGCCTATGCCTACTACGAGGGTCTCGCGAGCGCTGAAGGCATCGACGAGATCATGAAGCTCGGCATGGCGCACCCGATGGGGCCGCTCGCGCTCGCCGACCTGATCGGTCTCGACACCTGCTACGCGGTGATCAAGGTGCTGCACGAAGGTTTCGGCGATTCGAAGTACCGCCCCTGCCCGATCTGGCAGCAAATGGTCGACGCCGGTTACCTCGGTCGCAAGACCGGCCGCGGCTTTTATACCTACGGCGACTGACTAACTGCACCAAACATTATGTTCGGATCAAAAACTGTCGATCACCTACCGACCGCGATCTGCCAACTGAATTCCAGTAATGAGAACCACGTTTCCCGCAGTGTTTGATCTGAATCAAATCTCGCGCCTCATACCCGGCAGAAAGTCGTCGCTGCAGGCGTAAGGGGCGTTGGCGCGCGGAGTGTCCGCCGCGCTTTACAGATGGCTTCGGTGGCTTCGATGTGTTCGGGTTGCGACACTGCTATCGCTACATTTACCTCGTTATCGATTCAATCCGTCTCGATCGTCGCCGCCCGCTCGCGCACTCCATCGAGTATCGGCGTGAATGTCGATTCGGGTACGCCGGCATCGCTAGCCATTTCAGCCACTTCGGCGATCGCGCCATCCGCCCGCACAGCCAATGCCGAAAAAATGCCATCCATGTCCGCTTCACGCAGCCCGGCCTTTGTGCCGGTCTGGTAAAAATGGCGAAGCTGAATCTGTCTCAGTCGATAATACCTCTTGTTCCCGATCGCCATGGCCAGCCTGATTTTCTGCGCAGGGAACTGGGGGTACGGCGCGGCGGACATCACATCGTAGAGCGGCGTCAGCCGGTAACCGCCCGGCGCGAGAAAGATCGAGAAATTCTTGGCATGACCGTCGATGGCGGCCAGCAGCCAGAACACGACCTGCGCTTTCATAAAGTTCAGGCGGCCTTCGTACGGGGCGATCGCACCGTTGAGGAACGACATTATATCCAAAATTCCAGGGCCGCCGTCGCTCTGGTATTTGCGCAGGGGCGGCACGCCCAGCGCCTGGCACAGGTCCTCCTGCGGCAACCGGTACAGTGCGCCATCCCGCCAGCCGCGGTCGAAGCGTTCGACGACGATTACGGGCTTGCCATCGAACCGGTGTACTTCGGCATTGGCAGTTTCAAGGCCCAGGGCGCGACACAGGGTCAGGCACAGCCATTCGTTCCACGGAGTGTCAGAGAAGTCCGCGCCGTCCGGCCCTGCCTTCATCGCGGGCTTGAAGATATGAGAGGTCGGGGTCGGCCCGAGCGGTAACTGCCACCGATCGTCGATCCGGAGAAAGGCGGTCTTTTCCTGCACGCCCGCAATCGAGATACGAAAATCATCTTCCTCAGCATAGAGGCCGAGCGGATTAGTCCCGAGGGTTGCCAGCCGCGCGGCGATTGCATCGTCATCGAGCGCGCGGAATGTCATACTGCCCGGATCGCCGGGGTCGACGCCTTCCGGCATGAAGCGCATTGCACCGACGCAATCACGCCCGATAACGGCCAGCAAATCGAAGATACCCGCGCTCTCGGCATGCTCGCGCGCCGCGATTTGCTCGCGGACGATTCGATCGTCGGGCAGCAAACCGTCGAAGTAACTGGCCGCGCTCTCCCCTGACCAGACACGATCGGACAGCGGCATCGACATCGACATCGGAAACGCGCGGTCCGACGACAACCAATCCGGGTCATAGCGAAACGAGGTTCCACCGTCCGGCGCACGGACATACCGGCCGACCTTGCTGGTGCCGACATATACCTCCAGCGTGCGCCCCTGGCGTCTGCGGCCCAAGATCAATACTCCGTGGGATCAAATCCGGTTTTACGGCGCGGAACGACGGACAGGTCCAGGTCGAGCGCCGACAGCACCCGCATCACGGAATCGAGTTTCGCCGTGGTCGCGCCGTTTTCGATATCCGAGATCAGTGCCTGCCGCACGGATGCCTTGCGGGCAACATCGACCTGGCGCAGATTCTGCTGTTTGCGCGCCAGGCGAATTGCCGCGCCGAGATCGCGGTTGCTGCGTATGATCTTGCCCATTCGCTCGACTTGCCTTATACGCCTCTTCGTATAAAAAGTATATATACGCTAAAAGGGATAATGTCAAGATATACGCTTTGGCAGATAATACCAAAGATCAGGTGTAATCCCGCA
>JAHEKJ010000111.1 GCA_024638385.1 Gammaproteobacteria bacterium | reverse complement strand
CTGATCGGCATCCAGGCCGTGATCATGAACGGCGCGGTGATCGGCCGGGAATGCCTGGTCGGCGCCGGGGCAATCATCACCGAGGGCAAGACCTTTGCCGATCGCTCGCTGATTCTCGGCGCGCCGGCCCGGGTGCGGCGCGAATTGACCGACGAAGACGTCGCCGGCCTGCGCGCGGCCGCCGAGAGCTACGTCGAGCGCGGCGTCCGCTACCGACGTTCGCTCGAACGTGTCGACTAGATCCAGGATTGCAGAGCCGGCGCTGCCGGGGGACGATCCGCGAAAGGTGAGTTTGCGCGCGGCGGCGCGTGTTTGCGCTTCAGGCCGGGGGTTCCGAATCCATTTTCGGCGCGGGCTTGCCGGGGACCGACTCGTCGTCTTCCTCGAGTTGCATGCCTTCTTTCGCCGACTGGTAAAAATCCACGCAGAGCATGATGCAGACGGTGATCACGATGATCACGAACGGGGCCTCGCCGATCGATTCGGCGAGTCCGAGCGTGAACGCCAGGAAGATGCCGACGCCGATGATGCCGGTGATGATGTTATCCATGCGGTTCTCGCCTCGTCATGATCGATCAGTATAGAGAAATTCAGTCGTTGAGACTATTCAGCAGCCAGCGCGCGTTGCGAAACAATCGCGCGTCGTCGTCGCGCGCGCCGACCAGCTGCACGCCGATGGGCAGGCCTTGCGGGCTCTGCAGTAGCGGCAGGTTCAGCGCCGGCGTGCCGCAATGCGTCCAGATCGTGTTCATGACCGGGCTGCCGGTCGCGTCCAGCCCGGCCGGCGCCGGCCCCGGGGTCGACGGCGTCAGGATCGCGTCGTAGTCCTCGAAGACCTGGCCGAGAAAGCCGCTGTAATCCGGCATGCGCGCGACCGCGGCGTCGTATTCGCGGTCGCCGATTTTTTGTCCGCGCTCGAGCATTTCGCGCAGCACCGGGGTCAGTCGGTCCTTGCCGCGCGCATATTCGTCGGCGAAATTACGCGCCAGGTCGGCTTCCATGACGATCCGGTGATCTTCGAACAGGCCGGCGAACAGGTCGGGCAGATCGAAAATATCGACGCAGTCCGGGTGGCGCCGGTTGAGTTCGTCGATCAGTTCGCGGAACCCGTCCTTGGTGACCGTTTCTACCTGTTCCCAGGCCGGCGTGCGCACGAAGGCGAAGTGCAGGTCGACCGGCACTTCCTCGTGCAGTATTCGACTGATGCAAGGCGGCGCGATCGGAGTCATGCCCGGGTCCTGCGCGTCAAAGCGCAGCAGCACGTCGGCGATCAGCGCGAGGTCGTCGAGGTCGCGCGCGAACATGCCGATCGTGTCCAGCGGCGGCGACTGGCGCAGCACGCCGTGGCGCGAAACGCGCGCGAAACTCGGTTTGTAGCCGTAGACCCCGCAGTAGGACGCCGGTCGAATCACCGAGCCGTTGGTTTGCGTGCCGACCGCAAACGGCACCATCGCGGCCGCGACCGCGGCCGCCGAACCGCTCGAGGAGCCGCCCGGCGTGTGCTCCGGATGGTGCGGGTTGCGCGTCTTTCCCGGGCCGTAAACGGCCATTTCGGTGGACACGGTTTTACCGAGGATGATTGCGCCGGCTTCCTTCAGCAACCCGACCAGCGTCGCGTCGTGATCCGGTTGCCGCCCGTGATGCAACTCCGTGCCGTATTCGGTCGGGTAATCGGCGGTGTCGATGATGTCCTTGATCCCGACCGGCAAGCCGTGCAGCGGCCCGGTGGCCAGCCCGCGGCGGCGAAACGCGTCGGCCGCGCGCGCCTGCTCGAGCGCGACCTCGCGGTCGAGGTGCGCCCAGGCGCCGATGCCGTCTTCGATTTCGTCGATGCGCCGGAAGCAGGCCGTAACCATTTCTTCGGCGCTGAGCAAGCCGTCGACGATGGCCCGTCGCGCCTCGCATGCGGACAGCAGGTAGGCCGAGTCCGGGTCGAACTTTTGCACGGCTGTTGCGGGCCGGTTCATGCGCCTATCCGAACAGGTAAACTGGCAGCCACAGCGCGATACCCGGGAAGTTGTACAGCAGCACCATCGAGAAAATGATGATCAGCAGGTAAGGCATGATGCCGCGGAAAATATCCATCAACTGGATATGCGGCGGCGCGACGCCTTTCAGGTAATAGGCGGCCATCGCCATCGGCGGCGTCAGGAACGAGGTCTGCAGGTTCAGCGCGACCAGGATCCCGAAGAACAGCGGGTCGACGTTGAAGGTTTCCAGCATCGGCAGGAAGATCGGTACGAAGATGATGATGATCTCGGTCCACTCCAGCGGCCAGCCAAGGAGGAAGATCAGCGATTGCGCGAGCACCAGGAAGCCGACCTGGCTCAGCTCCATGCTAAGCACCCAGTCGTTGATCAGTTCGTGCCCGCCGAGGTAGGAAAACACCGCCGCGAAAGTCCATGAGCCGACGAACAGCCAGCACACCATGGCCGAAGTCTTCGCGGTCAGGTAAACCGCCTGCTTCAGGCGTTCCCAGTTCAGCGAGCGGTAGCAGAGGGCGAGAAACAGGCCGCCAAAGGCGCCGACGCCCGCGGCCTCGGCCGGGGTCGCGAGGCCGAGCAGGATCGCGCCGAGCACGCTCATGATCAACAGAGCCAGCGGAATGAACGAAGTCATCAGCTCCCAGACGATCGTCATGAACTCGGGCACTTCTTCTTCCTTCGGTTTCGGCGCCAGCTTCGGATTGAAGGTCGCGCGACCAACCACGTAAACCATGTAAAGTCCCGCCAGCAGCAGGCCCGGGAACATCGCCGCGGCGTAGAGGCGCAGCGGCGAAATCTCGGCGATCGCCGAGTAGACGATCAACATGATCGACGGCGGGATCAGGATGCCGAGACAACCGCCCGCGCAGATTACGCCGGAGGCGAAACTTTCGTCGTAACCGGCCTTCAGCATCGCCGGGAAGGCGAGCATCCCCATCAGGGTCACGACCGCACCGATGATCCCGGAGGCGGTCGCGAAGACCGCGCAGGTGAACAGTGCGGCCACGGCCATCGAGCCGGGCAGGTGGCGCGCGGCCAGCTGAATACTGAAAAACAGGCGATTGACGATATTCGCCCGTTCCACCACGTAGCCCATAAACAAGAAGAGGGGTACGGCCACCAGTACGTCGTTGGACATGACCGAAAAGGTGTTTTGCACGAACAGGTCGAAGATCCGGTTATCGAAAATGGTCTGCATGCGCTCGGGGTCGTAGTAGGCGTAATAACCGAAACCGAGGCCCATCGCGATCAGCGTGAACGCGATCGGGAAGCCCAGCATGACCATGAAGATAAACAGGCCGAGCATGAAAACTGCGATAACCGGATCAGACATGTCTTTCTTGCTCCAGCTTGCGCAGGTCTTCCTGCTCGTTCATCAACATGGTTTCGGTCTCCTGCACGTCGTGCAGTCGTGGCGGCCAGGCGCCGGTGCGAATACAGATAATGCAGCGCACCGCCTCGGCGATGCCCTGCAGCATGACGAGGGTTCCCGCAATCGGAATCAGGGTCTTGAAAAAGTAAATCTGGATGCGCGACGGGCTGCTCCAGCTGACTTCCTTGTAGAACCACGAGTCGGCGGCGAAATGGTAACCGTAATAAATCAGCGCCGCCGCGCCCGGCATCAGGAAGATGATATACAGCACCAGGTCGATCTTGGCCTGGGTCTTGATGCTGAGCAGGCGATAGACCACGTCGCCGCGCACGTGCGCATCCTGCGACAGCGCGTAGGCGCCGGCCATCATGAACAGCGCACCGTACATCTGCACGCTCATGTCGAAGGCCCAGACCGTCGGCGCGTTGAGCACGTAGCGCATGAAGACTTCGTAGCAGGTGGAAAAGGTCAAAATCACGATACACCAGGCGAAAGACTTGCCCGACCAGGCGCTGAGGCTATCGATGAAGTGAAGAATGCGAGTCATCATGACTGATCACCGGACGCTTTTACGAATGGGAAGTAAACAGGCGATAGCAAGGGCGGTATCGAAATACCGCCCTGCCATGTTGCCTGTCACGGGTTACAGCTTGCCGAAGTAATGCTCGTAGGCGCCCTGGTAATCCGGCGCGTTGTTCAGCGCGTAAGCGCCGTGGCGCTGGGCCCACTTCTTCTGCGAATCGACGACCTTCTTGAAGAACGGGTCGGACTTGTTGAACTTCTCGATGATCACGTCCCAGGCCTTGAGCTGGTCTTTCATGACGCTGGTCGGCGTGCGGTAGACATTGACGCCGTGCTCTTCTTTCAGCCTGACCAGGTCTTGCGAGTAGCGTTCCATCGCTTTCCAGGCCATGTCCTGCGACGCGGCTTCGGAGGCGTATTCGAGTATTTTCTGATGCTCTTTGGCCAGGCGATCGAAACGACGCTTGTTGAAGATGATTTCGAAGCATTCCTGCGACTGGTGGAAGCTCGCCAGGTGGTAATGCTTGGACACGTCCTGCATGCCGAAATCCTTGTCCGAGGTCGGGTTGTTGAACTCGGCCGCGTCGATCAGGCCGCTCTTCATCGCCGGCTGGATTTCGCCGCCGGGAAGCTGCACGACCGACATGCCCATTTGCTGTAATACGTCCGCGGCGAGGCCGACGGTGCGGTACTTCAGGCCTTTCATCTGGCTCGAGTTCTTGATCTGCTCCTTGAACCAGCCCAGCGGTTGCGCCGGCATCGGGCCGGAGAAAAAACCGACCAGGTCGAGGCGTAGCATATCCATCAATTCTTCGTAAAGCGCCCTGCCGCCACCGTAGGCGATCCAGCCCATCAGTTCGTTCGCCGACCAGCCGAAACACGGGCCGGTACCGAACAGCGACGCGACCGGGCTCTTCGAGTACCAGTAGGCGGTCACCAGGTGCGCACCGTCGAGCACGCCCTTGTGCACGGCGGTCTGCATCTCCGCGGTCTTGACTACCGCGCCGACGCCGAGCAGGTCGATCTTCAGCGATCCGCCCGACATCTCGTTGACGCGGCGCACGTAGTCCTCGGCGAACTCGAGAAAAATTCCGCCGCCCCAGGCCGCCTGTACCTTCAGCACCGTCGGGCTCTGGCCGACGGCGATGTTCGGAAAAGACGTAACTGCCGCGCCGCCGGCGATGGCCGCGGCCCCGCGGGTCAGAAATTTGCGGCGTGAAGTTTTAACTTCGGTCATAACTTTGTCCTCATCTTATAATTTGTTGGTGATGCCACTGCGCATCGCTCGATAGTCGACACGACATTGCCGGAAAATATTACGTGAAAGCGCTCAACGGGCCCGGGCAACGCGCGGGTGGGATCAGCGATTCCTCATTCTGGTTGTATTCGCCGGTGTGGAACGGCGACATTAAACCATATAAATCGGGTATATCGTATACCAAGGCCGAAATTTTATTCCCGCAGTCGAAGCGTTTTCGGCAAAGCCTCGCCGCGCGTCGTCTCACGCGACCCGGTCGCGCGGTTCCTCGCCATCGAATATCGCGACCAGGTTGGCGATCGCGCGATAACCCATCGCGTCGCGGGTCTCGCGGGTCGCGCTGCCGATATGCGGCAGCAGGAAGGTATTGTCGAGTTGCCGGTAGCCGGGATGAATCCGGTCGGGTTCGCCGTTGTAGACATCCAGCCCTGCCGCGGCGATCGAGCCCGACTCGAGCGCGGCGACGAGGGCATCGTCATCGACCACGGCGCCGCGCGAAGTGTTGACGACGATGGCATCGCGGTGCAGCAGCGCGATTCGCTCGGCATCGAGCAGCCCGCGGGTCTGCGCCGACGCCGGGCAGTGAATCGACAGCACGTCGACGTTCGACAGCAGGTCCTCGACGCTGGCGTGGTAGGTCGCGTCGCCGACGCCGTCGTCGTCGAGCGGATTGCGATTGTGATAATGGATCGCCATGTCGAAGCCGCGCGCGCGCGCGGCGACGACCCGGCCGACCCGGCCCATGCCGAGGATGCCGAGGCGTTTGCCGGTAAGCTGCCGGCCGACCATGAACGCGGGGCTCCAGTCGCGCCATTCCTGCCGGCGCATGATGCGTTCGCCCTCGCCGGCGCGGCGTGCCGCGCCGAGCATCAGCAGCATGGCGATCTCGGCGGTCGCGTCGGAAAGCACGTCGGGCGTATTCGTGACGATCACGCCTTTCTGCGCGGCCGCCTCGAGGTCGACGTGGTCGACGCCGACCGAAAAGTTGGCGATCGCCCGGATCCGCGCGGGCAGGCGGGCAATCGTAGCGGCATCGAAGTGTTCGGTATGGCAGGGCAGGATCGCGTCCGCGTCTTCGCAGGCGCGCAGTATTTCCTCGGTCGTGTACAGCCGGTCGTCCGGGTTCAGGATCGGCTCGAACTGCTCGGCCAGGCGTCGTTCGACCGCATCCGGCAACTTGCGCGTGACGAGTACTACGGGTCGGCCGGTCATGCCGGTTGCCCCGGGCGTGGAGCGATAGCCTGCGTCATGGTCAGTTGGTTTCCGCAATTGCGACGAGCCGGATGATACCATCGGATCCGGACCGGGAGGATCGAATTGTCCGCTCCGCGAGCCGGACGCCTGCGTTTCTATCATTGTCCCCGGCGCGACGGTAGAATGCGGCAACCCCGGCCGCGCGCGCGAAGCAAACTACGGCAGTGCAAAAACCTCATCCCAAGTGGGCCGTTTTTCTGTTTGGCCCGTTGCTCCATGTGATTGGCTTCTTTTATCGCTCCTACGGCGCGAACCGCGCGCGCCTCGCCGAATTCAAATCCAACCCGAAAGTGGCCTTCGCGCTCAAGATGCTGGCTGTGTTGGTGCTAGTCGGCTGGATCCTGGTCTGGATGTTTGCCGCGGATGGCAGCGGCAGCCGGCTGAGCGACGAATTTCGCCGGATGATCGAGGGGGTCGGGTCGACCTCCGGCCGCTAGCAGCCGTCGCGCCGCCGACCCGGCATGCCCGCGGCGGCACAACGGTCATCATCTTCGAGACCCGCTGCACTTCAGCTGCTGGCGGAATTCATATCGCGGTAAAGCGCGAGCGCCATGCGACCGGTGACGAGCGCGACGGCGATCAGCAGGGCCCATAAAAACCATTTCTGCCACGGCAGGGTCGGTTGCGGCGCCAGTCGCGCCGGGCCGCCGGCGGTCTCGGCCGGGCCGAGGTCGGCGAGCGCTCCACGCTCGCGAAGGTCGCCGTCGAGCAAGGCGTCGAGCTCGGCGCGTCCGGCAACGCTGGCGTAATTTCCCCAGGCGAGACGATAGGGCCTGACGCCATCGCCGAGGAATACGACCTCGTAGCGCGGATACTCGAGTACCGCCTGCGGCATCCGCGCGAGCGGCGCATCCGACGTAAACCAGAACCACGCGTAGCGACGATCGGGCAGTTTTATCGGGTCGCTCGGTCTGACCTCGGCGTTGGCGATATTGTGCTGGCGGAATCCGCGCTGGATAAGACGCCGCTCGTCGACGCCATCCCGGGTCGCGTAGAGATCGCCGCTGATGACGCTGTGCGCGTCGCCGGGCAGGATCCGCAGGCGCGCGGCGCGCACCACGGACGGGTAATCGACGCGATACCAGGTGATATCGGACTCGTCGATGCGCTGCACGTCGACAGGATGCGCCAGCGTCGGCGGCGCATCGATTTCCTCGTGGTAGGCGGTGACTCGCTGCAATTCGAAGCTCGCGACCCGGGTCGTCGGCGTCAGCAGCAGGTAGCGGTGTCCGGCCGGAATGCCGCCGATACTGCGCCACGCAGGGTCGTCCGATTCATGATTGCTGAGTCGTTTGCGCCGATGGAGAACGCGCAGGGCGTCGATATCGGCGCCGGACTGTACCGTCAGCTCGAGCCATTGATCGGCCGGCTCGTGACGCCAGTCGAGCTCGATGCGGTCGTAGCGCGGCCGATCGTCGTCGGCGCCCAGGTCGATCAGCAGTTCCTCGCGCCGCGTCTGCACCGGCACCGCCTCGGTGGTTTCGAGTTCGGCGATCGCGTCGCCTTCGCGGGCCTGGCGGCGCGCGGTGACGATTTTCGCCTGTTGCTGCTGGAAGCGGCTGAATTCGTGAAAGGCCAGCTCCGCGGTCAGCTCCCGCCGCGCTCGCGGCGCGCGCTCGACCGTGTGCGGCAGGCGCTTGCCGGCGGCGTTGAAGACGGCGATGTCGGCGAGATCCTCGCGAGTTAGATCGAGGAGCGCGGCGAGCGGCAACTCGATGCGCTGCAAGGGTTCGTCGCGCTCGGCGACGGTTGCCGTATAGGCGAAATCGTCGATCGACGCGTCGGCGGCGAAAGCCGCGGCCAGGGTCAACATCAGGGGCAGGGTGGTTTTACGCATGCGAGGACTCCCCGACCGGGTCAGCGCGCCGCGGTATTGGCGAAAAGTAGCCGGTCGCGACCAGCAGCCCGCCGACGACCAGAAACGAGACGATGCGTTCGACCGTGCCGCTCGCGCCGAGATCGACGAACAGCATCTTGACCAGCACGACGCCGACCAGCGCCGCCGCCGCGATCCACAGCGTGCGCAGCGCGCGCCGCGACGCGAGCAGCATCGCACCCATGCCGATCAGCGTCCACAGGATCGAGATCGCGCTCTGCACCCGGGTATCGCCGAGCATGCGCTCGATATCGAACGGGATGCCGGCGTAGTGATGCATGCTGCGGATCAGCACCGCCGTGAGCCAGACGAAGGCCAGCGCGGCGAGCAAAATCAGCACGTGTTCGCGCTGCAGCGCGCGCGCCGGTTCGAGCAGCCGCAGCGCCGACAACGCGAGGACGAAGAATGCCAGGTGCGCGAGATCGAGCGGGTTCAGCAGGGGCAGATAGGGCAACGGCGCGGGATCGCCGCTGTTCGCCAGGTTGACCAGCAGGCTCCAGCAGACGATCAGCGCGGCCGCGGTTGCGGCGAGGCTCTGCCGCAGCGGCGCGCCGAAGCGCCGGACCGCCGGCAGCCAGTCGCGCTGCGCGACCTGCAGGGCGACGAGCCAGCCGAGCGGCAAGATCGCGATGTAGCCTTCGCCGGCGTTGCCGACGCCCTCGAACAGCGCCCAGACGAGTTCGAAGGACAGCAGCAGGCCGGCGAACACGACATAGACCGTGTGCAGCGCCGCGCCGATCCAGCGCGGCCAGGCGACCGTCTCGAGGCGAACGATGATCCAGTAAGTTGCCGCGAGCACCGCCGTCCACGCGAAGGCATCGGGCAGAACCAGCGCATGATCGTGCTCGGCGACGGCGACCAGCCAGACCGGGATCAGCAGCGGCAGCAGCAGCGCCGCGTTGATCGACGCCGGCATCCAGTGCCAGCCGCGCACGCGGTCGACCCAGGCCAGCGCGGTCGCGGTCGCGCCGAACAGCAGCAGCCAGCCGACGATGTAGTCGGCGGCGTAGTACTCGTGGATCTGCACCAGCGCGCTCGCGAGCCACCAACCCATCGCCCAGACATAGAACGGGACGTGCGCGAGGCGCAGGCGGAACTGGCGCTCCTGGATATAGAGCATGCGCGCCGAGACGAAGGCGCCGAGCGCGATGAAGACGCCGCCGATGAACGCCGGGTTCAGCCAGGGTCCGCTGCCGACGTCTTCGAAGTTGCGCAGCAGGAACAGCAGCGCGGCGCCGACCTGTAACAGGATTGCGAAACACTGCGCGTAGAACCGCTTTTGCCGGATCGATACCCACAGGATGCCGGCCGCCTCGAGCGCCCAGGCCGCGCTGCTCCAGTGGCCGTCGAGCGCGTAGGGAATCGCGAGCGTCGCGAACACGACGCCGATCGCGAGCAGGGCTTCGGCGAGCAGGCGGATTTCGGCGCCGACGTTGCGCCAGCAATAACGCGCCAGCGCCAGGTAGTAGAGGCCCATGCCGGCCGACGCGGCGGCGATGCCGTAATCGTAGTCGCGCAGCATCGCCATCAACAGGCCGGAAACGACCACCGGCGTACCGAACACCAGCGTGCCGTCGACGAGTCCGGTCAGGTGGCGGGGCTGGCGCAACGCGTAGAGCACGCCGATCAGGCTGTACATCAGGAAGAACAGCAGCGCGAAACCGACGCCGGGCCACAGATCGGTACTGTCGTAGTCGAAAATCACCCACAGGACGAAAATGCCGAAGGTGAAGGCGAAACCGAGCAGGTTGAGCAATCGCCAGGCGCGATACCAGGCGACCGCGAGCACGCCGGCGTTCAGGATCGCGTAGTAGCCGAACAGGCCGATGTAATTGCCGCTGCCGGACGATGCCAACAGCGGCGCGAGAAAACCGCCGACGACGGCGAAAATGGCGAGCGCGCGTGAATCCTGCAGCAGCGCCAGCGCGACCGTGAACGCGCTCAGGAACACCATCAGCGTGAAGGTCAAAAGCGGCGGCAGCAGGCCGGCGAGCTGGTAGGCGGCAAAGATCGTGATATAGACGATACCGATGCCGCCGCCCTGCAGCAGCAACGCGTAGACGGGTTTCGAGCGCCGCAACCGCCAGCCCAGGGCGAGCAGGCCTAGACCGCCGGCGGCGGCGCCCATGAAACGCAACTCGAGCGGAATGCGCGAGTTCTCGGCCGCGTACTTGAGCAGGAAGGCGACGCCGAAGAACAATACCAGCAGGCCGACGCGGACGAAGACATTGCCGTCGGTGAAGTAGGACAGCACGAACTGGCCGCCGCGGCGCAGCATTTCTTCGAAGCGGTCGACCGGATTGGCGGGCCGCGAACCGCCGGTCCGGGCGGCGGGCGCTTCGTCGGCCGGAGGCGGCACGGGTTCGGGCTCCGGCACGCCGGCGGTAATCTCCGTGCGCGTGGCGGTGACCGGCGGCGCCGTCGCCACGGGTGCCGCAGCCGGTTCGGCGGACGTCGGGGCCTCGGCCGTGGGCGCGGGCGCATCGCTCCTCGCGCGCCCGAGTTCGGTGAGTTGCGCGCGCAAGCGGTCGATCTGTCGCTGAAGCTCGCGCTCGCGCCGGCCGAGAATCCACGGCAGGGTCGCCAACGCCGCCAGTACGCCGATGTACAGCGCTTCCTCGAGCCGCGTGACCGCGCCGAGCAGCGCGATCGTGACGAAGGCGACGATCAGCGGAATGAAATTCACGCCGGCCTCGAGGTGTCGGGGTGTGTGCCGGCGCTCGCTGCGGTCGGGCAGGTACTCGGGTCGGTGCCAGGGATCATGGGTGGGGACTCGCGCAGCGGTCGATGGGCTAGAGCATAGTTTAAAAGCGTTGGATCACAATGGACTCTCGGAAAAGAACCAATATTTGGCGCTTTCGGGTTAGAAATACGGGCCTGTTTGCGTATTAGTACCACTATATTGACTAATTTTATCGGTTGCGCGTCCCGTCTCCGTGGGTTAGGTTTGCGCCATCGACGCAGGGGGGAACTTGAACGACGAACTCGGCTATTGCGGCCACGCGACGCCGCCGCGCGGCGGCAGCGACGAATTGCTCGTGCGCACCGGCCGCGGCACGGGCTGCGGCGAATTCCTGCGCCGCTACTGGCAGCCGGTCGCGCTCGCGCGCGAGCTGGGGGACACCCCGCGGCTGATTCGTATTCTCGGCGAGGACCTGGTGCTGTTTCGCGACCGCACGGGCCGGCTCGGCCTCGTCCACCGGCACTGTCCCCACCGGCGCGCGTCGCTCGAATTCGGCGTTTGCGAGGACCGTGGCATTCGCTGTTGCTATCACGGCTGGCTGTTCGACGTCGACGGCAGGATTCTCGAAGTACCCGGCCAGCCCGAGGCGCAGGTCGACGCGGTGCGGCGGCGGACGGCGCTCGGAGCTTACCCGGTGCGCGAGTACCGCGGCCTGGTCTTCGCCTACCTCGGCCCGCTCGAAGAAATGCCCGGGTTCCCGGTCTACGACACGCTCGAGATCGACGGCCAGACGCTGGTGCCGTACCGCGCCGATTACCGTTGCAACTGGCTGCAGGTGCTCGACGCGATCCTCGACCCGATCCATACCAGCTTTCTGCATTCGCGCGTCAGCCGCGCGCAGTTCTCCGAGGGCCTCGGCGAAATCGGCGAACTGCTGTTCTACGAGCGCGAGATGAGTTACCTCGGCGCCAACGTGCGCCGCGTCGGAGAGCACGTCTGGGTGCGGACGAACGAGCTCGTGCTGCCGAACTACACCCAGGCCGGCGCCGCGTTTTCGGCCGACGGCACGCGACCGATTTACTTCGGGCGCAGCGCCTTTGCGCGCTGGGTCGTACCGGTCGACGACGAGCATTCGACGGCGTTCGCGTGGGCGATCTTCGGCGATCGCGCCGACCCGCCGGAATACAACACGCCCGAAGGACCCGAGCTGATCGAGCAGGGCGAGCGCATGGACCGGTCCTATGCCGAGCGCCAGCGGTATCCGGGCGACGCCGAGGCGGTCGAGGGCATGGGGCCGATCGCCGATCAGAAACTCGAGCACCTGGTGCCTAGCGACAAGGGCATCATGCTCTACCGCAGGCGCCTGCGCCGGCTGTGCCGGGATCTCGAAGCCGGCGCGCGGCCGGCCCGGATCGAGGATTT
>JAHEKJ010000215.1 GCA_024638385.1 Gammaproteobacteria bacterium | reverse complement strand
CGCAAATCGACCATCGGGTGACTCTTCGACATCTGGAACTTGACCAGCAGTTCGCGCGCGATCATGTCGCGATCCTGCTGGTTGTCCGGCAAATCGATGTCTTTCGGAATCGAAACCCAGCCGTTGATGTTGCGGTCGAACACCGCCGGGCGGCCCTCCTCGTAGCCCATGTGCACGTCTTCGAGCCAGTTCAGATCTTGCCAGCCCATGGTTTCCATGTACTTCTTCAGAAACGGCGTGCAGCGGTCCATGTCGGGAACGAGGTTGACGTCGTAGCGGTAGCCGATGTGCTGGCCGATGATCTTTTCGCGCTCGGTATCGACGCCGTCGCCTTCGAGAAAATGATTGATGTCTTTTTCAGCCATTTTATTTCTCCTAGTAACGGGTCATGTCGGGCCGGCCGACGGTGTGCTGGGTGCCGGCCATCGGCACCTGCGCGCAGGCCGACGCCTCGAGCGTCAGCGCCGCGAGGTCTTCCGGCTCGAGCGAATGGATGTTGGTCTTGCCGCAGGCGCGCGCGAACAGCTGCGCCTCGATGGTGAGCGTGTGCAGGAAGTTGTAGACGCGCTCGGCGGCCTCGTCCGGGTCGAGCCGCTTGCGCAGCACCGGGTCCTGGGTCGCGACGCCGACCGGGCAGCGGCCGGTATGGCAGTGATAGCAGTAACCCGCCTCGACGCCCATCTCGGCCGGGAAATCGGCCTCCGGGATGTCCTTGTTGCAGTTCAATGCCATCAGCGACGAGTGACCGATCGCGACCGCGTCGGCGCCGAGCGCCAGTGCTTTCGCCACGTCGGCGCCATTGCGGATGCCGCCGGCGTAGACCAGCGTGATCTCGTCCGACTTGCCGACGTCGTCGAGCGCCTTGCGCGCCTGGCGAATCGCGGCGATGCCGGGCACGCCGGTATCCTCGGTGGCGAGGTGCGGGCCGGCGCCGGTGCCGCCTTCCATGCCGTCGATGTAGATCGAGTCCGGCCCGGTCTTGGCCGCCATGCGCACGTCGTCGTAGACGCGCGCGGCGCCGAGCTTGAGCTGGATAGGGATCTGGTGGTCGGTGGCTTCGCGGACTTCCTGGATCTTGAGCGCGAGATCGTCCGGCCCCATCCAGTCGGGATGGCGCGCCGGCGAGCGCTGGTCGATGCCGGCCGGCAGCGAACGCATCTCGGCCACCTGGTCGGTGACCTTCTGCCCCATCAAATGCCCGCCGAGGCCGACCTTGCAGCCCTGGCCGATGAAGAACTCGACCGCGTCGGCGAGGCGCAGGTGGTTCGGATTGAAGCCGTAGCGCGACTGGATGCACTGGTAGAACCACTTCGACGAGTAGCGCCGCTCGTCCGGGATCATGCCGCCCTCGCCCGAGCAGGTCGCGGTGCCGGCCATGGTCGCGCCGCGCGCGAGCGCGGTCTTGGCCTCGTAGGACAGCGCGCCGAACGACATGCCGGTGATGTAGACCGGGATGTCGAGCTCGAGCGGCTTCTTCGCCATCGGACCGATCACCGTTTTGGTCAGACATTTCTCGCGGTAACCCTCGATGACGAAACGCGTCAACGTGCCGGGCATGAACGTCAGGTCGTCCCAGGTCGGGATTTTCTTGAACAGCGAGAATCCCCGCATGCGGTAGCGACCGAGTTCGGACTTGACGTGAATATCGTTGATGACCTCGGGCGTGAACAGAAAACTCTTGCCGAGGTTGTACGGGTCTCTTTTCGGTTTATCAGACATCTGAATTCTCCAGTTCCTGGCGCCTAAAGCACCAGCTTCTTCTCGGTGGGCTCGAGGTTGTCGTAGTTCCACAACTGCTTGCCGGAGGTCAGCTTGACGATGCTGTCGATGCCGTTCGGCGCCTCCATCCCGTACTGCTCGAGCTTGCCCTTGAGGTATTTCTTGTCGAGGTCGGTCAGCTCGGTCTCGACGCAGTCGACGCCGAGGCTCGCGATCTTGCCGGCGACGTAGATCGTGCCGTCGTACATCGAATCGCCGAGGTTGTCGCCGGCGTCGCCGAGGATGATCATGCGGCCGCGCTGCATCATGAAGCCGGTAAAAGCGCCGACGCTGCCGCCGACGATGATCGTGCCGCCCTTCTGGTCGATGCCGACGCGCGCGCCGGCCTGGCCCTTGCAGACGAGGTCGCCGCCGCGGATCGCGGCGCCGAACAGCGAGCCCGCGTTCTTCTCGATCACGACCGTGCCGGCGAGCATGTTCTCGGCGCAGGACCAGCCGACCCGGCCGGAAATACGCACGTTCGGGCCGTCGATCAGGCCGCAGCCGAAGTAACCGAGGCTGCCCTCGAAGTTCAGGTTCAGCCGGTTCAGGATACCGACGCCGAGCGAATGCTTGGCGCGCGGGTTGATCACCGTAATCGTGCCGTGGCCTTCCTTCATCAGGTTGCGGATCTTCAGATTGATATCGACGATTTCCATGTCGGCCGCGTCGAATTCGGCGGCCTTGGCGAAATCGACTTCGTAGCTCCAGGGATAGGTGTAGTTCTCGTCCTCGGCGGCCGAGAAATACATTTGCTGGGTACGACCCTTCAGCTGCTCCTCGTGCAGCCCCATGTCATGCGAGGTGCTCACGCTGCCCATACTTTTACCTCCCCTTGATAAGGATCCCATGTGTCTATCTCACGCGGGAAAATACTGCGGATGGCGACTTCTTCCGACGCCAGGCCGACGAACTCGTCGCTCTCGTAGAGCACCATCGGCTTGGCCGCCATGACGTCCTTGGCCATGCCGAGCTGGTCGCTGGTCGCGACCAGGTAAGTGAATACGCCGTCGAGTTCCTCGATCGAGCGCGTCATCGCCGCCTCGAGCTCGTCGCCGCGGTCGATACGGTCGGCGACATAGACCGCGATCAGCTCCGAGTCGCAGTTCGACATGAAACGGTGGCCGCGGCGCTCGAGATCGCGGCGGTTGGTCCAGTAGTTGGTCAGCTGGCCGTTGTGCACGACCGACACGTCGTTGAACGGGTAGGCCCAGTACGGGTGCGCGCTGCGGATGTCGACGTCGGATTCGGTCGCCATGCGGGTGTGGCCGATCGCGTGGGTGCCGACGAAGCCCTTGAGGCCGTACTGCTCGGCCACGGTATTGGCGTC
>JAHEKJ010000110.1 GCA_024638385.1 Gammaproteobacteria bacterium | reverse complement strand
GGAAGAAATCGAAATCACACTGGATGAAGCCGGATCGATCAGCGCCGACATGGAAAAGGTCATCCTGTCCTGACCCGGCTTCGGGAATAAGCAATGAAGGCTGCGCGCGAATTCGTCGCCGATATGGCCGAGCAGGTATCCATGCCCGAGGTCTATGTCGCGATTCGGGAGCTTTTGCTCGACCCCGAAACGACGATCGACGATTTCGTCGAGGTCGTACAGCGTGATTCCATGCTCACGGTGCGGGTCATGCGCATGGCGCGCAGCCAGTACTTCGGATTTCCCCGGCAGAGCGACGATCTCTACCAGGCGATCAGCCTGATCGGCCTGATGCAATTGCACGACCTGATGCTCGGCTGCCTGTGCATGCGCACCTTCGCCGCGATCCCGGAACAGGTACTGAACCTGCGCGCTTTCTGGCGCTACTGCGTGCAGTGCGGGATCGCCGCGCGCACCATCGGCGAATTCAGCCGGACCGACGGTTCCCCGGTCTTCTTCACGCTCGGGCTGTTGCACGAAATCGGCCACGCGGCGCTGTTTCTGAAAGCACCGGAGGCGTCGCTCGGCGCGCTCGAGACGAGCCAGGCGGAGCAGCGCGAACTCGCCGAGATCGAACGCGAGATGCTCGGCTTCGATTACGGCGAGGTCGGCGCCGAGTTGATGCGCCTGTGGCGCCTGCCGCCGGTTTACCGGCAAGCCGCGGCGCATCATCTCGAGCCGGCGGGCGCCGAGCCGGCCTATCGCCCGGCGGTCGAGGTCGTCAGCCTCGCGCACGCGCTGTGCCAGAACCCGGGCGTCGGCCGCCACACCGCCAAGATCGAGCGCGCGATTCGCGACGTGCCCGGGTTTGCGCAATTGCCGCCGCAGATCGACGAGCATGTCGCCGGCGAAATCTCGGCGCACACCGATTTCGTGCTCGGCCTGCTGTGGCCGCAGGGCGCGCCGGATCCGCGGCTGCAGCCCGGAGGAGTAGGGCATGCATAGCCGCTTTTCCGAAAAATGGCTGGCAACGCTGTGCGGCACCTTGCCGGGCGTGCATTCGGCCGTCTTCATGGTGCCGAAGGAAGCCGAGGAGCTGCATTTGCTGGCGCGCCACCCGCGGGAGCTCGACCAGTACCAGGACTTCTTCGCGGTGGTCAAGTACGCGCTCAAGAAACGCGGTGAAGTTTGCCTCGCGAGGGCGCATGTCGTCGACGGCAAGGCGCTCGATTATTTCGCCAAGCCGGTATTCATCCGCTCGCGTCTGGTCGGCGTGCTCGCGATCAAGCTCGATCACCTGCCGGCGAACAAACATCTCGCCGTGTTTCGCGCGCTCAAGCTCGCGATCCGCTGGCTCGGTCTCGCCGGTTTCGATCAGTCGGACGCCGAAGCTTTCTACAATCACGTCGTCGGCCTGCTCGCGAGCTGTTTCGAGCAGGGCAGCTACCAGCAGGGCCTGATGCGGCTGGTCGCCGAACTGACCAGCCAGTTCGACTGCGAGCGCGTCGCCTTCGCCGAGCTCGAGGGCCACCATTGCCGGGTGCTGGCGCTGTCGAACAGCGCCGGCTTCGACCATCGCTCGAACCTGGTGCGCAAAATCGGCGATGTCATGGACGAGGCGGTCGAACAGGATGCGGCGATTCTCTACCCGGACGACGATAGCCGCCTGATCCAGCGCGCGCACCGCGAACTCGCACGCAAATACGGCTGCGGCTCGATCGCGACGATACCCCTGATCGACCGGCGCAAAGTCTTCGGCGCGGTTACGCTGCTCGCGAGCGAAGACAATCCGCTCGACCGGCAAACCCTCGATCTGTGCCAGCAAAGTTTCGCGCTGCTGGCGCCGTATCTCGCGCTCAAGCGCGAGCAGGAGCGGCATATCCTGGGCAAACTGGTCGACAGCGCGCGCGCCGCGCTGGCCGCGACCTTCGGCGTGCGCTACCTGCAGGCCAAACTGCTGACCTTCGTCGTCGCCAGCATGCTGCTGTTCGTCAGCGTCGGCCACGGGCAGTTCCGCGTGACCGCCGACGCGGTGCTCGAGGGCGAGGTGCAGCGAGTCGTCGCGGCGCCGATCTCGGGCTACCTGTTGTCGTCGGCGGTGCGCGCCGGCGATTTCATCGAGCAGGGCCAGGTCATGGCGACGCTCGACGATGCCGAGCTCAAGCTCGAGCTGACCCGGCTCAACGGGCGCCTGCAAAAGGCGCGCCGCGAGTACCGCGAATCCCAGTCGGCGCGCGACCTCGTCAGCGTGCGCGTGATCAAGGCGCAAATCGACCAGGTCAACGCCGAGATCGCGCTGGTGCGCCAGCAACTCGGCAGCCTGCAGCTGACCGCGCCGTTCGACGGCGTCGTCATCGAGGGCGACCTGAGCCAGCGGCTCGGCTCGCCGGTCGAGCGCGGCGACGCGCTGTTCAAGATCGCGCCGCTCGAGGGATATCGCATCATCTTGAAGGTCGACGAACGCCTGATCTCCCACGTCCGGGCCGGCCAGCCGGGGATGCTGACGTTGACCAGCCTGTCGCGGCAAAATTTTCCGCTGCTGGTCAAGCGGATCACGTCGGTCGCGGCCGCCGAGGATGGCGCCAACATCTTCCGCGTCGAGGCGTCGCTGCCGCGGGCGCCGGCGCTGCTGCGCCCGGGCATGCAGGGTATCGGCAAGATCTATACCGGCGAGAAGCGGCTGATCTGGATCTGGACCCACGAGATCGTCGACTGGTTGCGCCTGTGGATCTGGTCGTGGTGGCCGTAGGGGGGATGATATGAGCGACAGCACGAGCAATCCCCACTGGTACCGCGTAGCCCGGTTGCGCCCGCGGTTGCACGACCAGGTCAGGATTCATCGCCACGATTACCGGGGGCTGATCTGGTACCTGCTCGAGAATACGACCAGCGGCCGCAGCCACCGCTTCAACCCGGCCGCCTACCAGTTCATCGGCCTGATGAACGGTCGGCTCAGCGTGCAGGAAATCTACGACCGGGTTTGCGCCGAGCTCGACGAATTCGCGCCCGGACAGGACGAGATCATCGACCTGATGGGCCGTCTGCACGAGGCCGATTTGCTCAAGAGCGACGTCCGGCTAGACGCTGAAATCCTGGCGGACCGCAAGCAGTCGCAACAATCGAAACGGGCGCGGCAGCGTTTCGCCAACCCGGTCGCGCTGCGCTTCGCGCTGTGGGACCCCGAGGATTTTCTCAATCGCCACTATCCCCGCGTGCGCTGGCTGTTCAACCGCTACGTCGCGCTCGCATGGCTCGGCCTGATGATATACGCGATATTGCAGGCCGCGCGGCATTGGCCGCGAATCGAGGCGCATCTCGAAATCAATGCGCTTAGCCCCAACAACCTGCTGCTGCTGTTCCTGCTGTACCCGTTGATCAAGTTCCTGCACGAACTCGGTCATGCGTTCAGTGCCAAGCTCGAAGGCGGCGAAGTGCACGAAATGGGCGTCACCTTCCTGTTGTTCATGCCGGTGCCCTACGTCAACGTTTCGACCGCGACCCATTTCCGCGATCCGTGGCGGCGTATCCTGGTCAGCGCCGCCGGAATCCTGGTCGAATCTTTCCTCGCCGCGCTCGGCCTGCTGCTGTTTCTCGCCGCCGAGCCCGGGATCGTACAAAGCATCGGTTTCAACGTGTTCTTGATCGGTGGCGTGTCGTCGCTGTTCTTCAACGGCAACCCGCTACTGAAGTACGATGCCTATTACATGCTCGCCGACGCGCTCGGTATTCCCAACCTGTTTCAGCGTTCGCTGCAATACTGGACCTACCTTGTGCAGCGTTACGGGTTCGGCCTGCGCGATGCCGCCTCGCCGGTCAGCGCGCCCGGGGAGGCGCGCTGGTTCATCGCCTACAGTCTCGCGTCGCTGGTTTACCGGCTCGCGATCCTGTGGTTCATCGTTGCCGTCGTCGTCGAAAAATATTTCTATCCCGGGTTGCTGCTGGCGGCCTGGCTGATCGGCGCGCAGCTGCTGCTGCCGCTCGGCCGCGGCATCCGCTTCCTGTTCACCAGCCCGGCGCTGCAACGCCGTCGCGGTCGCGCGCTCGCGGCCAGCGGATCCGTCGCCGTGCTGCTGGTCGTCGTGATCGGCCTCGTACCGATGCCGGCCTTTACCGTCAACCAGGGCGTCGTCTGGCAACCCGACGAAACCGGGTTGCGCGCCGAACACGACGGATTCGTGCGCGCGCTGCGAGTGGCGGATGACGCCTGGGTCAGCGCCGGGGACCCGGTCGTCGAGCTGCAGGATCCGTTTCTCGAGACCGAGGCCAGGATCGCCGAAGCCCGGGTGCGCGAGCTGCGCTCGCGCTACCGCGCGAGTCGCGCCGAGAATCCAACCGCGGCCGGCCTCGTCGCCGAGGAGTTGCGGGTTGCCGAATCCGAGCTGCAACACATCCGCAGCAAGACCGGCGCGATGCGGATCGCGGCAATTCGCTCAGGACGCGTCATGCTGCTCGAAGCCGACGACCTGCCGGGCCGATACGTGCGCAAGGGCGAGCTGCTCGGTTTTATCCTCGATGGCGAGTCGCCGACCGTGCGCATGGCCGTAAGCCAGGATCATATCGGCCAGTTACGCCAGCGAGTGGTCGATATCCGGGTTCGCTTCGCCGGCAAGCCGGGCATCGATTTTTCGGCAATCATACTGCGGCAGGCTCCCGAGGCCACCAATCGCTTGCCGAGCGCGGCGCTCGCGACCATCGGCGGCGGCCGTTTCGTGACCTTGCCCGAGTCTGGCGACGGCATCGTTTCGCGCGAAAAGATATTCGTCGTCGACCTCGCGCTCGATCTGCGCGGCGAGCAGATTCCGCTCGGCTCGCGCGCCTGGGTGCGCGTCGACCACGGCAGCGAGACGCTCGCGAGTCAGTGGTACCGCCGCGTACGCCAGGTTTTCCTGAGGCAGTTCAGTGTCTGACCTGTCGCTCAAGCCCGGCCTCAGCCTCGGCAGCTACCCGGAACGGCGCGAATCCGGCGGTGACGAGCTCGAGCAGGCGCTCGGCCGCTGGTTCGCGCGCCGCCGCCGCGGTCACCTGCGCCTGCGCCAGCGCGCGATTGCGAAAGCGGTCGGGCATTACGACGACCTGCTGCGCGACTGCGGCGAGGCATCGCTCAACGCGATGTTGCGCGAACTGCGCGCCAACCTCGCTCGCAAGGGCTTGCAGCAAGCGCTGACGATCGAGGCCTTTGCGGTGATCCGCGAAGCCGCCGCGCGCACGCTCGGCAAGCGCCATTTCGACACCCAGCTGTTCGGCGGCTGGATCATGTTGAACGGCATGCTCGCCGAAATGCAGACCGGCGAGGGCAAGACCCTGACGACGACGCTGCCGGCCTGTACCGCCGCGCTCGCCGGTATCCCGGTGCATGTCATCACCGCCAACGATTACCTCGCCGAGCGCGACTGCGACCTGATGCGCCCGCTGTACGCGCGCCTGGGTCTGACCGCGAGCGCGGTCGTCGACGGCATGGCCGCCGACGATTGCCGCATCGCCTATCGCGCCGACATCGTGCACACGACCAACAAGCAGGTCGCGTTCGATTACCTGCGCGATCGAATTGCCCTGGGCGACGACAGCGGCGACCTGCGCCGCCAGTATCGCCAGATCCAGCAGCGCCAGAACTTCGGCGAACACGAGGATCTGCTTTTGCGCGGCCTGTGTTTCGCGATCGTCGACGAGGCCGACAGCGTGTTGATAGACGAGGCCAACACGCCGTTGATCATCACGCGCACCCTGCCGCACGAGGATTCGCCCGAGACCTACAGCGATGCGCTCTACCTCGCCGCCGGTCTCGAGCCGGAGCGCGACTACCGCATCGACCCCCGCGCGCGCGCGGTCGAGCTGACCACCAGCGGCGAGGACCGACTCGAGGAGCAGGTGCCCAAATTGCCGCGCCCGTGGCGTAACCGGCGTAAACGCGAGGCGCTGGTGCGCCAGGCGCTCGCCGCGACACATTTGTACCTGCGCGACCGGGAATACCTGGTCGGCGACGACCGGGTGCAGATCATCGACCAGGCCACCGGCCGGCTGATGCCGGACCGCAGCTGGGAGCAGGGGTTGCAACAGATGATCGAGGCCAAGGAGGGTTGCGTGATCAGCGAGCCGCGCGAGCCGCAGGCCCGGATCAGCTACCAGCGGTTTTTCAGCCGCTATCTGCGAATCGGCGGCACTTCGGGCACGCTCGGCGAGGTCGCGCCGGAACTGAAGCGGGTCTATGGCCTCGACGTGGTCCGGGTCGCGACCCACCGGCCGTCACGGCGCAAGATTCTCGGCGAGCGCCTGTACCGGGACCTGAGCGATCAGCACGATGCGCTGCTCGCGCGCGTGGACGAGTTCCACCGCCGCGGCCAGCCGGTGCTGATCGGCACGACCTCGGTCGAGGCTTCCGAGCAGACCAGCGCCTGGCTCGCGCAAAAACGCATCGAGCACCGCGTGCTCAATGCCCGGCAGGACCGCGACGAGGCCGAGATCGTCGCCGCCGCCGGCCGGCGCGGCGCGGTCACGGTGGCGACCAACATGGCCGGGCGCGGTACCGACATCGCGCTCGGCGACGGCGTCGACGCGCTTGGCGGCCTGCACGTGATTGCGCTCAGCGTCAATCCGTCGCGGCGACTCGATCGCCAGCTCTATGGCCGCGCCGCGCGCCAGGGCGATCCGGGCAGCGGCGAGGCAATCCTGTCGCTGCACGACGAGGCGCTGGCGCAAACCTGCCCGCCGGCGCTGCGGCGGCTGCTCGCGGGCCTCGCGCATCGCGGCAAACCAGTGCCCGACTTGCTGGCTGGCTTCACGCTGCGCCTGATTCAACGCCGCTTCGAGGCGCGCCAGGCTCGTATTCGCAAGGTCCTGATGAAACAGGACCAGCGCCTGCGCCGGACACTCGCATTTTCAGGGAGATTCGAATAATGCCAAACCCGCATTTACCAGAACGCAACCGAAGCTCGCGCGCGCGTCGCGCGCGAAGATTGTGGCCGTGGATTGCGTGCCTCGCGCTCTGCGCGCCGGCAGCGCTGCCCGCAGCCGAACTCGATTGCCTGATCAAACCGAAGATGTATGTCGAGGTATCGAGCGCGGTCGACTCGGTGGTCGAGAAGATACTCGTCGACACGGGCGAGGTCGTAACCCGCGGCCAACCATTGCTGCAGCTCGAGGCATCGATCGAAAAGGCAAAACTCAAGCTGGCGCGCCTGCAGGCCGGTTCCGACAACGAGATCGACAACCGCAAGGTGCAGTTGAGCTACGCCAAACGGTACCTGAAGCGCATGCAGAACTTGCTCGCGCAAAACTCGGTCTCGCAGTACGAAAAGGACAAGGCCGCGACCGAGGTCGAACTGGCGCAGATCGAGCTCGAAAAGGCCCGCGAGAAAAAGCGCGTGGCGCAGCTCAACCTCGAACTCGCGCAAGCCCAGCTTGCGCTGAAGACGATTCGCAGCCCGATCGACGGCATCGTCGTCGACCGTTACGCGATGGTCGGCGAATCGGTTTACGGACGCAGCATCATGAAGCTCGCGCAGATCGATCCGCTGATGGTCGAGCTGATCGCGCCGACCGAGTATTTCGGCCTGATCGAACAGGGCATGCGGGCCGAGATCCGTCCCGAGCAGCCAGCGGGCGAGACGTTTACCGCAACCGTGACGCTGGCCGACCAGTTGATCGACCCGGCCAGCGGCAGTTTCACCGTGCGCATGGAATTGCCGAACCCGGACGAGCGACTCGTGGCCGGCGTCAATTGCGTCGCGGGCTTCGATATCGAGACTCCCGAACCGCCGGGTGACGAGGTTATCAGCGCGCTCGACGGCCCGACGGTCTCGCAGTAGGGACGCAGACGACATGGATATGTGGCGGACTTCACAGTTTGGCCGGAATTGCGGGCGCCGCAGGCTGATTGTGACGTCGAACCGCGCCGCCGCCGACTATACTCGAGATAAGAGTACACGGACGTTTCGCCGCATCGCGACACCGGTTGCGAACGATTATCCGCCAACTCCCTACGCGAATTTTCCGTCGCCTGCAGTCGTGGAAGCATCATGAGTAAAAAGCGTTTCAAGGATCGGCAAGACGCGCGCCTCATTCTCGAGGAACTCGAGGAGCGGCGGCTATTTTCAGGCGGCATCGAGGGCCTGCTCGACTCCGGACTCGATTCGGGCGCGATTTATCGCGACGCCGAGGAGCCCCGAACCGAATCCTCCGGTAACGCTGTCGCCGCCACGGACGCCGAGTATCGCACTCGCGAGCTGGTCTTCGTCGACACCCGGATCGACGACTACGAGGCGCTGGTCGAGAGCCTCGGCCAGAGTTCCGACCGCAGCCACCGTATCGAGGTCGTGATACTCGAGCGCGAGCGCGACGGCATCGAGCAGATATCGACCACGCTAGTAGCCTACGACGACCTCGACGCGGTGCATGTCATCTCGCACGGCAGCGACGGCAGCATTCAGCTCGGCGACAGGTTTCTCGACGCCGGCACGCTTGAGCAAAACCAGGCCGGTGTCGCCCTGTGGGCCAACGCGTTCGCCGAAACCGGAGACATTCTGATCTACGGCTGTAATCTCGCCGCGACCGAAGCCGGGCAAAGCCTGATCAGCGGGCTCGCCGAGCTGACGCTCGCCGACGTCGCCGCATCCGACGACCTGACCGGGCACGCCAGCCTCGGCGGCGACTGGGAACTCGAGCACGAGGTCGGCAGCATAGAGACGGAAGTCGTCGCCGACGATGACATACGGCGCGAATGGACCGGGGTTCTCGCCAATTTCAGCGTCGATACCACGGCCGATACGCCCGATGCCAACCCGGGCAACGGCCTCGCCGAGGACGCTTCGGGGAATACGTCGATCCGGGCGGCCATCGAGGAGGCCAATGCGCTCGGCGGTGCCGACGACATCAGCATCGGGGCGGGCCTGTTCACCCTGACCGGGGGCGAGCTGACAATCAGCAGCGACATCACGATCACCGGCGCCGGGCAGGGCGTGACCATCATTGACGGAGATCTGCTGGATCGGGTATTCAATATCACTTCCGGAACCGTCACCATTTCCGACCTCACCATTCAGCGTGGCGGCGACAGCGCTATCCGTAACGGTGTGAACGGCACTGTGATTTTCAACAACGTCGAGTTCACGGACAACATCGGCAGCCAAGGCGGCGCCATCGACAACGTCGGCGCTATAACCATGACTGACGTCACCCTCGTCAACAATTCGGTCACGTCCAACGGGGGCGCCATCAACAACGTCGGCGTTCTAACCATGACCGACGTCACCATGGACAACAACACGGCCACGGGCAACGGGGGCGGACTTAGAAACACTGGCGTCGCCACGCTTACCGGCGTCACCTCCAGCAACAACACGGCGGACAAAGGCGGCGGAATCTGGACTGGGGGAGCCGGTTCGAATCTCACACTGACCAACGTGACCCTCAGTGGAAACAACGCAACAAGCCAAGGCGGCGGCCTTATCAACGCTAAATTGGCCACACTGCAGAACGTCACCATCACCAACAACACGAGTGCCACTGGCAGCGGGCTTTGGGATGGGGGCGGAAGCGCGACCACTAACCTGCGCAATACCATCGTCGCGGGCAACCTCGGCTCCGCCGACCTGACCGGCTCATTCAGCTCGCAGGGCAACAACATCATCGGCGACAAAGGCACCGCCACGGGCTTCACCAACGGCGTCAACGGCGACCAGGTCGGCGACAGCGTCACGCCGCTCGACCCGCTGCTCGGCGCGCTCGCCGACAACGGCGGCGCAACGATGACCCACGCGCTACTCGCCGGCAGCAGCGCGATAGACGCCGGGAATTCCGCGACGGCTCCGGCGACCGATCAGCGCGGCGATGCCCGTTCCGACGGCAGGGCCGATATTGGCGCCTACGAGGTATTCGATCCGACGCCCGATCCCAACGTCGTCACGGTGACGACGAACAACGACATCGTCAATGGTGACGTTTCCAACATCGACGCGCTGCTGGCCGACGACGGCGGCGACGGCATCTCGCTACGGGAGGCGATTCTCGCGGCCAATGCCACCACCAATGTGGGGGGACAAGCCGACCGAATCGAATTTTCGATCGGTACCGGGGCGGTCGAAATCGCCTGGGACGGCGTCCTGCCCGAAATTACCGACGCGGTCTACATCGACGGCACGACGCAAGGCGGCTACGCCGGCGACCCGCTAATCGAACTCGACGGCAGCGATGGCGGATTCCTCAGTGCGCGCCTGATCTTTCGCGCGGGCAGCGACGGCAGCACCCTCAAAGGCCTGTCGATCACGAGCAACATGGACGCGATCGTTCTCGAAAGCAACAACAACACGATCCAGGGCAACTGGATCGGGGTAAACACGAGCGGCGCCGCCGAAGACAATTACGGCGACGGCATCCAGATCAAGTCCAGCGGTAACATCATTGGCGGCGTCGGTCCGGGCGAGGCCAACGTCATCGCCAACGCCAATTCGCTCGCCGCGCCGACGGCCAACGGCATCAACGTCGTCAGCGGCAGCAACAACGTGTTTCGCGCCAACCTGATCTACGGCAACGACGAACTTGGAATCGATCTCGGCTCCGACGGCGTCACCGCGAACGACGCCGACGACGTCGACGTCGGCGCGAATCAGCTGCAAAATACGCCGGATTTGATCGCCGCGAGCATCAACGGTGGCAACCTGTTCGTTGCCGGCACGCTCGACAGCAGCCCGTCGACGAATTACGAAATCGATTTTTACTGGAGCCCCACGGGCGACGGTTCGGGGCATGGCGAAGCGTCGAATTATCTCGGCGCCGTCAGCGTCACGACCGACGCCAGCGGTGTGGTTAGCTTCGATCAGACTTTTGCCGGCGCGCCACCCGCCGGCAGTGTCGTCACCGCGACCGCGACCGGACCCGACGGCACGTCGGAATTTGCCGCCAATTTCGCTGTGACGGCCAACAGCCCGCCTGACATCACTTCCGATGGCGGTCTGGCGACGGCAGCCCTGAACGTAGATGAGAACACCACCGCCGTCACGACGGTGACCGCGACCGACCCGGAACTCGATACGCCGACCTTCGGCATCACCGGCGGCGCCGACGCCGCCCTGTTCGCCATCGACGCCAACAGCGGAGCGTTGACGTTCGTCGCCGCGCCCGATTTCGAGGCACCGACCGATACCGGGGCGAACAATACCTACGACGTCGTCGTCACCGCGTCGGACGGCAAGGGCGGCAGCGATAGCCAAACCATTAGCGTGACCGTCGACGATGTCGCCGAGGCGCCGGTGGTCGGCGGCACCGATACCGGGTCGGTGACCGAAGACTCGGGCGTCGTCGCCGGCAATATCACGACCAGCGGCAGCCTGACGATCGCCGACCCCGATGCCGGCGAATCGAGCTTCCAGGCAGGCACGATCAATGGCACCTATGGCGACCTGACCATCGATGCCGCGGGTAACTGGAGTTACGCCGCGGACAATAGCCAGGCGGCGATTCAGGGGCTCGACGCGGGCGAATCGCTGACCGATACCCTGACGGTGACGACCTTCGATGGCACGACGCACGATGTCGTCATCACGATCAACGGCGCCGAGGATGCGCCGGTCATCGGCGGCACCGCGACCGGCACCGTGGCCGAGGATGGTACTTTAACCGCGTCTAATACCCTGACGATCAGCGATGCCGACACCTCGGACAATCCGATCAGCTTCAATGACGTCACGGCGACCCTCGGCGACAACGGTTACGGCAACTTCGAGATCACGAGCAACACCTGGACCTACACCCTGAATAACGGTCATACCGCGGTACAGGGTCTCTCCGCCGGAGAGACCCTGGTCGACAGCTTTACCTTTACCGCGACTGATGGCTCGACGCAATCGGTGACGGTAACGATCAGTGGCGCCGACGATGCCCCGGTCAATTCCGTGCCCGGCGGCCAGAGTGTCGGCGAAGACCTGCCGCTCGTGTTTTCCGCCGCCAACGGCAATCTCGTGTCGGTCGGCGATATCGATTCCCAGGACCAGACTCTCGAAGTCACGTTGACGATTACGAATGGCACGCTCTCGCTCAGCCGGACCGATGGTCTGTCGTTTGCTGCGGGCACCGGCAGCGGCGACGCGGTCATGACCTTTACCGCCACGGTCGCCAACATCAACGCGGCGCTGGACGGCATGAGTTTCGTCTCGGACCAGGACTACAACGGTCCGGCCAATCTGCAGATACATACTTCGGATCTGGGGTCGCAGCAAGTTGGCCACGACACCGTTTTCGGTTCCAGCACGGTTGCAGGGACGCATGACAAGGAGCAGGTCGGCACTCAAATCAATATTTCCGAAAATGGAACACTCACGAGTATCTCGGCCCATTTGTTAGTCGACAAACCCGAGAATATACGTTTCGGGCTTTATGCCGATGTTGCCGGTGAACCGGGCGCGCTGCTGGTCGAATCGAATGCCGTCAGCCAGGTCGCCGGCACTAACTGGTACACGATTCACGTACCGAATACCGCGGTGACCGCGGGAGATTACTGGATAGCCA
>JAHEKJ010000019.1 GCA_024638385.1 Gammaproteobacteria bacterium | reverse complement strand
CACCGAGGAGCTGATCACGACCGCCGCTCGCGACGCGCTCGGCACGACGGTCGTACACGTCCGCGGCGAACCGGTCGACCTCGCAGACCCGTGGCCGCGGGCACGGCTGATCGACCTCGCCTCGGAGAGCACCGGGCTCGATTACGCGCGTGTCGGCATTCGCAGCCAGAAGACGCGCTGGGGCAGCTGCTCGCGCCGCGGCCACATCAGCCTCAACGATCAGCTCGTGTTCGTGCCGCCGGCGACCACCGATTACCTGATGATTCACGAGCTGTGCCATACCCGTCACCTCGACCATTCGCGCGCCTTCTGGCGGCTGGTCGAGTCCCACTGTCCCGACTATCGCGAGCACGACGCGCGGCTCGGACGCGCGCGCGAATTCGTGCCCGACTGGTTCTTGCTGGATTTGTACGGCTAGGGCTGCAGCTGGCGCTGCATGTAGCGGATATCGTTTTCGAGCAGCAGGTTCTTCGCCCGCGAAAGCTGGCTGTTGCTCGCGAACGGGCCGAGCTGCACCCGATGCCAGGTCACGTCGTCGACGACCGCGGCCTCGATTCTGGCCTCGAGGCCGAGAAAGGCGAGCTGCGCCTTCAGGCTGTCGGCCTCGTCGGCGTTCTGGAACGAACCGACCTGCAGCAGGTAACGCTGCTCGGCTTCCTTGTTCAGCGTCGGATTCTCGATCGCGTCGCGATCCTCGTCGGAAATCGGGATTTCGACCTTGCGCTTCGGCAACACCGAGTAGAAATCGATTTTCGGCTTGTTCTCGCGGCTGCCGGCCTGGCCTTCGGCGGCGGCGTCGCGGCCGCCGTCGACGACCTTGCGGTCGAGAAACAGGATGAAGCCGACGAAGGATGCGAGCAGCAACATCAGCAGCCCCCAGACCCACGGCGAGGTGCCCGATTTCGCGGCCACGCCTACATCCGCTCCGGCGCGCCGACGCCCATCAGGCGCAGGCCGTTACGCAGCACCTGGCCGACCGCGGCCGCCAGCGTCAACCGCGCGTCGCGCAGCGCGGCGTCGTCGACGAGGAAGCGCTGTTCGTTGTACCAGGCGTGAAACTGGGTCGCGAGCTCGCGCAGGTAGTTGATCACGAGATGCGGTTCGCGCCGGCGCGCCGCGGCGGCGACGCGGTCAGGGAACTGGCCGAGGTGGCGAATCACGGCCTGCTCGTGCTCGCCGTCGAGGCGCGCGAGGTCGGCCGCGCCGAAGTCGATCTCGAGGCCCCGCTCGGCGCATTGCCGCGCGACGCTGCAGATGCGCGCGTGCGCGTACTGCAGGTAGTAGACGGGATTGTCGTTCGACTGCTCGCGCGCGAGGTCGAGGTCGAAATCCATGTGCTGGTCGCACTTGCGCATGACGTAGAAGAAGCGTGCCGCGTCGAGACCGACGTCACGGCGCAGCTCGCGCAGCGTCACGAACTCACCCGAACGCGTCGACATCGAAATTTTCTCGCCGTGCTCGTAAAGCACCGCGAACTGCACCAGCAGGATCTCGAGCGCGTCCGCGTCGTAGCCGAGCGCCGCCAGCGAGGCCTTGACGCGGGCGATGTAGCCGTGGTGATCGGCGCCCCAGATGTTGATCACCCGCTCGAAGCCGCGCTCGAACTTGTGCATGTGGTAGGCGATATCCGACGCGAAGTAAGTCGTCTGCCCGTTGTCGCGGCGCACGACGCGGTCCTTCTCGTCGCCGAAATCGGTCGAACGAAACCACAGCGCGCCGTCCTTGCGGTAGAGGTGGCCGCCTGCGTCGAGCCGTTCGATGGCGCGCTCGATCAGGCCGTCGTCGGCGAGCGAGCCCTCCGAGAACCAGCAATCGAAATCGACGCCGAACTGGTGCAGGTCGTCACGAATCTCGTCGACCAGCGTGGTCAGCGCGAGATCGAAAATCACGCGGTAGTCGTCGTCGCCGAGCAGCCGGCGCGCATTGTCGATCAGGCCGTCGACGTGCTTTTCCTTGTCGCCCGTCGGCGCGTCGGCCGGCACCCCGGCGAGAACTTCGGCCGCGACGCGACGGTAGCGGTCGCCGTTTTCGCGGTGCAGCGTCGCGGCGATGTCCCAGACGTAGTCGCCCCGGTAGCCGTTGCTCGGAAACGCGATCTCCTCGCCGCAGAGCTCGAGGTAGCGCAGCCAGGTCGACGCGGCGAGGATGTGCATCTGGCGACCGGCGTCGTTGACGTAATACTCCTGTTGCACGTCGTAGCCGGCAAACGCGAGCAGGTTCGCGAGCGTCGCGCCGAAGGCCGCGCCGCGGCCGTGGCCGACGTGCAGCGGGCCGGTCGGGTTGGCCGACACGTACTCGATCTGCACGCGGCTGCCGGCGCCGGCATCGACCCGGCCGAAATCGTCGCCCTGCGCGTGGATCGCCGCGACCACCCGGCTGCTCGCATCGCGCGCGAGGAAGAAATTGACGAACCCGGGTCCCGCGACCTCGACGCGCTCGATGGCGGCATCGGCGTCCAGCCGGTCGACGATCCGCGCGGCCAGGTCGCGCGGCGCGAGCCCGGCGCGCTTCGCCAGCATCAGCGCGACGTTGCAGGCATAGTCGCCCTGGCTGGCATCTTTCGACGGCGTGATCTGGATCTCGCCGTCGAGGCCCGGCGGGATTTCCGACGCCTGCGCGAGTTCGCGCAACGCCTGCGCGACCAGATCGTGGATGACTTGCTTCAAGGAATCGCTGCCCGGGAGGCTGAAATGATCGGGGATTTTACCCGAGGCGTGGGTAGGGGGCTACCGGCGAAAGCCGGTTTTCAGCGGATCTATCGACTGTGGGATCCGGCTGGTCGGACCGGTCGTCGCGGGACGACTGGCGGCGGGTCGAGGGGGACAGAGCAAAAATTCGGGTGAGCTCATTATCGAAGCCGAGTTCGTGCGAGATCGGGGACAGACCAAAAATTGCCCAGAATCCCGCGGCTTCCTACGAACGCCTAGCAATTTTTGCTCTGTCCCCCTTGCCGCAGCGAATGCAACACCGGTGTCGCGCGAGAAAGGTTGCTGTAAATAAATTCGGTCGCGGGAGTCGCGCCAGCACGGTTGCCGTAACGGAAATCATGCAAGATCCAGGCTGCATTCGCTGCGGCAAGGGGGACACAGCGATTTTTGCTGCGCAAAAATCGGTATGTCCCCGTTCGCGCACGAACTCGGCTTCGTGCAAGATCAGAAGTCGAGCGCGTCGACGTCGATCGTGACGTTGACGCGCGAACTCGACGGCAACTCGGTAATCGCCGCGAGCGTAGCGCGCAGCACCGAGCGCAGGGCGCGGAAATCCGCCGACATCAGGCAGAGCTGGGCGCGATAGCGGCCGACGCGACGCGTCATCAGGGCCGGTATCGGCCCGACCAGGCTGGTCGCCTCGATGCCGCGCGCGCCGCGCAGGATTTCGGCAACCTGGCCGAGCCGCGCGAGCGCCGCGTCGAGCTCGACCGCGTCGGCGCGGAACAGGACGACTCGCGAAAACGGCGGCAATCCGAACGCGCGCCGTTCGTCGAGCAGGCGCGCGGCGATCGCGCGATAGTCCTCGGACGCGAGCTCCCGCATCAACGGGTGCTCGGGAAAGCGGGTCTGCACCAGCGCCTCGCCGGCACGGTCGCCGCGGCCGGAGCGGCCGGCGACCTGGAACAGCGTTTGCGCCAGTCGCTCGCCGGCCCGGTAGGACGCGCTGAACAGCGCCTGGTCGGCGCCGAGAACGACCGCCAGCGTGATCGCCGGGTAATCGTGGCCCTTGGCGATCATTTGCGTGCCGACCAGCAGGCACGGCGCGCCGCTGCGCAGTCGCTCGAGGCGCGACTCGAGCATTTCGCGCGAGGCGATGACGTCGCGATCGATGCGCAACACCGGGAAATCCGGGTAACGTTGCGCCAGGCCGCGCTCGAGCTGCTCGGTGCCGACGCCGTGATGCCGGATTTCGGCGTGACCGCAATCGGGGCAGGCCGCCGGCAACGCGCGCGAATGCCCGCAGTGATGGCACAGCAGCGCCTGCACCGACTGGTGCAACGTCAGGCGCGCGTCGCACTGGTCGCAGAGCGCCTGCCAGCCGCACTCGTGGCACATCACGACCGGCGCGTAACCGCGACGGTTCAGGTAAACCAGCACCTGTCCCCCGCAACCGAGGTGATGCTCGATACGGCCGAAGGATTGCGCGCAGAGACCGAATTCGAGGCGCGCCTGGCGCAGGTCGACGAGCTGGATCGGCGGCGGCGGGAAGGCCGTCGGACGCTCGTCGAGCCGATAGCGGAACCAGGTTGCGCGCTCGCAGTTGTGCAGGGTTTCGAGCGCCGGCGTCGCCGAGCCGAGCACGACCGGGATATCGAGCATCTGCGCGCGTTTGATCGCGACGTCGCGCGCGTGATAACGAATGCCGTCGTCCTGGCGGTAGGAGCCATCGTGCTCCTCGTCGATGATGATCAGGCCGAGCCGCTCGCACTGCGCGAACAGGCTCGAGCGCGTGCCGAGCATGATTCCGACCTCGCCGCGGCGGAAGCGCTCCCAGGCGCGGTAGCGCTGCAGCTCGGTCAGCGCCGAGTGCGATAGCGCGAAGGCTTCGCCGAAGCGTTCGCCGACGCGCTCGATCAGCTGCCGGGTCAGGCCGATCTCGGGCACCAGGTAGATGACCTGGCGGCCGGCGGCGAGCGCATCGCCGATCAGGCGCAGATAGATTTCGGTCTTGCCGCTGCCGGTGATCCCGTCGAGCAGGTGCACGCCGAAGCTCTCGCGGCGCGCGCCGATGGCCTGCAGGATCGACGCCTGCTCGGGGCTCGGCGACGGCTGCTCACCGGCGACCAGTACCGCCGGCGGCGGCGCGGCCGTATCCCGGGTCACCAGAGCGCGCGCTTCGAGTGCGCGCACCGCGGGGTGCCAGTTCGGATTGACGCGCTTGAGTTCGGCCGCGGTCAGGCCGGCGTCGCTGGCCGCCAGCGCCCGGCAAATTTCCCACTGTTTCGGCGCGCGCCGCGCGAGCGCTTCGAGCTCGTCCGCGCCGACGCCGGCGAGTCGATAGCGGATGACCGCGAGCGAGCGTTGCGGCCGCGCGCCGCGCAGGTAGCCCGGCAGGCACTGGAACAACACCTCGCCGAGCGGTTGCAGGTAGTAATCGGCGAGCCAGCGCGCGAGCGCGAGCATGTGCGCGTCGACGACCGGCGCGTCATCGAGCCGCGAGTCGACCGGCTTGATCCGCGCCGGATCGATATCACCGGCGTCGCCCGGCTCGAGCAACAGGCCGGTGCGAACCCTGCCCGCGAACGGCAGCCGATAACGCGTGCCGGCCTGCGGCCGCTCGTCGTCGAGCGCGTAGGTGAAGACCTGGTAAACCGGCAACGCGAGAGCGAACGAGGCGTAACGGGGTGAAGGCACGCGGAGGACTCTGGCGGAAAGCTGAATCATACTCGAATTGGGCACCCGCCTCAGCCGTCGCCGGGGTCGAAAACCGGGAATTAATTAGCGGCGATTGTTAAAGCACTTTCTAGCAAGTAAAAGCTAAATTATTAAGAATCCATGACAATTGTTCTTATCCACATTTTCTGTGGATAAGTCTGTGCATGAAAAGCAAACAACGGCCTGCGAGCCGCGCCCCCGTTGACGATGGTTTAGATTGCTCATTTTTGCAGCGATTTAATTTATCTCTATAAATCAATAAGTTATAAGTACTGTACATTTTTTGACCGTTCGCGCGCCGGAAAAAAAGGGTCAGAGTTTTGACACGCGCGTAGCGTGTGCATATCTTCGGCGTGTCAAGTAGGCCAATCGATTTTTTTGCTTGATTTTTTCTATTGAAACGAAATATTCCATTGATCTGGGCGATTTTCATTTCGGTCTAAAAATGTCCATCGGGGACCGGCGGTGACTTTGCCCGGCGGGCCGATTAAACTGGCCGCGTTTTTTCGACCCGAAGCCACGCGATGCCGGCCCGCACCACCGTTCTGCTGACCAACCTGGGTACGCCCGACGCGCTCGAGCGCGCCGCGGTCAGGCGCTTCCTGCGCGAATTCCTGTCCGACCCGCTGGTCGTACGGCTGCCGCGGGCGCTGTGGCTGCCCTTGCTCTACGGCGTCATCCTGCCGCTTCGCAGCGGCAAGACGCTGGCGGCCTACCGGCGCGTCTGGACCGGCGACGGTTCGCCGCTGCTCGCGATCGCCCAGCGCCAGCGCAATGCCCTGCAGCAAAAACTGCTCGAGCGCGCCCACGTCGAACTGGCGATGCGCTACGGCAACCCGTCCTTCGAGTCGGTGCTGACGCGCCTCAAGAACGCCGGCATCGACAAGCTCATCGTGCTGCCGCTCTACCCGCAATACTCGGTAACGACGACCGCGACCAGCTACAAGCACCTGAAGCAAACCCTGAATGCGCTCGACATCGGTCCGCAGATCGAATTCATCGGTTACTACCCGGACCACCCGGCCTATATCGCCGCGCTGGCGGCATCGGTGCGCGAGCACTGGCGGCAACAGGAGCCACGGCATTTGCTGATGTCGTTCCACGGCCTGCCGCAGGCCAACGTCGACCGCGGCGATCCCTACCAGGCGCAGTGCCAGAAGACCGCGACGGCACTGGCCGCGGCGCTCGGCCTCGCCGGCCCGGACTGGTCGATCGGTTACCAGTCCCGCTTCGGCCGGCAGGTCTGGATCCAGCCGTACACGTCGGACGTGCTGCAGACTTTGATCGGGCGCGGCATTCGCCAGGTCGACGTGATCTGCCCGGGATTCTCCGCCGACTGCCTCGAGACGCTCGACGAAATCGAGGTCGAGTACCGGCGCGAATATCTCGATCTCGGTGGCGAGGCCTTCGACTACATCCCCGCGCTCAACGACCGCAGCGAGCATATCGAGATGATGCGCCAACTGGTCACGCCATACCTCGATTAGGCCGGGACCTCGATCAGGCCGGCGCCTCGGCCAGGCCCGCGGTCTTGATGTTTGCCTCGAACTTCTGCAAACGCTTGTAAATCGAGATCAGCTCGACGATGGTCGACCAGGAATTGACCAGGTACTGAAATGAGCTTTCGACCTGCTCGAAGACATGGAAGATCTGCCTGAATATGCCGAAGGTGATCGCGCCGGCGACGATCGTCGGACCGAGTGCCGCGATCGGCAACAGCACGCTGTACTGGATATAGCCGAAGCGGGCGAAGTTGAAGTAGCCGTAATGCAGATACAGGCGGTAATAGTTCTTGCGCACGTTATCGAACAGCTCGCCCAGCGTCACCGGTTGCGCCCGGTCTTCGTTGTCTTCGCCATACACCAGCTCCTTGCGAAAGGCCGCCTCGACGAGCTGATTGTTGAACTCGAGTCCCGGCAGCCTGATGCCGACCAGCGCGACCAGCACCGTGCCGAACAGCGCCGAAATGATCGCAATGTAGATCAGCGAGTGTTCGACCGGGCCGATCCACGGCAGCTCGGTGACGTGCTCGCTGAGGTCCCACAGGATCGGCAGGAACGCGATCAGCGTCAGGATCGAGCGCACGAAATACACGCCGAGGTTCTCGACGATACTGGCGAAGCGCATCGTGTCTTCCTGCACGCGCTGCGCCGCGCCCTCGACGTTGCGCAGCTTGGCCCAGTGGCTGACGTAGTAACCGTTCATCGCGGTGCGCCAGCGAAACACGTAGTGGCTGGTAAAAAACGCGGTCCCGACCTGGATGACGATCCACAGCGAGGCCAGCTTCAGGAATCCGGCGGTGACGTTGAAATACTGGTCGAAGGTAATCTGGTCGGGGGCGGTCAGGGCCTCCTGAATCATGTCGTAGAATTCGCCGTACCAGTCGTTGATCTGGACGTTCAGGTCGACCTGGTACCAGATGGACCAGAGAATTGCCATCGATCCGAGCGCCGACCAGTGCAGCCAGTTGCGGCTCAGGAAGAAGGATCTGAACATGGTTTTCCCCTTTGATATCGTCTCGGAGCAGACAACCGTCGGTTCCGCGAGCTGCGTCCGGGCCTGCGAAGCGCCGGATTATATCAGCGCCGGGACGCGATTCCTTTATACTTTGCGCCCATGTGCCTGATCCTGTTCGCACACCGCCAGCGCGCCGATTACCCGCTCGTCGTCATCGCCAACCGCGACGAGTACTACGCCCGGCCGAGCCGCGACGCGCACTGGTGGGACGACGCGCCGATCTTCGCCGGGCGCGATCTCGAGGCCGGCGGCACCTGGCTCGGCGTCGACCGCCGCGGCCGCTTCGCCGCGGTGACCAACGTGCGCGAGCCCGGCGGGATGCAACCCGGACCTCGCTCGCGCGGCGAGCTGCCGCGCGACTTCCTCGCCGGCGACGCCGACGCCGCAACCTACCTCGACGCGGTCGCGGCGCGCGCGCAAGCCTACTCGGGCTTCAACCTGCTGCTCGGCGATAGCGACAGGCTATGGTTCTACTCCAACCGAGGCCCCGGCCGGCGGCGCATCGATGCCGGCGTCTACGGCATCAGCAATGGCGCCTTCGACGAAGCCTGGCCCAAACTCGCGAGCGGCAAGGCCGAGCTCGAACGGGCGCTCGCCGGCGAGGTCGACCCCGGCGCGCTCGCCGAAATTCTCACCGACCACCGGACCGCCGACGATCACGAACTGCCGCGCACCGGCGTGCCGCTCGACGTCGAGCGGCTGCTGTCGAGCCGCTTCATCCGCTCGCCCGGCTACGGTACGCGCGCGTGCACGGTCGTGTTGATCGACGTGGATGGCGAGGTTTACTTTCGCGAAGATAACTACCTCGATGCCGACCACGCAGGCGCCCGGATCGAGGAGCGTTTCAATATCCGGGATGAAACGGGATGAGTAGTAGTTGGATGGCTGGCGGCCAGCAAGGGGGACAGAGCAAAAACTGCATCTCGCTAGTTGCGGTCTTTAAAATCGTGGTGCAGTTATTGGTCTGTCCCCGTTAGTGCGCGAACTCGGCTCCGGGCGCTAGCTTCGCCCGATATCGGGTACGGCGATCGGAGCCATGTTCGTGCTCAGTCGGGGACAGACCAAAATTTCCGCCTGAAATTGTGACCGCCGCAGGTGCCTTAAGCGGAAATTTTGCTCTGTCCCCCTTGCCGGCCGCGAGCCATCCCGACCGAAGTTCACAATCCGAACAAGCGTTCGGCGTTCCGGTTCAACGTCACAGCCAGGGTTTCAGGGTCGGTCTGGCGAAGCTCCGCCATAATTTCGAGGTGCTCGACGATGTAAGCCGGCTCGTTGCGTTCGCCGCGGTGCGCGGCTCCGGGCTGGTCGGGCGCGTCGGACTCGAGCAGCAAGGCCTCGTCGGGCATCGCCGCAACTACCGCGCGCAGCTTGCGGGCGCGCTCGAAGCCGACCGTCGCGGCGATTCCGAGGCGAAATCCGAGATCGAACAGCTGGCGCGCCTGCTGTTCGCTGCCGGCGAAGCTGTGCACGACGCCGCCGCGCGCGGGCGCATGCCGGCGCAGCAGCGCGATCGTCTCGTCCATCGCCTTGCGCGCGTGCACGATGACCGGCAGGTCGTGACGCGCCGCCAGCGCGAGCTGTTCGCCGAACAGCCGCTTCTGCCATTTCTCGTCGCGCCGCGAATTGTAGAAATCGAGGCCGCATTCGCCGAGCGCGACCGGGCGCTCGCGCTCGAGCCACGCATCGAGGTCACGCAGGTGCGCGGCCTGGTGCTGCTCGACGAACCACGGGTGCAGGCCGTAGGCCGGATAGAACGCGTCGTTACCGGCGCAAAGGTCGCGGATCTTGTCCCAGCGGTTCGCCGTCGTCGCCGGCACGACGATGCGCTCGATGCCGGCCGCGGCGGCGCGCGCGACGACACCGTCGCGGTCCGCGTCGAAGCGGTCGTCGTCGAGGTGACAATGGCTGTCGATCAGGTGCATCGCGGGCCGGCCGGCGCGGTCAATCCTCGTGCCGGCGCGCCATCAGGTCGGCGATGATCGGCATCAGGATGATTTCCATCGCCATGCCCATCTTGCCGCCGGGCACGACGATGGTATTGCGCCGCGACATGAACGAGCCGCTGATCATCGTCAACAGGTTGGTGAAATCGGTGTTGCGGATGTCCGGTTTCCTGAAGCGGATCACGACGAAGCTTTCGTCCTGGGTCGGGATATCGCGCGCGATGAACGGGTTCGACGTGTCGACCGTCGCGACGCGCTGGAAGTTGATGTCGGTCTCGGAGAATTGCGGCGTGATGTATTTGACGTAGTCAGGCATGCGCCGCAGGATGTTGTCGACGACCTCGTCCTTGGTGTAGCCGCGCTCGGCGCTGTCGCGGTGTATTTTCTGGATCCATTCGAGGTTGACGACCGGCGCGACCCCGACCCTGAGATCGACGTAACGCGTCAGGTCGATTTCGCCGCTCTTGACCAGGCCGTGCAAGCCCTCATAGAAAAGCAGGTCGGTGTCGGGCTCGATCTCCTCCCACGGCGTGAAGCGACCCGCGATAAAGGTCTCGCCGAGGCGTTCGCCGTGCATGCGCGCGTCGGCGGCGTCGTGCAGGTAATGGCGAATCCGCCCGGCGCCGGTCTCGCCGTAGGTCCGGAACAGCTGCTCGAGTTCCGCGAACAGATTGGCTTCCTCGCCGAAGTGGCTGAAGTTGACACCGGTATCGCGCGCCTCTTCCATCCGCGCGTGCATCTCGTCGCGGTCGTAGCGATGAAAGCTGTCGCCCTCGACGACGACCGCGCGAATCTTCTGGCGCAGGAAAATCGACTCGAGCGCCTTCTTGACGGTGGTCGTACCGGCGCCGGACGAGCCGGTAATAACAATGACGGGATGCTTGCGCGACATGCCGGGATACCTCGATCGGTCGATTGCCGATTCTAACGGGTTTTGCCGGACGCGGCGACGCCCGCCGTTTTGTCACTCTGGTAATATTGTGTACACTACTTTGGATATACCTGTCTCGTCTTGCAGGCGTTATCATGGCCGACGCCGCTTGATTCAAACGGTTTTAGACAACATCAATTCGATACCCGGGCGCGGCGTGGATTCGGCCCCGGGCTCGCCAGTCGAGGGCACGAGTCGCAGTTGAGCAGATTTTCCCGCATCCTGAAGGTCAGGCTACGCTGGGTCAGGCTGCGCCGCCAACGCGGCATCAAATGGATTGCCGGGATCATCTTCGCGCTGATCGGCTCGCATGTCATCGGGCTCGCGCCGAGCGTCGAAATCGGCTGGGTGACGGCCCTCCTGCTGCTGACCATTTATCTGTTCGTCTTCGAGATCGTCAACGTCGACGAGGCCGCGATCACGATCATGGTGTTGCTCGGCCTGTCGTCGATGGTGGCGCCGCTGATGGGGCTCGAACGGGGCCTGGTCGACACCGCGCACCTGTTCGACGGCTTCGCGTCGAACGCCGTTATCGCGATCATCGCGGTCATGATCATCGGCGCCGGACTCGACAAGACCGGCATCATGAGCAAGGTCGCGGGCGTGATCCTCAATTTCGGCGGCACCTCCGAGAGCCGCATCATCCCGATCGTCGCCGGCACCGTCGGCGTCATTTCGTCGTTCATGCAAAATATCGGCGCCGCGGCGCTGTTTCTGCCGGTCGTCAGCCGGATCTCGGTGCGCGCGGGATTGCCGATGTCGCGCCTGCTGATGCCGATGGGCTTTACCGCGATTCTCGGCGGCACGATGACGATGGTCGGCTCGTCACCGCTGATCCTGCTCAACGACCTGATCCTGACGTCTAACCGCGCGCTGCCGGCGGAAAGCCAGATGGAGACCTGGAGCCTGTTCTCGGTCACGCCGATCGGGCTTGCGCTGGTGACGACCGGTATCCTCTATTTCGTCGTCGCCGGGCGCTACGTGCTGCCCAGCGTGTCGGCGGACTCGACCGGCACCACCGCCGGCAGTAGCAAGTATTTACAAGAGGTCTACGGCGTCGATTACTCGCTGTTCGAGGTCATCGTGCCCGAGGACAGCCCGCTGGTCGGCCAGGTACTCGACGATATCGAATCGGCCAACAAGATCCGCGTGATCGCGGTCAAGCCGTTCGGCGCGAGCATGCGCGCGAGTCGCGGCGACCTGTCGCGCGACGTCGACATCGGCCCGAACTCGGCGCTCGGCATCCTCTGCTCGCCGGCGCACCTGCGCGACTTCGTCGACAAGTACGAACTCAGGATCCAGAAGGGTTTGCGCGTTTTTTCCGAGGTCCTGTCGTCGGCCCAGGCCGGCATTGCCGAGATCGTCATCCCGCCCGGCTCGTCGCTGATCGGCAAGTCGGCGCGCGACGTCTGGATGCGCAAGACCTATGGGCTCGCGATGGTCGCGCTGCACCGCGACGGCGAAACCCTGGTCGAGGGCGACAATATCCGCGACACGCCGTTCGAGGCCGGCGACACGATCCTCGCGCACACGACCTGGCGGGCGCTCGCGCATCTCGAGCGCGATCGCAACTTCGTCATCGTGACCTCCGAGTACCCGCGCGAGGAAATCCGGCCCAACAAGGTCTCGTGGGCCGCGCTGTTCTTCGGCCTGACGCTGTTCATGGTGCTGTTTACCGACCTGCGCCTGTCGGTCGCGCTGATGGCCGGCGCGATCGGCATGGTCGTCTCCGGCGTGCTCAAGATCGAAGAGGCTTACCAGTCGGTGTCCTGGAGCACGGTGTTCCTGCTCGCGAGCCTGATCCCGCTGGGCCTCGCGGTCGAGACCAGCGGCACCGCCAAGTGGATCGCCGAGGAGACGCTGGCGGTGGTCGGCGACATGCCGATCTGGGTCATCCAGTCGGCGCTGGCGGTGCTCGCGACCTTCTTCACGCTGGTCATGTCGAACGTCGGCGCGACCGTGCTGCTGGTGCCGCTGGCGGTCAACATCGCGATCGGTGTCGGCGCCAACCCGGCGATGTTCGCGCTGACCGTGGCGCTAGCCTGCTCCAACTCGTTCCTGTTGCCGACCCACCAGGTCAACGCGCTGATCAAGGGACCGGGCGGCTACGGCGTGCCCGATTTCATGCGCGCCGGTTTCTTCATGAGCGTGCTGTTCATCGTCGTCATGATCGGCATGATGAATCTCATTTTCTGACGAACACCAGGTCCCAGACGCCGTGGCCGAGGCGCCGGCCGCGCCGCTCGAAGCGCGTCGCCGGCCGGTAGGCGGGGCGCGGGCTGAAGCCGTCGGCGTCGCCGCGGTTCTCGAAACGGTCGTCGGCGAGCAGCTGGGCGGCGATATCCTCGGCGTAATCCTGCCAGTCGGTGGCGACGTGGAACGTCCCGGCGGGCTTTAGCGCGGCATGCACCAGGTCGCGAAAAGCCGCGTTGACGATGCGGCGCTTGTGGTGGCGTTTCTTCGGCCAGGGGTCGGGAAAGAACAGCAGCACGCGATCGAGCGACGCCGGCGCGATCATGTGCCGCAACACCTCGACGGCGTCGTGGCGAAACAGACGGACGTTGCCGAGGACGGCCGCGTCGATGCCGTTGAGGCAGCGGCCGAGGCCGGGCTCGTGCACGTCGACGCCGAGGTAGAGACTGTCCGGGTCGGCCGCCGCCATCGCGAGCAGCGCGTCGCCGTTGCCGATGCCGATCTCGAGCTTGCACGCGGCATACCCGGCAGGCAGGTCGGCGAGAGCTTCGCGGTACTCGATACCGTAACGGGGCCAGAGCTTCTCGAGCGCGAGCTTCTGCCCGGGGGTCATGCGCCCGGCGCGGCGGACGAAGCTGCGAATCGAGCGCGGGTGACGGTTATCGCAAGACATAGTGTGACGCGTTTCTCAACTTTGGTGTGACCGGTTTGGCCGGCGATTCGGAGCAATTACCGTTCATCGGTGCTTTTTTATGTTCTATCTTCTTTCGACGGACTTTTCTTCCGGATGGATTAGGATACAGGTCATGAAAAAGAATTCAGGCTTTACGCTGCTCGAGATACTGATAACGACCGCGCTGATCGCCCTCGTCATGGCAATCGGCGTGCCGTCGATGTCCGAGTTTATCAAAAACGACCGCCTCGCCACGCAGATTAACACGCTCGTCGGCCACCTGGCGCTCGCGCGCAGCGCGGCGGTCAGCCGCCACCAGTCGGTCATCGTATGCGCCAGCAACGACCAGGCCAGCTGCTCGTCGACGGACTGGGCCGACGGCTGGATCGTGTTCGTCGACGTCGACGCCAGCGGTGCATTCTCCGCCGGCGACGAACTGCTGCGCGTGCAGCAGCCGCTCGGGGGCGGCAACACCCTGGTCAGCGACGCCGGCGCCGTCGTGACCTACGACAACCGCGGCTTCGCCCCCAACTCGACCGGCAGCTTCAAGCTGTGCGACGAGCGCGGCACGGCCCACATGAAGTCGATCACGATTTCCAATACCGGCCGGGTCCGCCAGGGAGGAGGCGCATCATGCACGTAAATCGCCACCGCCACCAGCACGGCCTGACCATGATTGAATCGATGGTCGCGCTGCTGGTCATCTCGGTCGGCCTGCTCGGTATCGCGGCGTTACAGATCACGTCGATGAAGCAGAATTCGAGCGCGCTGAATCACAGCCAGGCGGTCTGGATCGGCTACAACATGGCCGACCGAATTCGCGCCAATAATACGCAGTTCGGCGGCTATGCCGACATCGATACCGCCGACGACTACGAACAGGATTGCATGACCAGCGCCTGCAACTCGGTGCAGCTGGTCACCTCCGACGCCGCCGACTGGAAGGCCGAGGTGCAAAACCTGCCGGGCGGTCGCGGCATCATCACCGGCGATGCCACCCAGCTCGTCGTCACGGTCATGTGGGACGACGAAGGCACCGGTGCCACCGGCACCGATTGCGGCGCCGATTCAGACGTCGATTTAACCTGTTACTCGGTCATTCTGCTCCCATGAATACTCACACTCGTCAACTTGGCATCTCGATGGTCGAAATCCTCGTCGCGCTGGTCATCAGCCTGTTCCTGCTCGGCGGCGTCGTCCAGGTCTACATCGGCAACAAGGCCAGCTACTCGTTCACCGACGCGATCGGGCGGATCCAGGAGAACGGTCGCTTCGCGATGGAGACGATGGCGCAGGACCTGCGCATGGCCGGCTTCTTCGGCTGCGCGACCTTCGACCCGGACGACACCGAGAACATCATCAACAACCTGAACGTCGACAGCCCCGACTACAACCCGGCGCTGCACGATTTTCTCGCCGGCGGCATCATCACCGGCAGCGACGGCGACGGCCTCAACGGCTCCGACAGCATCACGGTGCGCGGCGCGAAACCGACCCAGGTCAACGTGCACCCGCCGTACAACGTGTCGTCCTCGGCGATGCTTCACGTCACCGCGACCGCTTCCATCCAGCCTGACGACATCGTCATGGTCAGCAATTGCCGCGGCGCCGATATCTTCCAGGTCACCAACAAGACCAACAGCACCAACGCGAGCCAGAACGCGATCGTGCACAACACCGGCGCGCCCACCGCCGGCACGCCCGGTAACTACAACCCGGACAGCTGCAAGGGCGGCGGCGGCTCCGCCCACTGCCTGTCGCAGACCTACGGCTCGGATGCCGCGATGTTCGAAATGCAGACCGTGACCTACTCGATCCAGGCCGGCGCCAGCGCCCCCGCGCTGTGGCGCTCGGAGAACGGCAACGATATCGAGCTGGTCGACGGCGTCGAGGAAATGCAGATCCTGTACGGCCTCGATACCGACGGCGACAACTTCCCGAACCAGTACGTCACGATCGACAACGTCCCCGACACCTTCGACATCATGTCGATCCGGCTGATGCTGCTGCTGCGCTCGGACTCCGACTTCCTCGCCGAGGACAACCAGACCTATACTTTCAACGGCGCCACGGTGACGCCGGCGGACCGCCGCCTGCGCCAGATCTTCACGACCACCATCGCGCTGCGCAACCGGTTGGGCGGGTAATGAACGGTTTGAACGACATGAATAGACTGAAACACAGGCAACAATCCGGCATGACGCTCGTCGTCAGCCTGATCATCCTCATCGCGCTGACGATCATCGGCGTGACCTCGATGCAGGCGACGCGCACCGAGGTCAGCATGGCCGGCAACCAGCGCGAGGCCGGCATGACCTTCAACGCGGCCGAGGCCGGCCTGCGCGACGCCGAGGCCTACATCGGCGCATCGATTTCGAAAACCGCATTCAGCGACCCGACCCAGGGCCTGTTCGACAAGACCGACGAAGATCCGGACTACATGGATTACGCGGTCTGGGACGCTGCGCAGGTGGCGCCGACGACGCTTTCCTACGTCGCCGAGCAGCCCCGCTTCATCATCAAGTATCTCGGCGACCGCTCGCAGAACGAGGTCGCCGCGGTCAACATCGGCGGCTACGGCAGCAGCCAGCCGGGCTTGACGATATCCAATTTCAGGGTGACCGCAAGGGGGGCAGGCCAGACGGGCAATACCTATCGCATCGTCCAGTCATATTACGGAAAAGAGTATTAAGTTCAGGAGAAATCCCATGATCAAGCAATCCAGAGCCTCACTTGCACGCATCCTCGCGGCCGCCCTGTTCACGGCGATGCCGCTGCAGCAGGGGCATTCTGCCCCCGGCGTCCTGCCGGCGGCGCCGCTGTACCTGTCGACCATCGTCGAGCCGAACGTGTACTTCACCCTCGACGACTCGGGCAGCATGGACTTCGAAACGATGATGCGCGCCGACACCGGGCTTTCCACCTTCAACGGAGCACTGGCCGTCGACGGACAGTGGCGTGCGTACTACTCGCCGAATTTTTCCCTTCTTTATCCGACCTGGTTCTTCGTGCTGCCGCCGGCCAACGGAACCGACGCGCAGTGGGACATGGGCTGGGTCGGGCGCAATCACCTGGCGAACCCGAACTACTACAACCCGAGCGTCACCTACAAGCCGTGGGCGGGCACCAACGCCGACGGCACGCCGATGTACGAGGATGCCGTTCCGACCGCGGCGCTCAAGCACCCGGACTTTCCGACCGGTGAAAAGGTCAACCTCGAGATCAATCATACGTTCACCGAGGGCATCAAGACGACCACCGAGTTCTGGATCCCGACCTACCACGTCTGGAGCGACTCGGATTCCGACGGCGTGGTCGAATACACCGACGCCAACACGCGCGTCGAGATCGCCGCCGGCAGCGCGGAAATGCAGAATTTCGCCAACTGGTTCCAGTACCACCGCTCGCGCATCAACGTGACCAAGTCCGTCATCGGCGACACGATCAACAATACCGATGCGTCGCGCATGGGCTCGAGCATGATCAATTTCGGTCCGCTCGACGATATCGCGACGATGAGCGACGCCGCCAACAAGCGCGACCAGCTGGACAAGCTGTACGCGTTCGTCATCACTCCCAACCCCACGCCGCTGCGGAGCGCGCTGCGCGACGCCGGTGACTATTTCATGGTAGACGACGGCACCGGCCCGATCCTGCCGGCCGCGGACGGCGGCGAATGCCAGCAAAACTTCAACATCCTGATGACCGACGGCTTCTGGAACGGCAGCCTGAATCCGGGCGTCGGCAACCGGGATGCCGACGGTGGCAGCAATGCCAACGACACGATTTTCGACGGCGACAAAGACCAGTCCAACGACGGCGGCAACTACGCCGATGGCGTGAGTAACACCCTTGCCGACGTCGCGATGCGCAACTACGAGACCGACCTGCGCGGCGACCTCGACGACAAGGTGCCGATCCAGGCGACCGTCGACGAGGCCACGCACCAGCATCTCGTGACCTTCACCGTCGGTTTCGGCGTGAACGGCTCGATCAACCCGCCGACCGATCCGCTGGCCGAGGGCTTCGTCTGGCCGACGCCGGTCGCCGACGCCAACACGACGATCGACGACCTGTGGCACGCCGCTTACAACGGCCGCGGCAAGTTCCTGAACGCGCAGAGCCCGGAGCAGTTGCGCGCGTCGCTGTCGGCCGCGATCACCAACATTTCCGAGCGCACCGACACCGCCGCCGCGGTCGCGATCAACTCGGCGCGCCTGAGCACCGAGTCGGTGGTCTACCTCGCGCAGTTCAACCCCAACCGCTGGCAGGGCAACCTGCTCGCGTTCCCGATCATCGATCTCGATACCGGCGAGCTGGCGGCGACGCCGAAATGGGACGCCGCATCGAACCTCAACGGGCGCGATTTCAGCGCCAACCCGCGCAAGGTCTTCACCTACAACAAATCGCTTGCAACGCCTGACGGCGTGCCGTTTCAGTGGGCCAATCTTTCCACCGACATGAAGAATGACCTCAAAACCAACGCGATCGGCGGCACCGATCCCGACACGACCGGCGAAGCGCGCCTCGACTACCTGCGCGGCGACCGCTCCAACGAGGGCACCGGCCTGTTCTTTCGCGAGCGCCTGTCGCTGCTCGGCGATCTCGTCAACTCGGGCCCGGTATTCGTCGGCGAGCCCTCGCTGAACTGGCCCGACCAAACGCCGTTTCCGACCGGAGCGCAGGCCTATTCCGAGTACAAGAACGGCACCTACAAGAACCGTAAGAAAGTGGTTTACGCCGGCGCCAACGACGGCATGCTGCACGGCTTTGCCGACAGCGACGGCCAGGAGATATTCGCCTATGTGCCGGAGATGTTCGCGTCGAGCAATGTCGGCGAAGGCCTGCATCACATGACCGAGCCGAACTACGTGCACCGGTTCTACGTCGACGAGACGCCGACGCTGTCCGATGTCCATATCTCGTCCGGCAGCACCACCGAGTGGCACACCGTGCTGATCGGCGCGGTGCGCAGCGGCGCGCGCGGCCTGTTCGCGCTCAACGTGACCGACCCGGCGCTTTACGCCAACGAGGCCAACGCCGCCAAGATCGCGCTGTGGGAATTCACCAATGCCGACGACATCGATCTCGGCTATACCTTCAGCCGACCGTTCGTCGGGCTGACGAACAGCGGCAAGTGGGTCGCGATCTTCGGCAACGGCTACAACGACCTCGGCAGCGGCGAGGCGCAGCTGTTCATCGTCGACATCGAGGCCGGCGCTACCGACGGCACCTGGACGACCGGTGACTACTGGAAGATCACGACCGGCGTCGGCGACGCGTCCAATCGCAACGGCCTCGCGACCCCGCAGCCGGTCGACGTCGACGGCGACGGCACGGTCGACCGCGTCTACGCCGGCGATTTGCAGGGCAACCTGTGGGCCTTCGACCTGTCGAGCAACAATGCCAGCCAGTGGTCCGTGGCCTACAAGAGCGGCTCGACGCCGGTGCCGCTGTTCTCGACCCCGGCCGGGCAGCCGATCACGTCCAAGCCGGTAATGGCCAGGCATCCGACGCAGCCCGATTCGGGCTCGCCGTCGAACGCGCCCAACCTGATGGTCTACTTCGGCACCGGCCAGTACCTGGTCGACGCGGACAAGACCAGCACCGGCACACAGTCATTCTACGGCGTCTGGGATACCGGCGACGATGCGCTGTCGCAGGCCGACCTGATCGAGCAGACCTTCGAAACGGGCTTCTCGGGCCGGGTGCTGTCGCGCAACGCGCTCGACTACTCGGTCGACCACGGCTGGTTCTTCGACCTGCCCGACACCGGCGAACGCTCGGTCGTGTCACCGATCGCGCGCGGCGACACGGTGTTCTTCAACAGCTTCGTGCCGGTCGACGATCCCTGTTCGGTCGGCGGCTATGGCTTCAAGTTCGCGGTCGACATGGCCACCGGCGGATCGCCGCTCGAGCCGACCTACGACTCCAACGGCGACGGCGTCATCAACGAGTACGACACCGTCAGCGACGGCACCAAGAGCAGCACGCTGGCCGCGGTCAGGCAGGAAGGCTACCTGCCCGAGCCGGTATTCATCGAAGACCTCGCGTTTACCGCCGAAACCGCGACCAAGGTCAAGAAACTCAAAGACGTGCCCTCGGGCCGATTCTCATGGCAGGAGTTGATTCAATGATACAAGTCAAACCGATACTGACGCGGCTGCTTCTGGTCGCGTCGCTGATGCTCCCGTGGGCGACCACGGGAGCGATGGAATCCTTCGACCGCGGAGGTGTCATCACCGCGGTCGGCTACGACAAGTTCACCGTCGAGCAGCAGGAATACCGGATCGCGCCGGGCGCCAAGCTCAGGAGCTTCGACGCGAGCCGCAAGCAGTTTTCCGATTTTCGCCCCGGTGACGTGATCATGTTCCAGGGCAAGGTCCTGAACGACGTCCACTACGTGGACGTGATCATCTACCGTACCCCGGTGGAGATCTAATCAGCCATGCAGAGGATCGACATGAAAAAAACCTCCGGTTTCTCGCTCATCGAGTTGACTATTGTCGTCGCGATCGTCGCGGTCCTGAGCATGATCGCGGCAGGCTTTTACCGCGACAACGTAATCGCATCCAACCGCACCGAGGCGCGGGCGACGCTGGCCGAGGTCGCGGGTTCGCTGGAAAAATGCCGTGCACTCTACGGCAGCTATAACCATGCGAACTGTAACGTCTCGTTCCCGGTCCTGTCGGACAGCAACCTGTACTCGATCACGGCGTCGGCCATGGCCGGCACGACCTTCACGCTGTCCGCCAATCCGGTTCCGGGGCTATCGCAGGCCGGCGACGCCGAGTGCAAGTCGCTGACCCTGACCAACACCGGGGTCAAGGGCGCGACCGGCGATAATACCCCCGTTTGCTGGTAGGCGCTTCTCCCCCCTCGCCATACGCCTGACCGGCGGCGCCGTGTTAGCGGCGCCGCCCGTTATTGCTATAATCCCTGTCTTTTCCGCAACGGTCGAACGCGCATGACCCGAAAAGCGCTGGCGTTGATCTCCGGTGGTCTCGATTCGATGCTGGCGGCGCGCCTGATCCAGCAGCAGGGCATCGAGGTCCACGGGATCAATTTCTTCACCGGTTTTTGCGTCGAAGGCCATACCCACGCGATCCGCAACCACGACCGCAAACGGGAAAAGCGCAACAACGCGCTGTGGGTCGCCGAGCAGCTCGGCATCAAATTGCACATCGCCGACGTCGTCGACGAGTACAAGGACGTCGTCATCAACCCGAAACACGGCTACGGCGCGAATCTCAATCCGTGCCTCGACTGCAAGGTGTTCATGGTGCACAAGGCGCTCGACTGGATCCACGCGCAGGCTTTCGATTTCATCATCACCGGCGAGGTCGTCGGCCAGCGGCCGATGTCGCAGCGCAAGGCCACGATGCCGGTGATCGCGCGCGAATCCGGCGCCGATGATTTGCTGCTGCGGCCGCTCAGCGCGAAGCACCTGCCGCCGACCCTGCCCGAGCGCGAGGGCTGGATCGATCGCGACCGGCTGAAGGACTTTCACGGCCGCTCGCGCAAGCCGCAGATCGCGCTGGCGCGCGAACTCGGCATCGAGGATTACGCGCAGCCGGCCGGTGGCTGCTGCTTCCTGACCGACCAGACCTACTCGGTCAAGCTGCGCGACCTGTGGGACAATCGCGGCCGCCGCGAGTACGAACTCGACGACATCATGCTGCTCAAGGTCGGCCGCCACATTCGCCCGAGCCGGACGTTCAAGCTGATCGTCGCGCGCGAGGAAGGCGAGAACAATTTTCTCGAGGGCTACAAGCGCCAGTTCGCGACGATCAAGACGGTCAGCCACCCGGGGCCGCTGACGCTGATCGAGGGCGGCCCGCTCGACGACGCCGAGCTCGAGCTCGCCTGCGCGATCACCGCGCGCTTCAGCCAGGGCCGCGACGCCGACCGCGTCGAGCTACGCTTCAGCGACCGCGAGTTGAGCACGCGCACGATCGCGGTCAAGCCGCTCGCCCCCGAGCAAATTCCGCGGGACTGGATTATCGGATGAGCGCTCCGATCGAGCTCGACGCTCGACGCCTGTTCTGCCCGCTGCCGGTCATCCGGCTGCAAAACTGCATCGCGCAGCAGGCGCCGGGCACGCGTGTGCGCATCACCGCGACCGATCCGGGTTCGCTGCGCGACATTCCCGCCTGGTGCCGGCTGTTCGGGCACGCGGTGCTCGAGATCGACGAGCGCGGCGACACCGAGTTCGTGTTTCTCGTGCAAAAGGCCGACGATGGCGGCTGACGAGCGCTACCGCACGACCCGGCGGGTGACGCTGGTCGGCGCCGCGGTCAACTGCGTGCTCGCGGCGCTGCAGATCGTCTTCGGCCTGCTCGGCAAGTCGCAGGCGCTGTTCGCCGACGGCCTGCACACGCTGGCCGACCTGAGCACCGATTTCATCGTCCTGTTCGCGTCCAAGCGCGCGGCCAAGGATGCCGACGAGGATCACCCCTACGGCCACGGCCGCATCGAGACCGTGGCGTCGTTCCTGCTCGGCGCGATGTTGTGCCTGGTCGGCATCGGTATCGGCGTGCGCGGCGTCGAAAGCATGTTCGCGCCGGCGGGCGTCGGCCCCGAGCCGATCACGATCGCGTTCGCGCTGCTCGCGATCGTGAGCAAGGAGGGGCTTTACCGCTACACCGTGCGCGCCGCGCGGCGCATCCACTCGCAACTGCTCGAATCCAACGCCTGGCATCACCGCTCCGACGTGTTGTCGTCGGTGATCGTGCTCATCGGCATCAGCGCGCAACTGCTCGGCGTGCCGCACATGGACGCGCTGGCCGCGATCATCGTCGGCGCGATGATCCTGTTGATGGGTTTCCGCCTCGGCTGGCGCGCGCTCGCCGAACTCGTCGACACCGGGCTCGAGGTCGATCTGACCGACGACATCCGCCGCGCGATGATGGAATACGACAGCGTCACCGGCATCCACAACCTGCGCTCGCGCTCGATGGGCGGGCTCGGCTACATCGACGCGCACATCGAGGTCGATTCGGACCTGACCGTGTCCGAGGCGCATTACATCGCGCACAAGATGGAGCAACTGGTCAAGCGCCAGTTTCCGAAGATCGCCGACGTGCAGATCCACATCGACCCGCTCGATACCCGGGTCCGGGATTCGGTGCTCGCGCGCCTGCCCGGGCGCGGCGCGATCGAGCAAGACCTCGAGCAGGCCTGGCAGACCATCGACGAACGCGACCAGGTCGCGCAGATCAAGCTGCATTACCTCGACCGGCTGATCGAGATGGATATCGTGCTGCCGCTGGCGATGAGTCGCGACGAGCACGCCGCGGCGGTGCGCGCGCTGCGCGAAGGCGCGGCCGGGCTCGATTACGTCGGTCGGGTCAACGTCTACTACGCCGACCAGATTGCACTAAAATAGTGCAAATTAGCGCCGTTACGGGTAAGATTCGGGCGTTTTGCACGAAAAATTGGCATTCCATCCGAAACCGGTAAAATCCTCAGCCTGTTTTCGACCCCCGATTTCTGGAGACCCAACCATGTCCGCTTCCGATGTGTTGAACAAGATCAACGAGTACGGCGTCAAGTTCGTCGATTTCCGCTTCACCGATACCAAGGGCAAGGAGCAGCACGTCTCCGTGCCCGCGAGCGTCGTCGGCGAGGATACTTTCACCGACGGCAAGATGTTCGACGGGTCCTCCGTCGCCGGCTGGAAAGGCATCAACGAGTCCGACATGGTGCTGATGCCGGATCCCGCGACCGCGGTGCTCGACCCGTTTACCGACGAGCCGACGATCAACATCAGCTGCAACGTCGTCGAGCCGATGACCGGCGAGGGCTACGAACGCGATCCGCGCTCGCTGGCGATGCGCGCCGAGGCTTACCTCAAGTCGACCGGTATCGCCGACACGGCCTACTTCGGACCCGAGAACGAATTCTTCGTCTTCGACGACGTGCGCTGGTCGACCGAGATGGGCCACTGCTCGTACCAGATCGAATCGGAGGAAGCCGCGTGGAGCTCGATCAAGATCTACGAGGACGGCAACTTCGGCCACCGGCCCGGCATCAAGGGCGGTTACTTCCCGGTGCCGCCGGTCGATTCCCTGCACGACATTCGCGGCGCGATGTGCCTGGCGATGGAGGAAATGGGCCTCAAGGTCGAGGTGCATCACCACGAGGTCGCGACCTCGGGGCAGTGCGAAATCGGCGTCGCCTTCAACACGCTGGTGCGCAAGGCCGACGAAATCCAGGTGCTGAAATACTGCGTGCACAACGTCGCCCACAGCTACGGCAAGACCGCGACCTTCATGCCCAAGCCGCTGGTCGGCGATAACGGCAACGGCATGCACGTGCACCAGTCGCTGGTCAAGGACGGCGTCAACATCTTCACCGGCGACGGCTACGGCGGTCTGTCCGACGAAGCGTTGTACTATATCGGCGGCATCATCCAGCACGCGCGCGCGCTGAACGCGTTCTCCAATGCCGCGACCAACAGCTACAAGCGCCTGGTGCCCGGCTTCGAGGCGCCGGTCATGCTGGCCTACTCGGCGCGCAACCGCTCGGCGTCGATCCGGATCCCGCACGTCAGCAGCCCGAAGGCGCGGCGTATCGAGGTGCGCTTCCCGGATTCGACCGCGAATCCCTACCTCGCCTTCGCGTCGATGATGATGGCCGGCCTCGACGGCATCAAGAACCAGATTCATCCGGGCGACGCGATGGACAAGGACCTCTACGACCTGCCGCCCGAGGAAGAGGCCGAGATTCCGCAGGTTGCGTTCTCGCTCGACCAGGCGCTCGACGCGCTCGACCAGGATCGGGCCTTCCTGAAGGAAGGCGGCGTCTTCAGCGACGACATGATCGACGCCTACATCGAGTTGAAGAACGAGGAAGTCCAGCGTCTGCGGCTCGCGACCAACCCGGTCGAGTTCGACCTGTACTACAGCGTCTAGGCCTTCGCCGGTATCGCGTACGGAAAAGGCCCCTGCACGGGGCCTTTTTTGTCCGCGGTCAGGAAATCACCGTGACCATGCCAGCCTCGCGCGCGACATCGACCCTGGCGGACGACTTTGCCTGGCGGACGCTCGACACGCTCAATTCGGCGATCCTGCGCGTCGACCGCGCGCGCCGCGTGACCTATATCAACGCGACCGGCGAAGCCCTGTTCGAGGTCGGCGCCGCGAACCTGGTCGGCCGCGAGTTCGAGCGCCTGTTCAGCCCGGTCGAGCCGTCGAGTATCGTCGCGCGGCTCGCCGCCGGGCCGGTCGCGCTGACCGAGCGCGAAGCGGTCATGACCCTCGCCAACGGCAAGTCGATACTCGCCGACTACAGCATCTACCCGTTCGGCGAGGTTACGGCCGAGGACGAGATCCTGATCGAGATCCGCCCGCTCGAACGCCATGCGCAGTTCGCCCAGGACGAGCTGAATCAATTGCAGCAGCAAGCGACGCAACAGCTTGCGCGCGCGCTCGCGCACGAAATCAATAATCCGCTCGGCGGGATTCGCGGCGCCGCGCAATTGCTGCAGCGCGAACTCGAGGATCCCGGGCTCGTCGAGTACACCGAGGTCGTCATCAGCGAGGTCGACCGGCTGCGGGCGTTGATCGGCGGCATGCTCGGGCCGTCGGGCGGGTTGCGACGCGAGCGCATCAGCGTGCACGAGTTACTCGAGCACATCCGCAAGATCCTGCTCGCCGCAGAGCCCGAGCGAATTCGTATATTGCGCGACTACGACCCGAGCATCCCCGAGTTCGAGGCCGACCGCGACCTGCTGATCCAGGCCTTCCTCAACATCGCGCGCAACGCCGTGCAGGCGATCGACGGCCGCGGCGACGTGACCTTTCGCACCCGCGTCGGCCGCAGCTTTACGATCGGCACCCGCCTGCACCGGCTCGTCGTGCAGGTCGACATCGCCGACACCGGGCGCGGCATTCCGGCCGAAATGAGCGAGACCATATTCCTGCCGATGATCACCGACAAGCCCGACGGCAGCGGCCTCGGGTTGCCGATCGCGCAGGAAATCATCAGCCGGCACGGCGGCACGATCCAGCTGCAAAGCACTGCCGCCGGCACTACTTTTAGCACGATTCTACCTTTGGATAAGCCATGAACTTACCGCTCGAAGCGACGCAAACGCCCGTCTGGATCATCGACGACGACCAGTCCATGCGCTGGGTGCTCGAAAAGACGCTCGGCAACAGCGGTTACGCCGTAACCGCGTTCGAGTCCGGCGCGGTCGCGCTCGCGCAGTTCAAGCGCTCGCAGCCGGAACAGCGCCCGCGGCTGATCATTACCGACGTGCGCATGCCCGGCATCAACGGCTTCGAACTGCTCAAGCAGATCAAGTATGTCTCGCCGCAGACGCCGATCATCGTCATGACCGCCTACGGCGATCTCGACACGACGGTACAGGCGTTTCACGACGGCGCCTTCGAATACCTGCCGAAACCGTTCGACATCGACGACGCGCTCGAGCTGGTCGCGCGCGCCTGCGCGGCCGAGCCGACCGCCGACGCGACCGCGGCGGCCGGCACGACCGGCGGCACCGGCGACTGGCGCGAGTCGCTGCGTGGCTGGGCCCGGCTTCAGCTCGAACAGGGCGAGACCGGCATCCTCAAGAAGGCCGCCCGCGATTTCGAGAAGATACTGCTCGACTGCGCGCTCGAAGCGACCCGCGGGCGCAAGCAGGACGCCGCGCGGCTGCTCGGCTGGGGGCGCAACACGCTGACGCGCAAGCTGAAAGAACTGAATTAAAGCCCGGGGCCTTTTAGGCGCGCATTCCCTGATTCCGCACCAAAAAAGGGCATAATTAGGGTAAACAGGTAAACTGTCCCCCTAACTGGCGATGCAGTTCATGTAGGCTTCTTCGAGGGTCGTGGCGGCGAATTCGCGCACGCAGGTCGCCGGCGTGCCTTCGTATTTCAAAACGCCGTCATGCAGGATGCTGAAGCGGTCGCACAGCTCCTCGGCATCGGCCAGCATGTGGGTGCTGTAAAGCACCGTGCGCCCGGCCGCGCGTTCGTCCTGCATCAGCTGTTTGAAATGGTAGCGCGCGCGAGGGTCGAGGCCACTCAGCGGTTCGTCGAGAATCAGCAGGCGGCGTTCGAGCATGAAGCAGCTCAACAGGCCGAGCTTTTGCACCATGCCCTTGGAGTAGGTGGCGACGCGCGAATCGAGCCGCGCGGGCGGGAAATCCAGGCGCTCGGCGAGACCGTCGAGCGACGCGTTATCGACCTTGTGCGCGTAGATCGCGGCGATGAATTCGAGGTACTGACGCCCGCTGACGCTCTTCTTGACGTCGAATTTCTCCGGCAGGTACGCAAGCTGCTCGCGGCATTCGCGGGCGCGGTTATCGGCGCCGAAGACCCGGATGGTGCCGCCCGGCGCCGGCCGGATCAGGTCGAGGATCAGCTTGATCAGCGTCGACTTGCCGGCGCCGTTGACGCCGGCGATCGCGTAATACTGGTGCTCCTCGACGGCGAGGTTCAGGGATTTCAGGATATCCAGCCCGCCGATCGAATAGCTCAGGTCGGTGACGGCGAGCGCCGGGGTCGGATTCGAACTCATGCTTGCGCGATCGCGATATCGAAAACGCGATTATATCCGTTACGCCGGTACTCGCGCGGCAAAAAAATGGCCCGCCAGTCGCTGGCGGGCCATTCCGGTCTCGAAGCCGTCGCGGATTACAGGCGGAAAGCCATGTCGTAGCGATTGGCGTCGTTGTAGGCGGCCGCAGGGACACCGGCATTGGACATGTCGTTGCCGGTATCGGCGGACTGAATGCGGCCCGCGTCGGGCGCGCCGTCGTCCAGCCGCGCCTCGATGATGGTCGCGATCGGACCTTCGATGGTGCCGAATATCGTCACGTGACCCGAGATACCGAGCGCACCGTCCTGGATTCCGATCTGCCCGCCGTAGGCGTTCGACGGGCGGGTATCATCGAGCGCGTCGCCCGGCACCAGTCCGGCGGCGCGCAGGTGGCCGTAGAACTTGAGGGTTTCCTGGCCGCCGTCGGTCCACGCGGTGGTCGTCGCCAGGTCCCAGTCGTTGCCGAGGCCGATGACGCCGTCGCCGTCGCCGTTGGCATTGTCGGCCGCCACGTAGGCGGTAAAGCGACCTTCGGCGTCGCTGTCGTCGCCCGGCAATTGCAGGTAGCGATCCTGGTACGAGAACATTGCCGCGGCGATACCCGCGTTGTCGCTCTCGATACGCTTGAGCTTGGCGTTGGTGATCATTTCCTGGCCCTTGAGGACGCCGCCGATCAGCAGCCCCACGATGACCAGCACGATTGCGATTTCAACCAGCGTGAAACCTTTTTGTTTGGCAAACTGCATCAATTTCTCCAAGTCGTTTCGGTTGTACCTGGTAGACCCGGATGCACTAACCGTGCCAAAACAGAAAAAACCATATATATCACAGTCACTTAGTAAATTACTTCGCTAATTCACGGGCGCTTGTCGCGATTCGGACAACTTTTGTCGAAAGTCCGACAGCTTTTCGCGAAGAAAACGCTGCTCGTCGACGTCCCTGATCGAGTCCGACTCGAGCAGCGCCTGGATGATCACGATCGCGGCTTCGAACTCGTTGAGCTCGGCCAGCAGCAGAAACTCGAAATCACGCGCCCAGCGCGGCATCACGACGCTCTCCGGCTGCTGCGCGAGGCGCTCGGCGAGGCGCAGCGCGAGTTCGAGATCGCCGAGCCGGTGGCGCGCCAGCAGGCTCGCCTCGGCGAGCCGGCGCCAGTGCCGCTGCGGATTGTCGGCGAAGCGCCGCTCGATGAACGCGATGATCGTGCGCAGGCGCTGCTCGCTGCCGGTCTGGCTGTAGACTCGCGACGCGAGCAGCAGCGGGTACTCGGTGCCGGGGGCGGTGTCCGAAATTTGCTCGAGCCACCCGATCAGCCGCTCGTAGTCCATCAGGCTGTAGCGGAAATGCTGCCCCGCCTGGTTGTCGTGCAACTGCAGGCGGATCGCGAGCAGGTGGCCGAGCAACTGCTCCGAGCCCATCGCCGCGGCGCGGTAGGTTGCCGCGGCGAGCGGCTGGCTCAACTGGCGATAGGTCGCGGCGAGCTCGCGGTCCTTGACGTGGTGGTAACCCAGCTGGATCGCGAACAACGCCACGAAGCCGAGCGTCAACGGCCGCGGCACCTGTAGCAGGGGACGTTCCGCGCGGCGCACCTAGAGGTTGAACTCCTTGCGGTAAAAGTCGACCAGGCACACGGCGAGCAGAAACAGCGCGTAGATCGTGACCGACAGGGATTGCTCGGCGAGCAGCGGCAGCGCCGAGCGCGCCTCGAAGAACACGTCGCTGTCGGCGAAGGTCGTCGTGTCCGGAATGACGTAGAGGATCGCCTTGAAGATGAACTCGAGCGCGCGACTCGCGGCGCTGCCCTCGGCCAGCTTGACCGATTCCGCCAGCATCAGCGTGATCAGGCCCGACAGCTTTGCCAGCAGGTAGACCGCGAGCGTGAAGAACACCGCCAGCGGGACCTTCTCCAGCGACAGGCCGGCGAGCAGCGCGAGCAGGCCGAGCAGCAGCAGTTCGAGCCACAGCGCCAGCGCCCAGTAGGCGCCGAGGGAAAGGTCGCCGAAGATCGCGACCAGCACGATCACCGGCAGCGCCAGCAGCCCGCCGAGGCTCGCGATCACGATCGTTTGCGCGGCGATGTATTGCCAGCGCGCCAGCGGCATCGTCAACAATCGCTCGAACTGGCGAAACTCGTAGTCCTCCACGACGCTGGTCGTGACCACGAGCACGAGCAGCAGGGCCAGGCTGTAGCGCAGAAAGTCGGCGATAAAGGCGGCGACGATCGCGTCGCCGTGAATGATTGCGAGCTCGCCGATGAAGGCCGCGGACAGCACCGCGACGAGCAGCAGAATGCCGAGCAAGACGAAGAAGCGCCGACCCAGGATTCCCAGCATCAGGAATCGAAACAGTGCTATAGTCTGAACGGGCATTCGATATTCGCACACCTTGATTCGAGTCAATTCGCTTCTGCAATATGGGCAGCAGATTCTCGCCTCGCTGCTGCTGTTTTACCACTTGCTGATCTGGGCGGTCGAAGAACCGCGACTGCGATTCGCCCTGACCTTCATATTGTATGGCCTGTTCCTGCTCTGGCAACCTCTGTGGAGCAAGGAGACAAAGATCAACCGCCTGCCGATGGCGATGTTCGCGGTGCTGGTCGTCGTCTTCACCTACACCTACCCGAACGAATCGCTGATCCTGTTCGGCCTGATCGTCTCCGGGCTGATCGGCAGCCGCCTGCTGGGCCAGACCGCGTTTCGCTCCTTCGACCTGCTCGCACTGTCGATCATCACGCTCGAAATGGCCGTCGGCCTGATCCCGACGACCTTCCGCCAGATCGAACTGCCGCCGCTGTTCGAGGAGTACATGCAGACATTGATACTCGTGCCGGTGCTGTTGTACTACCTCGCGCCCAATCCCGACCTGCAGCGCCAGCGGCGCAGCCAGGTCGACCTGATGCACGGCCTGCTCGCGGCGACGCTGCTGTTCATCGTGCTGCTCGGCGGCATCGTCATCAACCTGCTCTACGGCGTCGATTACATCGACGGCCTGCTGCTGACCGTGTTCATCGTCGCGACCCTGACGATCGGCATCAGCTGGTTCTGGAACCCGGGCGTCGGCTATTCCGGCATCGGCGTGCTGTGGAACCGCTACGCGATGACGATCGGCGGCCCGTTCGAAACCTGGATCAACACGCTGACGACGCTGATCGAGGAACGCTACCTGACGCCTAACGAATACCTCGAGGCGGCCTGCGAACACCTGGTCGAGAACGACTGGCTCAACGCGATCGAGTGGCGCTTCGAGAATTTCCGCGTCGGCGCGGGCGACAGGACCGGCCCCGTGCTAGAGCACAGGCTCGACGACAAGGTATCGGTGGTGCTGCACTTCAAGGCCGACCCGGGCACCGCGCTCGAACAGCACACGATCCTGCTGATTCGCATGGCTTACCAGTTCTATCTCGCCAAGCTGAACCAGGAAAAGATGCGCGCGCAGGAACATTTCGCGACCATCCACCACACCGGCGCGCGGCTGACGCACGACATCAAGAACATCCTGCAGTCGATCAAGGCCTCGCTCGACATCCTCGACATGGAACGCAAGTCCGAGGATTCGCAGCAGCTGCTGCAGGCCAACCTGCGGCAGATCGGCGAACGCCTCGAGAGCACGCTCAACAAGCTGCGCGCGCCGCGGCTCAATACCCAGATCAGCCTGGTCGATTGCGAACAGTGGATCCAGCGCATCGAGCAATTGCACAACGCCAACGAACGCCTGCACGTGCACCGCGACATCGAGCACAACGTGCCGCTGCCGGTCGACCTGTTCGACAGCGTCGCCGAAAACCTGATCAACAACGCGCTGAAGAAGACCTCGGCGACGCGCGTCGACCTGCGCCTGCTGTCGACGCGCGAATTGATCGTGCTGTCGGTCTGCGACGACGGCGACGCGATCGCGCCCGAGATCGAGGAAAACCTGTTTCAGCAGCCGGTGTCGTCGGGCAGCGGCATGGGCATCGGCCTGTACCAGGCCGCGATCATGGCGCACGCATTCAATTACGAGCTGGAACTCTCGCAGAACGAGCCCGGGCGGGTCTGCTTCAACCTGTTCCAGCACCTCGCCGAGTAACGCCCGCACATTCCCGCGACCTCGTAAATCGGTGGACCCCCGCAATTAGAGGGACCCCACACAATTAGAGGGACAGTTTACCTGTTTACCCTAATTCCGCACCGAAACAGGGCATAGTTAGGGTAAACAGGTAAACTGTCCCCCTAATTGGGTCAGGGGAGCTGTTCGGCCTGGATCATTTTCGAGAACAGCAGGCTGGCCGGAATCCAGCGGATCACGTCGTCGAACTCGGTGCCGGCATTTTCGTTTCGCGGCGCGTAGATGAAGACCTTGTCTTTCGTGCCGTCGTCGAAATCGTCGGTATTTTCGCGCTGAATATTCGAGGCGATCGCGCCGCGATCCTTGCCCAGCGACAGCACCACCGCGGCGACGTTCGGCACGACGTCGTCGCCGGTCACTTCGGTGCAATCGTCGTCGTCGCCGGTGGCCGCGCTGTCGTCGCAAATAAACAGGTCCGGCAGCGCGTTGGCCATGCCCTCGACGCGGATACCGTTGGCGGCGATGAAATCCCGGTCACCGTTGCCGGCGTCGGACTCCGACACCGCGTAGCGATAACCCCTGCCCCAGGGGTCGAGCAAAACCCCGGGGTCGTTGGGGAACAGGGGATCCACGCCGTAATCGCCGGTCATGCCGAGCGTGCGCGCGGGCAGGTACCCATGGTATGCCTCGCAACGCGCCGGTGGGCTAGGTTCGATATCCTCGAAACCGTCGACATCGCCACCGGAACGGTCCACATCCGGGCACGGCAGGCGGCCGTTGACCTGGGCGAACGCGATCAGGTGCTCGATCGCGCTGTCGATCTCGCGCTCGGCCTCGCGGTACTGCTTGAGTTCCTGCTGCACCGGGAACAGCGCGACCGTGTAGCCGAGCAGGATCGCGACGATCATGAGGACGATCGCGATCTCGACCAGCGTGAAGCCGCGCGCGCGCGACGCGGCGATTGAATGCATGTCGGTCATTGCGTTACGAATACCCTGTCGTTGCCGGCGAGGCGGTCGTAGACCAGGTTCGCCGTGTCGTTCTCGGGCTCGAATTGCGCGGCCCAGTCGTCGGCGAAACCGCCCGCACCGTCGTCGTTGAGATTGTCGATCTCGCCGCCGATCACGAGCAGCGAGACCTTGTCGTTGTTGACCCCGGCGAGGTTGGCGACCGTGAGGCAGCCGTTGACCGTGCAGTTGGCATTGTTGCCGTCCGGCTTGTAATCCTCGGCGATCGCCAGCTGCACGCTGTGGTGCCACTCGTCGTCGATCGCCCAGCGCGACAGCTCGGGATAATAAATGATGCCGACGGTCAGCTTGTCGGGGCCGTTGAATACCAGGTTGTTCGAGCCCTGCAGGTCGAAAGAGTCCTGGAAATCGTAATCGAACTCGTTCAACACGGTCAGGTAGCCGGAATTATTGTTGTATTCGCGGAAGATGTAGGCATTGATGCCCGTGCCGGCCGGGGTGAACGCCGCCGCGGTCGCCATCAAGTCCGAATTCTGGAACTCGAACGGATTCTCGATCGAGTTGAGCGTAACCGTGATGCGCCGGATCCGCAGCCAGACGTCGCTCTCCGAGCCGCCGATGAAGTTGCCCGAGTCGTCCTGGTTGCAGTCGTCCTCGGTGCCGCTGACCACCGGGCACAGCTCCCAGACGTTGTCCAACGTCAGCGTCGGCGATTTCGACGGGTGCCCGTCCCAGAAGTAGCGAACCACCGAGCTGCCCGGCGGAAACGACGTGACGAGGTCGCCGGAGGTATCGAAGTAGACGTCGGGCGACGCCGACGCCGGCGCGGTCTCGTCGATCGTCAGGCCGTCGATCTCGAGGGTCATGCGGATGTCGCTGATGATCGGCCGCGTATTGCTGCCGTTGGCGCTGAAGTAGTTACCGAAGATCGACGGCACGCGGCCCTTGTAGGAACCGATATCGGCGTCGAAGCGCGTCGGCAGGCTGCCGGCCCAGTCGTCCAGCCACGGATATCGTCCGGTTTTGACACGATAGTCGGCGATCGCGTCGCGGTAGAATTCGAGCGTCGCCTTTTCCGCCATTTCGATCACCTCGGCGGCGGTGATTACGATCATCTGGTCGTTGACGACGATGTCGCCGACGTCGGCGTCGAACACCGGGCCGAGGATAAAACCGTCGTCGTCGGAATCGCTCTCGTCGTTGGTGAACAGGCTGTTGTCGAAGGCGCCGGCCGCGTCGGTGAAGGTATCGAGGTAGTTGCGCGGGTCGACGCGTTGCACCGGGGTACCGCGCAGCTGGGTATACTCGTAAGTGCCGTCGCCGTCCTCGTCGCGGCGGGTGATCGGCCCCGGCGCGAAGATCACCGCGGCGACACCCTCGCCCTGAAACGCATTCGCGCCGTCGTAAATCATGTTGCCGGTCTGGTCGAGCAGCGTAATCGTCCCGAAGGAATTCGAATTGATGATATCGTTGGCGGCCGGGGAGATATTGTAGGCGAAGTTTTTCGAAACCGCGTACCAGAGGCGCTCGCCGCTCGCGTCGAATAGCGCTTCCGGAAGGCCAAGGTCGGGATCCCGCCACGGCAGGCGACCGATGACGGCGTCACCACCGCTGACACAGTTAGGCGTCGAGTTCGCGAAGCCGTCGTCGTCGTCGGTATCGGGGCACGGCAGCCGGCCCGGACCGCGTCCGGGAGTATCCCTGGGATAATCGTAGGCGAACATCAGCAACGCCTGCTTGGCCTCGCGCAGCACCTGCCGGTTGTGCTCGGCGCGCTGCTTCTCCCACTTGTGCTTGGTCAACTGCGTGTAACCCGCGACGACGCTGCCGCCGAGGCCCATCAGCAGCACGACCAGCATGATCAGCGCATAGCCCCCCTGGCACTGGCTCCGTCGGCGACGCATGTCAGTTCTCGATCCGCGCCAGGTAGGTGACCTGGAGCTTCTCCCCGCTAGTGGCGAAATACTGCTGGCCGTCCGGCAACGTGATCCGCACGCGCACGCTATCGCCGACGATGACCTTGATCTTGCTGCGATCCTCGAGTTCGTCGCCATCGTTGTAGAGCGTCGAATTGATCCACACCGTGTGCGCGCCTTCCGGCGACAGGGTGATGCCGGAAATGCGGTATTCGCGGGTGACTTCCTCGCGCAGCAGCTGCTGCACCGGCGGCTCGGCCTCGGCCCGCACCGGCGCAGTGGTGCGCTCGTCGTCGGTCTTGTAGCGGTTCGAGTTGATGATCCGGCGTTCCTCGGGCGTCGTGAACAGGGTCGCCAACTCGGCCGCCTGCGCGGCGACGCCGGCGCCGGCGAGCGCCGTCGCGAGCATCAGCCCGACGGCGGAACGCTTAACTCGCATCGATCGTCACCCAACGGATCGTGCAGTTCGAACGCAGGTTCGAACGCCTGGTTTCGAGCGAGCGGTCGACCGGCGTATCGCGCGAAATCTGGCACGAGTCGACCGTGAACAGGTTCCTGATCGACAGGCGCAATCCCTCGAGCAGCGCGAACAGGTCTTCCTCGTGCATCATGCCCATGCTCAGTTCCATCGGCGAGCTTCTGACCTCGACGCCGCGCTTCGGCCGGAACTTGGGACGCTCGAATTCTTCCTGCGGGTTGAGCGCGTAGCTCAGCGTCGGCAGGCGCAGCACCTCGTTGGTCGATTCGAGGCTTTCGATCCACGACAGGCGCCGCTCCTCGCCGACCAGGCCGGACGATTTGTAGTCGTTGTAGAGGCTGCGATACTGGTCGATCAGGTCGATGTCGTTGACGATATTGCGGTAGATCCGGTGGGTCGACTGCAGCTGCGACAACGCGGTCTGGTATTTCTCGTTCTGGATGCTCTCGTACTGCCAGCCGACGAACGCGAGCGCGGCCGAAACGCCGATCGCGGCGAGCAGCAGAATGATCGGCCGGCGCAGATAAAACCAGTCGATACCGCCCATCATAACGCCACCTCGCGGACCACGCGGAAACTGATCTCGGCGCTTTGTCGCTGCCCGCCGCTGCCGGCGCCGACGTTACCGCTCAGGCGATTGTCGGACTCGATGTCCAGCGGCCGCTTGGTGATCTCGACCGAAAAGTACTTGCCGGATTCGATCATGGCCTTTTCGAGGTCGTCGACCGCCGACAGCACGAAACGGTAGTTGCCGTCGAAATTGAGGAACTCGCCATCGACGCTGGCAATCTCGAAGTAGCCTTTCTTCGGTTTCGGCGCGTTCGGGTCGCCTCGCCCCGCGTTGCGCTTGCGCCGCGTGTTGGGCTTGCCCCATTCGACGTCTTCCGCGCTGGTGGCGGTGGAAACGTTGGCGACGAACCACTCGAGCTTCTTGACCCGGATATCGGGGAAGATGCTGATGTCCTGGCTGATCAACGCGAGCATTTCTTCCGGGTCGTGCAGGTAGTTAGTGCGGATCGTATCGACGGTTTCGACGATGTGCTGCATCGCCGTCGTCGAGGTCGTCGAATCGATGCGATTTTCGCTGAGCTGGTTGTACTTGGCCTTGTACTTTTGCTCGATCAGCGAGGTCTCGGCGATCGTCGCGCGATACAGGAAACCCTTGACCCCGCTGGTCACGGCCATGCCGAAGCCCACCGCGACCAGCGCGATCGCCGCCGCGCGCAGCGCCAGTCCGGCGCGGTGGTGCTGGTAGTAGCGCCGCTCCTTCGGTTGCGCGTAATGGTTGGTAGCGAGCTTCTTGCTCGCGAGGTAGCAGTACAGCGACGAGCTGAAATCCTGCTCGTCGGGGACGACGATCTTTTGCCGCTCGAGCAGTTCGTTGATTTCGTGAATCGTGAAGTCGAAGTAGCTTTCGGCCTCGCTGCGGGCCTGCAGCTTGTCGAAGTGCCGCTTGTTGGTGAGTATGTGCACCGCCACCGTTTCCGAGCGCTCGACGATGCGCTGGCTGATCAGGTAGCGCTGCGTCGATTCGATGTCGCGCAGCACGTCGGACGCGTAGTCACCCTGGTAAAAACTCGCGATCGGCACCAGCCGGCTCAGGATCAGCTTGCCGTCGACGAATACCGACTGCCGCAGGTTGCTCGGCACCTGCTGGCTGACGAGAATCACGGCGCGCTGCTCGGCCTTGAGCTCCTTGACGTAATCCTCGGAGACCAGCGGCAGGCTCAGGATGCCGGACAGCGGTGTGCGCGTCTCCTCGACGATATTGAGCCAGGGTTCGAGCAGGTACTGGTTGGTCAGGCCCATGATCAGGACCTTCTCTTCCTTGCGTGCGCCCTTCTCGACAACTTGCGACACCGAGTGCTTGTACTCGGAGGTCCGGAAGTACTTGATGAAATTGCGATTGAGGATGGCCTGGCGGTCGGAGCCGCGCAGCAGCGGTATCCGGATCTGGCGGAACTCTTCCTCGATCAGGTCGACCAGCAGGCGCACCGGCTCGTTCCTGAACGACCGCAGGTAGGCGCTGAAAAGGTCCAGGCCCTGGTCGTCGGGCTCGAAGTAGACGCTGCTGACGAGCTTGTGGCCCGACCATTCCTGCGCCACCATGCGATACCCGGTAAAGTAAAGTACTCTCTTCATGGCTGCGGCATCAAAAATCTATCGTCGCGATGGTGTCGTAAATCGGTCCGAGCACCGACAGCGCCAGCCACAACACGATGATGCCGATCGTTCCCATCAGCGAGGTTTGCAGCACCGGCTCCAGTTTCTCGATCGTGTCGTTGATGTCGCGGTCGAAAAAGTAGCTGACGTTGTCCAGCGACTTGTCCATTTGGCCACTGGATTCGCCGACGCGCAGCATCCGCACGACGAGCGGCGGGAAAATCCCGATATTCTTGAACGCCTCGCTGATACTCGAACCTTCCGAGATCTGCTGCCAGGCGCGATCGATGCCGTCCTCGAGCACCGCGTTGGCGACCACCGCCTTGCTCAGGCTGATCGCGTCGAGCACCGTGATGCCGGACGCGAACATCAGCGAGAAGTAGCGGGTAAAGCGTGAAATCTTGATCTTCTCGTTGACCGGGCCGAGGATCGGCATCTTGAGCATCATGCCGTCGAGCTTGAAGCGCGCCTTGCTGCTGGTCTTGTAGAAATAGCTCAGCACGAAAAACACGGCGAAGGGCGTGGCGAGCACGATGTACCAGTAGCCGGCGAGAAAGTTGGACGTCGCCATCAGCACCCGGGTCTCGATCGGGATCTTGCCGCCGAGGCCGACGATCGCGTCCATGATGTCGGGCACGACGAAGATCATCATGAACAGGATGACCGTCAGCACCAGCGTACCGATCACGGCGGGATACATCATGATCTTGCGCGCCTTGGCGAGCAGCTCGTCCTGCCATTTGAGTGTCTCGACGATGTCGACCAGCACGAGGTTCATGCGGCCGCTGCGCTCGCCGACCTTGACCAGGCTGACGAACACACTGTCGAATATCTTCGGGTAGAGCGCGAGCGCCTGCGAAAACGAGTTGCCGCCCTCGATCGCCTCGATCAGGCCGGTGATGACGTCGCGGAAAGTCGGATTCTCCTCGCCGTCGCGCAGGTCGGCGAGGCCCTCGAGGATCGGCACGCCGGCGCGCGTCAACTGCTCGAGGTAGAAAGCGAAGTTGATCAGGTCGCGGCGGCCGATCTTGTTGCGCCCGAACAGGTCCGCGCCCGGTTCCTTCTGTTTGAAGGTGACGAGGTCCATGTCCATCTTCTCGAGGCGCAACTCGAGGTCGTTGGCGTTGCCGGCGTCGAGACTGCCGGAGATAAACTTGCCGCTGGCGTCGATCGCCTTGTACTGGAACAGCGGCATGTCAGCCCATCCGCTCGGTCAGGTCGGCGACGCGCGCGACTTCCTTGATCGAGGTCAGGCCGTCGAGGATATGTCGCACGCCGTCGTCGGCCAGCGTGAAAAAGCCCTGCTTGTTGGCCGCATCCTTGATTTCCTTGGTGGTCGCGCCGTGCGCGAGCAGGTCGTCGAGATCCGAATTCATCTTCAGGATCTCGATCAGCGCCATGCGGCCCTTGTAGCCGGTGTTGTCGCACGAAGTGCAGCCCTTGGCGCGAAAAATCTTGTCCGGTACGACGCCCTTGGCATTTATCAGCAGGCGCAGTTCCTCCTTGCTCGGCTCGTAGGCGGTCTTGCAGTACTTGCACAGCTTGCGAATCAGGCGCTGGGCGACGACGCCGATGATGTTGCCGGCCATGATCTCGGGGATGATGCCGATGTCGCGCAGCCGCGGCAGCGCGCCGATCGCCGAGTTGGTGTGCAGCGTCGAGTAAACCTGGTGGCCGGTCATCGCCGCGCGAAACGCCATCTCGGCGGTCTCGTGGTCGCGGATCTCGCCGACCAGTATCACGTCCGGGTCCTGGCGCATCAACGAGCGGATGCCGCCGGCGAAATCGACGCCGGCGGCCTCGTTGATCGAGGTTTGCCGGATCAGCGGGAACGGATACTCGACCGGGTCCTCGAGGGTCATGATGTTGATCTGTTCGCTGGAAATGTAATTCAGCAGCGAGTAGAGCGTCGTCGTCTTGCCGCTACCGGTCGGGCCGGTGACGAGGATGATGCCCTCGGGGCGCGACATCATGATCTTGAGCGTGCGCAGGTAATCCTTCGGCAGTTCGAGTTGCTCGAGCGGGATGACGCCCTTCTCGCGGTCGAGTACGCGCAGCACGATGTTCTCGCCGTGAATCGTCGGCTGCGACGCGACGCGAAAGTCGATCTGGCGGCCGACGATGGTGCGCGAGATGCGCCCGTCCTGCGGTGCGCGGGTCTCGGCGATGTTCATGTCGGCCATGACCTTGAGGCGCACCGCGATCGCCGACCAGTAAGTCTTGTGCAGGCTGCGGATCTGGCGCAGCACGCCGTCGATGCGGTAGCGAATGCGCAGAAAGCTTTCTTCCGGCTCGAAGTGCAGGTCCGAGGCGCCGCGCTTGACCGCGTCCGACAGCATGACGTCGACCAGGCGCACCAGCGGCTGGCTGTATTCCTCGATGTCGCCCTGGTAGTTGGTGTAGTCGGCCTCGCCGGTTTCGATCTCGCGCAGGATGCCGTCGATCGACAGCTCGTAGCCGTAGAACTGGTCGATCGCGCTGGAGATCTCGGTCTCGCCGGCGAGCACCGGGATCAGTTCGATGTGCTGGCCGATCTGGATGCGGATGCGGTCGAGCGTAAACAGGTTGAAGGTGTCCGACATCGCGATCGTCAGCGTGCTGCGCACCGGGTCGTAGTTGAGCGGGATGATCTTGTGCTTGCGCGCGGTATCGGAATTGATCATCTTGATCGCATCCGGATCCGGCACGACGCGCGACAGGTCGACGCTTTCCTGCTCCAGCGCTTCGCCCAGCGCCGAGCGCATGATCGCCTCGGTCGCGAAGCCGAGGTTGACCAGCAGCTTGCCGAGAGGCTCGTGGACCTTCTTCTGCTCGGTCAGCGCGATATTGAGCTGATCCTTGGTGATGACGCCTTCGTCGATCAGGATCTCGCCGAGGCGCTTGGGCTTGTTTTCCGCGTTCATAGTTTTTTCAGGGTTTCCAGTCGCTGATCGACCACGTCCTTGCTGAAGGTTGCGAGCCCCTTGTCGAAATTTTCCAGCGCCCGCTGGTAGTAGGCGATCGCGACTTCCGGCTTGGCGATGTGCTCGAGGCTGACCGCCAGGTTATAAGCATAGTTCGGATCGTCCGGATTGTTTTGCAGCGCGGTGAAATAATGCGCCTGCGCCTCCTGCCAGCGTTTCTGCGCGCCATAGGCGTTGGCCAGCGCGAAGTTCAGGTACGGCGATTCCGGTTCGTCGCGCAGCATCAGCTTGATCTGGGATTCGGCTTCCTGCGGCGAGTAATTGGCGACCGTCAGCAGCGACGACATCGCCAGCGAGTCTTTCGGGTTGGCCAGCAACAGTGACTGGTAATCGACGATCGCCGCCGTGGTATCGCCGTTTTGCACGTTGATCGCCGCCCGCGCGAGCAGCGCGTTGCGGTTGCGCGGATCGATCTCGAGTACCCGGTTGTAGGCTTCGAGAGCGCGCGCGTCGTTGCCGGTGACGTAGGCGTCGTAGGCTTCGCGCAGCCAACGGTCGCGGTCCGAAACGCGGCTGCTCGAGCGGATCTCGAGCGACGACCCCCCGCTTGCCGAGGCCCGGGCCTCGGTGCCGATCTCGCCGGTGATGATCGATTCCGGGCCCGGCGCCGGCCGCGTCGCGGCAACCGTTCGAGTCCCCGGCGCCGACCCGGGTGTGTCCTGCGCCGCGCTGCCGCCGGCCGCTGCCGATTCCGCCTCGGCGGCGATCACGCCCTGCTCCGAGACGGCTTGCCCGATCGCGCCCGCGACCGGCTCGTTACCCGCGCTCTCGACCAGTTCGATCGTCTTCTCGTCGACCCCGATTGCCGGCAGCGTGATCCCGGTCGGTTGGGTCGGTTCGGGCCGGATGATACCCGGCATCGGGTCGCGCTTGAGCGGTTGCAGGCTGGACTCGATGCGCGACGATTCGGCCTGCATTTCGAACAGGCCGTAAACACCGATGGCGAGCAGGATCGCGAAGGCGATGCCGGCGTAGAGCTTGTAGTGTTGTATTCGTTGCGCCGACGACTTGCTCTGGAAAACCTTTTTCGCATAGTCCGGCGTCATGACCACGTCGGCGTCCGACTTCATGCCCGCAAACAGCCGCGACGCGTCCTCGCTGGGCAGCTTCATCAGCGTGCGGTCGTAGTTGTCCGGCGCGTAGGTTCGCGTGGTCGCGCCCGTCGTGGCGGTCGACGTCGAGTCGACGCGGCGGGTCGTGGCTTCGCCGGTCAGCGTCTCCGCCGAGCGCGTGGTCGCGGTCGCGCTGCGCCCGGTGAGCGTGCTGTCGGCCGGCGGCGGGCGGTGCCGGGTAGTGTCCACCAGCGCGAGATCGTCGCCTTCCTCGAGCGCGCCGACCGGCGCCGAAGGCGGCTGCGGATCGGTCACCGAGGTGCCGGTCATGCCCGTCGGGTCGCGGTCGACGAGCAGCAGGGACAGGTCTTCGTCCAGGTCACGGCCGGTCTCGTCGGCGGCTTCAGCGGCGAAGCGATCGAGGTCGGTGTCGTCGCGCCCGGCGACGCCGCTATCGAAGTCGTCGGCGCGCCCCGACGGTATACTGATATCGGTCTCGTCGTCGCGCGGCGCCGGCCGCTGCGCGGCGGATTCGTCATCGCCGGCGAGCTGGCTCAGGTCGGTCTCATCAACGCGCGCCGGCGGAAACTCGGTCTCGTCGTCGCGCGCCGGCGGAAACTCGGTCTCGTCGTCGCGTGCCGGCGGAAACTCGGTCTCGTCGACGCGCGCCGGCGGAAACTCGGTCTCGTCGTCACGCACATCGACGCGGCTGAGATCGGTTTCGTCGTCGCGCAGCGGCGACGGCTTGACCTCGGTGGGATCGTCGCCCGGAATCCGGCTCAGGTCGGTCTCTTCGTCGCGCGGCGGCCGCAGACGCAACTCGGTGGAGTCGTCACGCGGCGGCGGCGCGCTGAGGTCGGTCTCGTCGTCCGGCCGGCGTTCGGCACGAACCGGGCCGTCGAGAAATTCGGAAACGTCCTCGTCGGAGAAGACGATGGTTTCGTCCTCGCCGGTTTGCATTTGCCGGCTCGGATCCGCCAGCCGGGTGCGGGTTTCCTCGTCGAAATCGAGGCCGGTCTCGTCGGTGGGATCGCGCCGGCTTCGGGTTTGCCCGGCGGGGACCTCGAGCTCGGATTGATCGAGCTGGGTTTCGTCGTGGCCTTGCCGCGGCGGCTGCTGCTGACTGCCTTCGCCGCGCGCGTCGAGCTCGGCAGCCGTTTCGGGGGCCTCATAGACCTCCGTCACGTCCGAAGACGGGGTCTCCGGTTGCTGCTCCTGCTTGCTCTTCTGCGCCTTTTGCTCGGCGGCTTTCTTGAGCGCGTCTAGCAGTAAACTCATGCGTTCACTCTACTCCGACGAGAATATCTCGGGCCGCAGAAACTTTTTGAAGTCCTGCAAGTTGGTGTCGAGGCTCGCGTTGTCGATGACTCGCGGCCGCAGGAAAATCACCAGCTCGGTCTTATCCGATTCGCGCCGCTTGTTACCGAACAACAAACCGATACCCCTGGCGTCGTGCAGGCCCGGCAAGCCCTGGTTGAGGCTGTCGACGGAGTCCTGCATCAGGCCGCCGATGACCGCGGTATTACCGCTCGCGACCCGCAGCACGGATTCGATTTCGCGGACCTGGACTTCCGGTACCCGCGAGATCACGCCGGCCTCGGCGAGCGTCGGGTTGGGGTCGTTGACGAAGCCGAGAATGCGCGTAATCGTCGGGCGGATATTCAGGATCACCTCGTCGCTGCCGGTCACGAACGGCGTTACGTTCATGACGAATCCGACCGGCACCGTCTTGGCGGTGGTGTCGATCGACTCGACCGTGCCGGCGTCGGTGATGTTGGTCGTCACGTCGATCTCGAAGTAGACGCGGTTGTCGGCCACTTTGAGCACCGAGGTCTGGTTGTTCAGCGCCATGATCTTCGGGCTCGACATGACCGATACGTCGCCGAAGGTGTCGAGCGCCTGGATTGCCGCGGAAATATCGCGCTCGCTATCGGTATTGAAATAAGTCGCCGACGTGATCGGCGTGTTGCCGAGGTCGGGCGCGCCCGGCGAACCGGCCGAGCCGAGCACCTGTTGCGACAGGCTCCAGCCCTCGCCGGTCGCGATCCGCGCCCAGTCGACGCCGGCCTGGAAATCGTCGCTCAGCGTGACCTCGACGACGGTCGCCTCGATCAGGACCTGGCGGCGCGCGCTCGTCACCACGGTGTCGACGAAGCGCTGGATGTTTTCGTGCGCCGCGGCGGTCGCATAGACCGAAATCGTGCCCGATTCACGATTCGAGATGACGACGCCTTCGACATCGTTTTCGTTGGCAAGCAGCTGGATGTTGGCTTCGAGGGTTTGCCAGAAGTTGTTGTTCGATTCGCTCTGGATGTTGGCCGACGAATCGCCGGAAGCGCCTTCATCGGCCGCCGCCAGCGCCGTATCGATACCGATATCCGAGCGGGTGGAGCGCGACATGTTGAGGTAATCGATGCGATAGATCCGCGTGAACGGCCGGTTGCGTTCGACCACGAGGTTGGGGCCGTCGACGTAATAGCGCAGCGAAACCTGGCGCGAGATGCGCTTCAGGATCTGCGGCAGGGTCTGGTCGATCGCGTTGATGC
>JAHEKJ010000018.1 GCA_024638385.1 Gammaproteobacteria bacterium | reverse complement strand
GATGGGTTCGGTGCACGGCGGGCTCGCGATCGGCACGATCGGGCTGATGGTGCTGATCTCGGCGATGAACGGCCTGTCGGTCGCCGGCATGGCGATCGGCGCGACCATCGCGCTGCCCGAGCTGCTGCGGCGCAATTACGACAAACGCATGGTGACCGGGGTCATCCAGGCGGGCTCGTCGCTCGGCATCCTCGTGCCACCGTCGGTAGTGCTCGTGCTCTACGCGATGATCGCGCGCCAGCCGGTCGGCCAGCTGTGGCTCGCAGGCGTGCTGCCGGGGCTGATGATGGCGGCGATGTTCATCCTCTACATCGCGATCCGCTGCCGCCTGCAGCCGCAGCTCGGTCCGGTGCTGCCGCCCGAGGAGCTAAGAGACATCTCGACGCGCGAAAAGCTGCGCCTGCTGCGCGCCGGGCTGCTGCCGATCGTGATCTTCGCGTCGATGATGGTGCCGTTCATCAACGGCTGGACCAGCCTCGTCGAGAGCTCGGCGATCGGCGCGATGACCGCGTTTCTCGCCGCGGTGCTGAAAGGCCGCATGACGCGCAAGGTGTTCGACACCTCGATCCGCAATACGCTCGCGATTTCGTGCATGTTCATGTGGATCATCCTCGCCGCGCTCGGCTTCGGCGCGGTCTTCGACGGCCTCGGCGCGGTCGATGCGATCGACAATCTTTTCACCGAACGACTCGGCCTCGATCCGTGGGTGATCCTGGTCCTGATGCAGCTGTCGTTTTTACTGATGGGCACCTTTCTCGACGACACCGCGATGCTGGTCATCGTGGCGCCCCTGTACGTACCGCTGGTCGCGGCGCTCGGTTTCGACCTGATCTGGTACGGCGTGCTCTACACGATCACGACGCAAATCGCATACATGACGCCGCCGTTCGGTTACAACCTGTTCCTGATGCGCGCGATGGCGCCGCCCGAGATCACGCTGCGCGATATCTACAGTTCGATTCTGCCATTCGTTGGCGTTATGATACTCGCGCTGGTGCTCTTGATGAGTTTCCCGGAAATCGCGCTCTGGCTGCCGCAGTACGTCTACGGTCAGTAAGGCGCGGCGCCGACGAGTCGCTCCGGGACAGAATAACCATACAACACGAAGTAAAAAACGGAGGACACTATGACTGACAGACGTAAATTCCTGAAGACCGCGAGCGTCGGCCTCGGCGCGGCCGCGCTCGGCGCCCCGGCGGTACACGTCTCCGCCAAGACCACGATCAAGTGGCGCTTGCAGACCTACGCCGGACCGGCGCTGGCCGAGCACGTCGTCGTGCCGGCAATCAAGGCGTTCAATAAAATCGCTGGCAGCGACATGCAGATCGAGCTGTACTTCGCCGACCAGCTGGTGCCGACCGGCGAGCTGTTCCGCGCGATGCAGAAAGGCACGATCGATGCGGTGCAGTCGGACGACGACTCGATGGCCTCGCCGACCGAGGTCACCGTGTTCGGCGGTTACTTCCCGTTCGCCAGCCGCTACTCGCTCGATGTGCCGGTATTGTTCAACCAGTACGGCCTGAACGAGATCTGGGACGCCGAATATTCCAGGGTCGGCGTCAAGCACCTGTCGGCCGGCGCCTGGGATCCGTGCCACTTCGCGACCAAGGATCCGATCCGCAGCCTCGCCGACCTGAAGGGCAAGCGCGTGTTCACGTTCCCGACCGCGGGTCGGTTCCTCGCGCAGTTCGGCGTCGTGCCGGTGACCTTGCCGTGGGAAGACATCGAGGTCGCGGTGCAGACCGGCGAGCTCGACGGCGTGGCCTGGTCGGGCATCACCGAGGATTACACGGTGGGCTGGGCGGACGTTACCGACTACTTCCTGACCAACAACATCTCCGGCGCGTGGATCGGCCACTTCTTCGCCAACATGGAGCGCTACAACCAGTTGCCGGAGAACCTCAAGGGCCTGCTCGCGCTGACGATGGACAGCTCGCACTACTACCGCCAGTGGTGGTACTGGGGCGGCGAGGCATCGCTGCGCGTCAACGGCACGAAGATGAAGCTGACCACGATCCCCGACAAGGACTGGGACAAGGTCGAGGCCGCCGCGGTCAAGTTCTGGGAAGAGATTGCCGCCGAATCGCCGACCAAGCGCAAGGTCGTCAACATCTTCAAGCAGTACAATTCCGACATGGCCAAGGCCGGTCGGCCCTACCGTTACGGTTGAGCTTGATCGGCAGAAACCCGGGGGCGTATGCTATACGCCCCCGTTTTTTTGAGCGAATAACAAGATGCCAGGCAATCTGACACTGGACGGGCTGCGCGAACAGGTCGCGGCCGGAACCATCGACACCGTCATCACCGCGATCCCCGACATGCAGGGGAGGCTCATGGGCAAGCGTTTCCAGGCCGGGTTTTTCCTGGAGAGCGCGCACGAGGAAACCCACTGCTGCAACTACCTGGTCGCGACCGACCTCGAGATGTACACCGTCGACGGCTACGCGGCGACCAGCTGGTCGGCCGGCTACGGCGACTACGTCATGCAGCCGGACCTCGCGACGCTACGCGTGCTGCCGTGGCTCGATGGCACCGCGCTGGTGCTGTGCGACCTGCTCGATCATCACACGCACGCGCCGGTGCCGCATTCGCCGCGCGCGGTGTTGAAGCACCAGATCGAACGCCTGAATTCGATGGGGCTTGCGTCCGCGGTCGCGACCGAACTCGAGTTTTTCGTGTTTCGCGAAAGCTTCGAAGAATTGCGCGACAAGGGTTACCGGGACATGACCACGATCAGTCCCTATAACGAGGATTACCACATCTTCCAGACGACCAAGGAAGAGCACCTGATGCGCGCGATCCGCAACGGCCTGCAGGGCGCCGGCGTGCGCGTCGAGAACACCAAGGGCGAGGCCGACCCCGGCCAGGCCGAGATCAACGTCTGCTACGGCGACGCGCTCGAGATGGCCGACAACCACGTACTGGTCAAGAACGCGGTCAAGGAAATCGCGTTTCAGCAAGGTCGCGCGGTTACCTTTCTCGCCAAGTGGAGCCACGACGCGGCCGGGTCGTCGAGTCACATCCACCAGTCGCTGGTTTCGACCGGCGGCGAGCCGGTGTTCTACGATCCGGACGCCGAGTACGGCATGTCCGAGATGATGCGCCACTATCTTGCCGGCCTGCTCAAGCACGCCAGCGAAAACACGTTTTTCCTAGCGCCTTACGTGAATTCCTACAAGCGCTTCATGGCCGGCACTTTCGCGCCGACCAAGGCGATCTGGTCGCTGGACAATCGCACCGCGGGTTACCGCGTCGTCGCCGACGGTACCCGCAACGTGCGCGTCGAATGCCGCGTCGGCGGCAGCGACCTGAACCCTTACCTCGCGATCGCGGCGCAGATCGCGGCCGGCATCGACGGCATCGAAAACAGGCTCGAGCTGGAAAAGGAGTTCAAGGGCGACGCCTACGCCGCGCGCAAGGCGCGCGAGATTCCGTCGACCCTGGGCGAGGCCGCGCAGGCGCTGAAGAAATCGGCGATGCTGCGCGACGCGATGGGCGCCGACGTGATCGACCACTACGTGCGCAACGCCGAGTGGGAACTGGAGGATTTTTTCAGCAAGGTCACCGATTACGAGGTCCGTCGCGGCTTCGAGCGGGCCTGACGACAACCATGACGACGGGATGACGATAATGCAACTCACCGGAAACTGGTCCTACCCCACCTCCATTCGCTTCGGTGCCGGCCGCATCGCCGAAATCGCCGAGGCGTGCCGGGCGGTCGGCATGCAGAAGCCGCTGCTGGTGACCGATCGCGGGCTCGCCGGCCTGCCGATCACGCGGCGTACCCTGGATTTGCTCGAGGCCGGCGGCCTCGACCACGCGCTGTTCGCCGAGGTGGATCCGAACCCGAACGAGAAAAACCTCGCAGCCGGACTCGCGGCTTACCGGGACGGCGGCCACGACGGCGTGATCGCCTTCGGCGGCGGCTCGGGTCTCGATCTCGGCAAGGTCGTCGCGTTCATGTGCGGCCAGACCCGGCCGGTGTGGGACTTCGAGGATATCGGCGACTGGTGGACGCGCGCCGACGCCGACGCGGTCGCGCCGATCATCGCGGTGCCGACGACCGCCGGCACCGGCTCCGAGGTCGGCCGCGCCGGTGTCCTGTCGAACTCCGAGACCCACGAAAAGAAAATCATCTTTCATCCGAAAATCTTGCCATCGATCGTGATCTGCGATGCCGAACTGACCGTCGGCATGCCGGCGAAGATTACCGCCGGCACCGGCATGGACGCTTTCGCGCATTGCCTCGAGGCCTACTGTTCGCCGCATTACCACCCGATGAGCCAGGGCATCGCGATCGAGGGCATGCGCCTGGTCAAGGAGTACCTGCCGCGCGCCTGGGCCGACGGCAACGATCTCGAAGCGCGCGCGCACATGATGTCGGCCGCGGCGATGGGCGCGACCGCGTTCATGAAAGGGCTCGGCGCGATCCACGCGCTGTCGCATCCGATCGGCGCGTTCTACAACACCCACCACGGCACCACCAACGCGGTGGTCATGGCGCCGGTGCTGCAGTTCAATCGCGCCGCGATCGAGGCGCGTATCGAGCGGCTCGCCGCCTATCTCGGCATCGCGGGTGGCTTCGACGGCTTCTATGACTACGTCAACGAACTCAACGCGTCACTCGACATCCCGGCCAACCTGACCGAACTCGGTGTCAAGGATCCGGACATGGACTGGCTGGTCGAACAGGCGCTCAAGGATCCGAGCGTCGGCGGCAACCCGACGCCGATGGACGCCGACAACACCCGCCGCCTGTTCGAAGCCTGCCTCTAGAAGATCAGACCCTGAAGAATGCGACCTGCTCGTTGAGCTTGTCGTTCATCGCCGAGGATTGCTCGCAACACTGCGCGGTGCTGATGCCGTTGCCGAGGATCGAGTCGCTCAGCTTGTTCAACTCGTCGATATTGCTCGAGATGCCGCTGGCGACGTGCGACTGCTCCTCGATCTCGCCGGCGACCTCGTTGTTGGTCACCGAAATGCGCTCCATGTGCTCGACGATTTGCGCCAGCGAGCGCTTGACCTGGTTGATCTGATCGGCCGAGCGGGTCACGTCGACCTGGCTCTGCTCCATCGTGTCGACCGCGTTCTGCGCGCCGGATTGCAGGCCCTCGATAATACCCTTGATTTGCTCGGTCGATTGCTGCGTGCGGCTCGCCAGCGTGCGCACCTCGTCGGCGACGACTGCAAAACCGCGGCCCTGTTCGCCGGCGCGCGCGGCCTCGATCGCCGCGTTCAGCGCGAGCAGATTGGTTTGCTCGGCGATGCCCTCGATGACGCCGAGCACCGAGCCGATGCTGTCCGACTGCTCGCGCAGCATCGAGATCACCGCTTCCGATTCCTGCATTTTCGCGGTCAGGCTGGAGACGGCGGAAACCGCGTCGTCGGCCATGCGATCCGCGCTCTCGGCTTCGACCTTGGCGTCGGTGGTCGTGCCGGCCAGGCCCTGGGCCGATTCCGACATGCGGCCGAGCCGCTGCGACATCGTCTGCACCGAGTTCGCCGCCTGGTCGAGCTCCGACGAGTGCTGGTCGAGCAGCGTGCGGTTCTCGGCGGCGACGCTGCTCGCCTTGTCGAGCGATTCGCGCATCTCGGTGCCCGAGGCGATGATCGTCGCGATCGCCGATTGCAGCTTGTCGAGAAACTTGTTGACGTAATCGGCCAGCGCGCCGAGTTCCCCGCGCGAGTTGATATGCAGTCGCTGGGTCAGGTCGCCCTCGCCGTTGGCGAGATCGTTGGTGACTTCGATCAGCTTGATCATCGGCCGCGTGAACAGCGACCGCACGAGCACGAAGCTCGCGAGCACGACCAGCAATACCGTCACGCCGGAAATCAGCGTCGACACCCGGACCTGATTGTTGACGATGGCGTCGAGCTTGCGGTTCGAGAAAGCCATCCCGAGGTAGCCGACGACGGTGTTCTTTTTCGCATCGCGAACCGGGGCCGCCAGCAGCGAGTATCCGCCGAGTTCGACGGTCGACCCGGCGTCGCCGCCGAGCGCGGCCATGTGCTGCGTCAGGCGCTGCGTCACGTCCGCGGGCGCGTTGTCGGGATTGACGTACTCGGTCAGCACGCCGCCGCTCGCGTCGGTGACGACGATCGCGGCGACCTCCGAGCCCGAGCTCTTGACGAACTCGGCATAGGCCTTTTCGACGACCTCGGGTTTTTTCCAGCGCACCGCGCCGCTGATGGTTTGCGACATCAGCGCGGCGATCGAGCCGCGATTGCGGTTCTCGAGCGCGTGCAGTCCGTCCTTGAGCGTGAACCACTGCTCGATCACGAGCGTGGAAAAGCCGAGCACCACGACGAGTGCCAGCGAAATAATCAACCTCGACGTGATGCTCAGTCTATTCCACACGGTTCTCTCCGGCGACAAACCCGAATCAAAGCGCGTCGACGTTGACGCCGATCGTGACGGCGCCGATCACGGCGCCGTTGTCGACCACCGGCAGGCTCAGCTGAACCTGCAGCTGCTGGGTCGACTCGTCCATCTCGACGTCACCGATGTGAATGGCCTGCGGCCCGGCCTTGAAGGTCTGCTGCCACTTGGCCTCGTCGCCCTGCCAGTAGTCCGACGTGATGTCGCTCTGGCCGACGTTGAGACCGACCATGTCCATCACGAAGATTTCGGTGTACTTGCCGCCCGATTTCTCCTTGATCTCGGCGAGGTAGGACGACAGGGGCGTTGCCAGTACCTGGCGAATCAGCGGCTGGTCGCTGGCCCCGGTCTCCGCGCGCCATTGCTGGTCGAGCGCGATGATATCGGCTTCGGACATGCCGCCGTGCTTTCTGTTTTGCGCCTTGATCTGATCGCGAACGATGGCGCTGTCCAGCCACTCCTGAACCTCGGTCCGGGCGAGCGTGGTCAGGCTGTCGCTGACTTCGTCGGCCAGCGCATTCGCGCCGAGCGCGGCCAGAACTATTCCCAGGACGGCTGGGACAATTCGTGAATTCATTGCGTTTCTGCTCCTCTGCGTTGTGAGATACCCCGAAACAATACACAGGGGTCTGGCCACCGGGATCGGCAGCCGGAGCAAAAACTTGAAGCCTGGATGACGTTTTTCGGGGCGACGCCGGGGCCGCAGTCAGACCAGTTTGTCGCGCGGCGTTTCGCCACCGAAAAAGGCGTCGATGTTTTCGACCACGCGCATGCCCATCGCCTTGCGCGTCTCATGGGTCGCGCTGCCGAGATGCGGCAGCAGGACGACGTTCTCCATCTCTAGCAGCGCCGGCGTGACCGCGGGTTCCTTTTCGAACACGTCGAGCCCCGCGCCGGCGATTTCGCCGGCCTCGAGCGCCGCCACCAGCGCTGCCTCGTCGACGACGTCGCCGCGCGCGGTGTTGATCAGAAACGCACCCGGTTGCATCGCCCTGAAGGCATCGGCGCCGACCAGGTGATAGGTTTCCTTGCCGCCGGGGCAATGCAAGCTGACGAAATCGGCCGCGGCATAGACCTCTTCGGGCGATCCGGCCTGGAGCGCGTCGAGTCCTTCGAGATCCTCGGCGCGCGGCGGGAAGGGATCATGATAAATGATCTTCATGTCAAAGCCGCGGTGCGCGCGGCGCGCGACCGCGCGCGCAATCCGGCCCATGCCGATCAGGCCGAGAGTCTTGCCGCTGACGCTGGTGCCCATCATGTGGGTCGGCCGCCAGCCGCTCCATTCGCCGGCGCGCAGGTGGCGCTCGCCCTCGCCGACCCGGCGCGCGACCGCCAGCATCAGCGCGAGCGCGAGGTCGGCGGTGCAATCGGTCAGCACCTCGGGCGTATTGGTCACGGTTAACCCGGCCGCCTTTGCGGCGTCGAGATCGATGTGATTGAAACCCACGCCGTTGCTGCCGAGGATGCGCGCGCGGATGCCGTCGATGCCGAGCACCTCGGCGCTTACCTTGTCCGAGACCGTCGGCAGCACCGCGTCGGCGCTGCGCAGCGCGTCCTGCAGCTCGGCCGCAGTCATCGGGTGATCGTCTTCGTTGAACTGCGCGTCGTAACGCTCCTGCAAGACCTGCTCGACTTCGGGGTGCCAGCGGCGGGTGACGATGACTTTGGGTTTGGCCATGGCGCGTCCTCGGATTTTCGGGGTTCGAAAAACGCTCGATTTTAGGTATCGCGGGAAGACCCGTCCAGCAAAAAATCGACGCCTTCAATCCTCCTCGACCAGTTCGGGATAGGCAAACAACGAGACGCTGCCGCCGGTATGCAGGATCACGAAATGATCCTGCGGCCGGTATCCGCCGGCGCGCAGCAGCGCGAGCAGCGCGGCGAAGGTCTTGCCGGAGTAGGTCGGATCGAGCAGGATGCCCTCGCGCCGGGCGAGGTACTTGATCGCTTCGACCACGGCCTCGCTCGGCAGCCCGTAGCCCGGCGCCAGCACGCTGTCGTCGCACAGGATATCGTCGTCGGACACGATCAGGTCGAGACCCAGGGCCTCGATGACGGCATCGAGCTTGGCGCGAACGCGGCCGTGCTGGGCCTCGGCGTTGCGGCGAACGCAAACGCCGTGGACCGGCGCTGCGCAACCGTGCGCGCGCATGCCGAGCAGAAAGCCGGTATGCGTCGAGGCCGAGCCCGTCGGCACGATGAACCGGGTCGGCGAAATCTGGCGCTCCTCGAGCTGGCGCAACAACTCCTCGGCGGCGTCGACGTAGCCGAACGCGCCGTAGGGCGTGTGCGCATTGGACAACGGGATGACGTAAGCCTTGCGCCCGAGCCGCGCGAGCTCGTCGGCGCGGGCCTCGAGCGCGCGGTCGGCGCCCGCCTCGTCCTCGCCCTCGGGGTAGTAGTGAATTTTCGCGCCCATCAGGCGCACGAGGTAGGGATTACCGGAATGGTGATACTCGCGCTGCTTGCGATCGACACGGTGCTCGAGCTGAACCTCGACCTCGAGGCCCGTCTTGCGCGCCGCCGCGACGGTCATGCGCACGTGGTTGGATTGCACCGCGCCGGTGGTCAGCAGCGTGTCCGCGCCCTGCTCGAGCGCCTGCCCGAGATAATACTCGAGCTGGCGGCTCTTGTTGCCGCCGAGCGCGAGCCCGGTGCAATCGTCGCGCTTGATCCAGACGTTGGTTTCGAATTCTGCGCTGACGTTGTCGAGGCGCTCGAGCGGGGTCGGCTTGTGGCTCAGCTCGACCCGCGGAAATTTTTCGGTTAACGACATAAGGCTTTACCCCAGAATTTTGATCAACGCGACGCCGATGCAAACCAGCACCGCGGCGATCACCCGCTGACGACCGAAGGGTTCTCGGAACATCAGCGTTCCGATCAATGCGGCGAATATTACACTGGTTTCGCGCAGCGACGAAACCAGCGCCATCGGCGCGACCCCCATTGCGTAGATGACCAGCCCGTAGGCGATCGCCGCGGACAGCGCGCCGACAGCAATTTTGCCGGGCTTGGCCCCCATGTAGCCGAACCACTGCGCGCGCCGCCGGGCGAGCAACCACAGGCCGATCGGGATCGGCTCGAACACGTAAAGCCAGAGGATATAGCTGAACGGATTGCCGGCCGCGCGGACGCCGAGGCCGTCGGCGATCGTGTAGGCGGCGATCAGCACCGAGGTCGCGAGTCCCCAGCGCAATGCCAGCGGCGGGATCTTGCCGAGGCTGCCGCCGGCAAAGGTAATGCTGATCAGCCCCGCGCTGACCAGCGCGATGCCGATCATCGCGCCCGGCGCCAGCCATTCGCCGGCAAAGCCGATCGCGCCGATCGTGACCAGCACCGGCGCGAGGCCGCGAAACAGCGGGTAGACCTGCGACAGGTCGCCGGCGCGGTAGGATTTCGACAGCGTCACGTAGTAAGCCGTGTGGATCAGCACCGACGCGATCAGCGGCGGCCAGGCGGCCGCCAGCGGCAGCGGGAAAAAAAACAGCAACGGCAGGCAGCAGACCGCGCTGACGAGACGGTAAGAGGCGATGCTGTACTCGGGCGTGCCGCCCGATTTCGCCATCGCGTTCCAGCTCGCGTGCAGCAGCGCGGCAAGCAATACCAGCGCCGCGATCCCCGGCGACATCAGCCGTCGCTATCCCGGGTCGCGACGCGGGTCACGCGTCAGGCGGTCGCCGGCGCGCCCTGCTGTTGCTCGCGGCGCTGGCGGCGCTTCTGCGAAAACATCACGAAGGCCAGCACGACGAGCGCCGGGATATAGAAAAGCTCTTTCCAGATCCGCTCGGCCTCTTCCTTGACCACGGCGATTTGCACCGGCTCGTCGCCGTAGTAGTCGAACTCCCTGCCGAGCGTGCCGAAGAACGGCGTCCCCGGGAACGGTTCCTCGATCAGCGCCTTGTCGCCGTCGACGATGACCGTGAGCCCGGCGCCCTTGAGCCGATCATCGGCGCTCGCACCGGCCTTGAGCTCGATCAGAATGTTGGTCGACGTGAGTTCGCCGGTATCGAAATCGGGTCCGCTGACCTCGACCAGCAGGCTCGCGCCGTCCGGTACCTTGTCGATGATTTCGTAGACCCGGGCCGGTTCGTGATCGATATACGGCGGCTGCACCATGTCGAGCCAGAAACCCGGGCGGAACAGCGTGAACGCGACCAGCAGCAGCACGACCGATTCCCAGATCTTGTTGCGCACGAACATGAAGCTCTGGGTCGCCGACGCGAACAGCATCATCGCAATGACCGCGATAATGAACACGAATATCGCCTTCGCCCAGCCCACGTTGATCAGCAGCAGGTCGGTGTTGAAGATGAACAGGAACGGCAGCAACGCGGTGCGGATGTCATAGGCGAAACCCTGGATACCGGTCTTGATCGGGTCGCCGCCCGAGATCGCCGCCGCGGCGAACGCGGCGAGGCCGACCGGCGGCGTGTCGTCGGCGAGGATGCCGAAGTAGAACACGAACAGGTGCACCGCAATCAGCGGCACGATCAACCCGCTCTTGGCGCCGAGCATGATGATGACCGGCGCCATCAGCGACGACACGACGATGTAGTTGGCCGTCGTCGGCAGGCCCATGCCGAGGATCAGGCTCATGACCGCGACCAGGATCAGCATGACGATCAGGCTGCCGCCGGACAGGAACTCGACGAATTCGCCGACCACCTGGTGCGCGCCGGTCAGCGAAACCGTGCCGACGATGATGCCGGCCGCGCCGGTGGCGACGGCGATGCTGATCATGTTGCGCGAGCCGGCGATCATACCCTCGACCCAGTGGCCGACGCCGGCGCGGAACGCCGGGCCGTAGTTACCCGTCTTGCGGAAGAATTCCTTGAGCATGTCCTGCGTCAGGGTCACGATGATCATCGCGATCGTGGCCCACAAAGCCGACAGGCCGGGCGACAGGCGCTCGATGACGATGCACCAGATCAGGAGCACGATCGGCAGGATGTAGTACAGACCGGTCATCGCGGTTGCGCCGGCGCGCGGCAATTCGAGGATCGGCGCGTCGGGCGGATCGACTACCAGATCGGGTTGTTTCGACGCGAGGTAAACCAGGTAGATATAGGCCGCACCCAAGCCGAAGGCAACGATCCAGAAGGCCGCGCCGGGCGCAACCTCCTTGATCCAGCCGAGGCCAAAGTAGACGATCAGGCCGAGCACCGCGATACCGATGAAGCCGCTCAGGAATCCGATCACCTTGGTCATGAGGGTCAGCGAAGAGGGCGGCTTCTCGAGCCCCTTCAAGCCCAGCTTCATCGCCTCGAGATGCACGATGTAGACCAGCGCGATGTACGACACCAGCGCCGGCACCAGCGCATGCTTGAGGATTTCGGTGTAGCTGATACCGGTGAACTCGGCGATCAGGAACGCGGCCGCGCCCATGACCGGCGGCGTCAGCTGGCCGTTGGTCGACGACGCGACCTCGACCGCGCCCGCCTTCTCCGGAGTGAAGCCGGTGCGTTTCATCAGCGGAATCGTGAAGGTCCCGGTCGTGACCGTGTTGGCGATCGACGATCCCGAGTACAGGCCCGACATCGCCGACGCGACCACCGCGGCCTTGGCCGGGCCACCGCGGAAGTGGCCAAGCAGCGCGAACGCGATCTTGATGAAATAGTTGCCGGCGCCGGCTTTCTCGAGAATCGAGCCGAACAGCACGAACAGGAAGATCAGTGACGCGGAGACCCCCAGCGCGACGCCGAATACGCCTTCGTTCTGCATCCAGAAATGCCACATCGCCTTGCCGTAGGACGCACCCTTCCACTGGATCGTTTCAGGCAGCCAGGTCGCGTTGCCGAAGAATACGTAGGCCACGAATACGCTCGCGATGATCAGCAGCGGCAGGCCGAGCGCGCGGTAGACGGTGATGCCGAGTATCAGCATGCCGACCGTCGACGCGATCAGGTCGCCCTGGGTCGGCAGGCCGGCGCGCACGGCGATTTCGTCGCGCAGCACGACGATGTAGAGACAGGTCGCGACACCGACCGCGGCGAGGACCCAGTCATACCAGGGTATCCGGTCGCGAGGGCTGTTCTTGAACAGCGGAAACGCCAGGGCCGCGAGGAAAAAGCCGAAGGCCAGGTGAATCAGGCGCGCGTCGGAATTGGTGACAACGAGACTGATGCCGGTGACGTCGGTCAGCCAGAACGGGAAATTCGATGCGAAATAGAGTTGAAACAGGGCCCAGACGAAAGCGGTGCCGGCGATGAACTTGGCCTGCCAGCCGTGCGGCGCGCGCGCGCCGGTGTCGACCATCGCGGCCAGGTCGTCGGCCATGCTGCGCTGCTTGCCTTCGGTGGCATCCGCCGCCCCTTGCGCGGGCGCGGCCGCGGGTTCGTGTTCGGGTAACGATGATTGATCGCTAGCGTTTTCCGGCGCCTGGTCCGGCTTGTCTTTCTGGTCCGACATTTCCCCTACCCTCGCTACTGCTTATTATCCGAAAGAAGCTGGCGCTTGCTGTCTCCGCGCGAACGCCGCGCCGAATCCGCGCGCCCGGGGGCGCGCGGCTCGGTCTTTCATGATTCGGCGGTCGTCAATTGCGTTCGACCGCACAAAGCGAACGGGCCGCATGCCGCGACCCGTTCGTTTCCTGCCCGGGAGCTTACATCCAGCCCCGTTCCTTGTAGTACTTCACCGCACCGGGATGCAGCGGCGCCGAGATCGACTCCGTGATCATTTCCTTTTCGGTCAGATTGCCGAACGCCGGGTGCAGCTTCTTGAAGTCATCGAAGTTGTCGAACACGGCCTTGACCACCGTGTAGACGACCTCGTCGGAGACGTCGGCGCTCGACACGAAGGTCGCGCCGACACCGAAGGTGTCGATGTCTTCCTTGTTGTTGTACATGCCGGCCGGAATCTTGGCCTTGCGGTAAAACGAGTTGTCCGCGACCAGCTTGTCGATCGCCGAGCCGCGTACGTGCACGAGGCGCGACGGGCAGGTCGCAAGCGACTCCTGGGTCAGCGCCGACGGGTGGCCGACGAGCCAGAAATAGGCGTCGATCTTGCCGTCGCAAACCGCCTGGCCGGTTTCGGCCGATTTCATCTCGGCGGCGAGCCTGAGGTCGCCGCGACTCCAGCCGAGCGCTTCCTCGATGACTTCCCAGGTGCCGCGGGTACCCGAACCGGGATTGCCGATATTGAGACGCTTGCCCTTGGCATCGGTCAACTCCTTGATGCCCGAGCCCTCGCTGGCGATGACGGTCACCGGCTCGGGGTGAACCGAGAAGACCGCGCGCAGCTTCTTGAACGCGCCCTGGTCCTCGAACTTCGACGTGCCGTGATAGGCATGGTACTGCCAGTCCGACTGGGCCACGCCGAACTCGAGCTCGCCGGTGCGGATCGTGTTGATGTTGTAGATCGAGCCGCCGGTCGACTCGGCCGAGCAGCGGATACCGTGCTGCTTGCGGTCCTTGTTGACCAGCCGGCAAATCGCGCCACCCGTCGGGTAGTACACGCCGGTGACGCCACCGGTGCCGATCGAAATGAATTGCTGCGCCGCGAGCGCGCTGCCGCTGAATACCGATCCGGCGAACAACGCTGCGAGCGCAATTCTGCTAAAGATTTTCATGGATTATTCTCCTGCCTTTGTTATGCCGATTTCTTTTTGCGGCAGCGCGGGGCTTCGGCATCCGCCGCACCGCCCGTGGTTGTCCTGGGACAACAGACATTAACATAAGGACGCTATAGATCAAAACAAGTTGGTTTGATGACATTTTGACCGGCCGCGGGATCCGCAAGCCGACTCTACCGCTCCGGGCGCGAATCGAATACAGTAGCGCGACACCCGATTCTCGTCTCCCGATGCCGCCAATCGACTCGACACTTCGCGACGAGCTGCGCCAGTTCTTCGTCATCGCCCTGCCGCTGGCGGCGGCCTATTTTGCCGAGTTCGCGATGTTCATCGTCACCAAGATGGTGGTCGGCAAGCTCGGCTACCATTCGCTGGCCGCGGTCGGTATCGCCGGCGACCTGTCGTTCGAGGTGCTGGTGATCCTGATGGCGCTGTTGTCGATCGTCGGCGTGCTCGCCGCGCAGGCGCTCGGCGCCGGGCGCCGCGACGATGTCGGGCAGTCCGTCCGCCAGGGATTTTACGTCGCCACCGGGCTCGGCCTGCCGGCGATGGTGCTGATCTGGAACCTCGATCTCGCGCTGATCGTGACCAACCAGGATCCGCTGGTCGTTGAGCTGGCGCGCGAATACCTCAAGGGCCTGAGCCCCGCGGTACTGCCGGTACTGTGGTTCGCGGTGCTGCGCAACTATGTCGCGGTGCTGGCGCAAACCGTCTCGGTGCTGGTGATCACGGCGAGCGCGGTAGCGCTGCAGTACGCCTTGACCGTGTGGTTCGTCCATGGCGGATTCGGCCTCGCGCCACTGGGCCTGTTCGGCGCCGGTCTCGCGACCACCTTCGTGTCCTGGTACATGTTTTTCGCGCTCGCCGCGCATGTCTACCGCAAGCCGGTATTTCGCGGCTACGGGCTGTTCCTCGGTCGCTGGCGAATGCTCCCCGCGACCTGCCGTGAAATTCTCGTGCTCGGCACGCCGGTCGCGGGCCTCGCTTTCCTCGAGGCTGGCCTGTTCGTCGCCGCCGCCATACTGTCGGGCGTGATCGGCGCGAAGACGCTCGCCGCCTACGAGATTACCGCGGCCTGGGTCGGCGTGCCGTTCGTAATCGCCTTCGGATTCGCCGAGGCGACGATGATTCGCGTCGCGCACGCAACCGGGCGCGCCAATCTCGCCGCCGCGCGTCGCGCCGGCTTTCTCGGCATGAGCCTGGTCGTCGTGGTCACCTCGTCGTTGCTGGTCGTGCCATTGGCTTTCGCCGACGCGATCATTCTCGTCTTCATCGAACCCGAGGATCCCGGCTTCGAAGCGGTCGCGGCCCTCGCCCGACAATTCCTGCTGATCGCCGCGCTGTTCATGATCTTCGACGGCCTGCAGGCGGCCGCCGCGCGCGCGCTGCGCGGCATGAAAGACAATCTGGTGCCGCTGTGGATCGCCGGTTTCGGCTATTGGATCATCGGCATCGGCGGCGGCTCGGTGCTTGCATTTCACTACCGCCTCGGCGGCGTCGGCCTGTGGTGGGGACTGGCCGGCGGGCTCGCGGTGGCCGCCTGCCTGTTGAGCTGGCGTTTCCACCGCTTTACCCGGTTGCGCGGCCGGACCGCGGTCGCCTGATCTGGAGGATTGATTACCTGGGTCTCTGACCCTTTTTAATAATTTTAGGGTACAATGACAGGCCTCGGACCCGGCACAGCCAGGTCTCGCCCGGCAAGCCCGCGGTGGGACCGCTCCTCCTCTTCGCGGGACTCACAGTCCCTCTCCTCCGCCGCGGCGTTCGCGCCGCGGTTTTTTTTACTTTGCCAGCGGTTCGCTGCGGCCGTAGAAACCGATATTTTCCTCGACGCTGAAGACCCGGCCCGGGGACTCGTAGTACGAGAACACCGCAACGACCCGCGCGCGTGGGCCGCGCGGCGGGCTGACGCGGTGCGCGGTATTGACGCCGCGGAACACGTTGAGGTCGCCGGCGTCGAGCGCGAGCGTCTCGACCGCGTCGTCGTCGCCGCGCAGCAGGCGCGCGACGCCGCCGAAATTGGGGTCGGAAGGACTGCGCAAATCGCGACGGTACTGGAACTCGCCGCCGGCTTCGGCCGCCTGCAACAGCAGGGTCGTGGTGAACTCCGAGCGGTCGAAATGCCAGTTCAGGCCTTCGCCGTCGCGGTAGGCGAGCACGTTGGCGCAGGCCAGCGGGTCGTCCATCGGGTAGAGCCGCAGTTTGCCCGTGACGCGGGCGAGGAATCCGATCAGCGCCGGCCAGGCGTAGACTCGCGACAGGGCTTCGCCGAGTTGATCGCCGCACAGGGTATGGTTGACCGTGGTGACGCGCGCGAGCGCCGGATGGTCCGGCGCGACGCCATCGATTTCGTCGTCGAAATAAATGTTGTGCTCGCGCGCGTGGCGGAACGATTCGTGTTCGAGCTTGCGCAGCAGCTCCGGCAGGATCGCATCGATCGCGGCGCGCCGCATCAACCCCGGCAGCGTGAACATGCCTTTTTGCTCGAGCGCGTCGATACAGCGCGCGACGAGCGCCCGCCCCGGTTCGCTGTCGAGGCGGTGCAGCGAGTAACGTTCGAGATCGATCAGGTCTTCCATCGCCGCTACTATAGGCGCGCCGATTCGCGCCGACAAGCGTTCAGGTCGGCGCGCCGCGATAGTAGTGCCACAGGAACAGGCTCGCCGCGCTGCGGTGCGGCGTCCAGTCGGCCGCGAGCTCGCGCGCCGCGGGTTCGTCGAGCGGCTCGTCTCGCCGCCTGAGTCTTTGCAGTCCGACGCGCAGCGCCAGGTCGCCGGCCGGAAAGACGTCCTCGCGGCCGAGGCAGAACATCAGGTAGATTTCCGCGCTCCAGACGCCGAAGCCGCGCAATCGGGTAATCTCGTCGATTGCCGCGGCGTCGTCGAGCCGGTCGAGGTCCGCCGGATCGAAATCGCCATCGCTGATCGCGCGGGCGAGACCGGTGACGTACTCGACCTTGCGCACCGACAAGCCGGCGTCGCGCAGGGCGCCGTCCGGCAACGCCAACACCGTATGCGGCTCGAGGCGCGGTGCGAGCGCGCGCAGGCGCGCCAAAACCGCCGCGGCCGCGGCGGTCGAGATCTGTTGCCCGACGACGATCGCGAGCAGGGTCTCGAAGCCGGGTTCGCGGATCCGCGGCAGCGGGTAGCCGACGCGCTCGAGTCCGACGCGCAAATCGGCGTCGGCAAGCGCGAGCGCATCGAGATGCCGCCGGATCGTCGGTTGGTCCATAGGCTGCCGACCATAATGGTTTGGTGCTAATATGGCCAGCCCGCTCAGACCGCTTCAGGAGCCTGCATGGCCGCATACTGGATCGCCCACGTCGACGTCACCGACGCCGACACCTACGCCGAATACGCCAGCCGCGCGACCGACGCGATCGCGGCCCACGGCGGCGAGTTCCTCGCCCGCGCGACACGCACGTCGTGGCTCGAGGGCACGCCGCGCGCGCGCAACGTCGTCGTCCGCTTTCCGAGTTTCGAGGATGCCGAGCGCTGTTACCAATCCGAGGCTTACCAGCAAGCCCTCGCCTTCGCGCTCGAATCCTCGGAGCGCGATCTGTGCATCGTCGACGGCAACGACTGAAGCGATGCTCGATCGGGCCACCATCGATGCGTTTGCGGCCGACGGCGTAACCCTGCTGCGCGGCGTATTCACCGACTGGATCGACACGCTGCGCGCCGGCGTCGACGCCAACATGCGCGACCCAGGCCCCTACGGCCGCGACTATCTCGAAGATGGCCAGGCTGGCCGGTTCTTCGGCGATTACTGTAACTGGGACCGAATTTTAGAATACCGGAAGTTCATGTTCGACTCGCCGGCGGCCGAGATCGCCGCCGACCTGATGCAGTCGCGCCAGGCGCGCATTTTTCACGAACACGTGCTGGTCAAGGAACCGGGTACCGACAAGGCCACGCCCTGGCATCACGACCAACCGTACTACTGCGTCGACGGGCGCCAGGTCGTGAGCCTGTGGATTCCGCTCGACCCGGTGGCGCGCGCGACCTGCCCCGAGTTCGTCGCCGGCTCGCACGACTGGGGGCGCTGGTTCCTGCCGCGCAAGTTCACCGGCATCGATTACGATCACGACGACCCGCGACTGGAGTCCATGCCCGATATCGACGCGCGGCGCGACGACTACGACATCCGCAGCTGGGATCTCGATCCCGGCGATGCAATCGCGTTTCACTTCCTGACCGTGCACGGCGCGCCGCCGAACCGTTCGCCGACCCGGCGGCGCGGCTTCGCCGCGCGCTGGCTCGGTGACGACGCGGTTTATGCGACCCGCTCGGGTGAAATCTCGCCGCCGTTCCCGGGACTCGCCGACAAACTCGCGCCCGGCGACCCGCTAGACACCGCAGAATTTCCCCTCGTCTTCACCCGCAACGACTAAAGGCCCGCCCGAATTAGGGGGACAGTATACCTAATTACCTCAATTCAGTTGCTAGATGAAACTAAATTAGGGTAATTAGGTATACTGTCCCCCTATCTGGTTAGAAGTTGTAGCCGGATTCTTCGTGCGAGCGCAGGTCGAGGCCGACGGTTTCGTCTTCCTCGTCGACGCGTAGCGCGACGATCAGGCCGACGACCTTGAGGATCACGAAGGTCGCGAAGGCGGTCCAGCCGACCGTCGCGATCACGCCGATCGCCTGCACGCCGAGCTGGCTGCCGATCGTCATGCCGTCGGCGAGCCCGGCGCCGCCGAGCCCGGCGGCGACGAAAATGCCGGCCGACATGGTGCCGAGCATGCCGCCGACGCCGTGCACCGGGAACACGTCGAGCGAGTCGTCGATCCGCAGACCCTGCTTGATGTAGACGGTCGCGAAGTAGCAGATGCTGCCGGCGAGGAATCCGATCACGAGCGCCGCGCCCGGACCGACGAAGCCCGATGCAGGCGTGATCGTGCCGAGGCCGGCGACCATGCCGGTGACCGCGCCGAGCGCCGACGGTTTGCCGTAACGCCACCACTCGATCATCATCCACGTGAACGCGCCCATCGCCGCGCTGATGTGCGTGACCAGCATCGCCATGCCGGCGTCGCTGCCGGCGGCGAGCGCGCTGCCGGCGTTGAAGCCAAACCAGCCGACCCAGAGCATGCCGGCGCCGGTGATCGACATGGTCATGTTGTGCGGCATCATCGCCGTGCGCGGAAAGCCGCGGCGATTGCCGATGACCATCGCAGTCACGATCGCGGCGACGCCGGCGGTGATGTGGACGACGGTGCCACCGGCAAAATCGAGCAGGCCCATTTCGCCGAGCCAGCCGCCGCCCCAGACCCAGTGGCAGATCGGCAGGTAGACCAGCAGCAGCCACAGCACGGTGAACAGCAAAATCGCCGAAAAACGCATGCGCTCGGCGAAACCGCCGACGATCAGCGCCGGCGTGATGATCGCAAACGTCAGCTGAAACATGCTGAACAGGGTCTCGGGGATCGTGCCCGCGAGCGCGTCGCGCGTCATGCCGGCGAGAAAGGCGCGGTCGAGTCCGCCCCAGACCGCGTTGCCGGCACCGCCGTCACCGAAGGCGATGCTGTAGCCGACGACGACCCACAGGATCGTCGCGACACAGGTGATCGCGAAGCATTGCATCAGTACCGACAACACGTTCTTCGTGCGCACGAGGCCGCCGTAGAACAGCGCGAGCCCGGGCAGGGTCATGAACAGCACCAGCGCGGTCGAGGTCAGGATCCAGGCCGTATCGGCGCCGTTGAGGCCATCCTCGGCGACGACCGGAAAACTCAGCAGCGGCAGCAGCGCGCTTGTCAACAAGGCTGATTTTTTCATCACCACCCCCTTACAACGCGCTCGCGCCGGTCTCGCCGGTGCGCACGCGAATGACGTTTTCGACCGGCGTGACGAAAATCTTGCCGTCGCCGATCTTGCCGGTCTTGGCCGATTCGACGATCGCGTCGATCACGGCGTCGACCTGGTCGTCCTCGAGCGCAATCTCGATCTTGACCTTGGGAATGTAATCGACCACGTACTCGGCGCCGCGGTAGAGTTCGGTATGCCCCTTTTGCCGGCCGAAGCCCTTGACCTCGTACACGGTCAGGCCCTTGACGCCGAGGTCGGACAGCGCCATACGAACATCATCGAGCCGGAACGGCTTGATAATCGCTGAAACCATTTTCATCACTATCTCCCGCTCGCGAAACAGCGGCAAGATACTCCGAAACCGCGACGATGTCAGATTAGCCCGCGCGTGCACAATTTTGGTGCATCGGCGCCAGCATCCTGCTTGCCGGCTTCGCGGCCCGGCATTCAAAGCGGCGAGCTTGCGCGCGACGACTCTGTCTCTATTTATTGTCTGTAATCCGCTTCGCCCGGGATTGCGTAAGCATACTAGGGTCATACATCAAATTAGTTGTCTATAATTGTAAAACGCCCGAGCTTGCGGGCCGCTTTTTATCGCGAAATCAGACCTGGGTCACCGAGCGCGAAAAAGCCGGAAGCTAAGCTAGCCGTGCCAAGGGGGCTTCACCGAAACGTGAAGCATGGAGATACCGGATTTGGACCAGACCAGCGCCACGCTACTGATCGTCGACGACGAGCCGATCAACCTCGACATCGTCTGCGCGCACCTCGAAAACGACGCCTACGAACTCGTCACCGCGAGCAACGGCAAGGAAGCCTGGTCGTTGCTCGAGACCAGCCCGACCCGCTTCGACGCCATCATCCTCGACCGCATGATGCCGGGCATGGACGGCATGGAGGTGCTCGCCAACATCAAGGCGCACGACGCGCTCGAGCAGGTCCCGGTCGTCATGCAGACCGCCAAGGCCGAAAATCGCGACATCATCGCCGGCCTCAAGGCCGGCGCATACTACTACCTGACCAAGCCCTACGACGGCGACGTGCTCAAGACCGTCGTCCGCAGCGCGGTCAACGACAGCCTGCACATGAAGTCGCTGCGCGAATCCCTGCGCGAAGGCCGTCGGATATTCGACCTGATGACCTTCGGCCGCTTCCGTATCCACAATCTGCGCGAGTGCAACCTGGTCGCGTCGCAGGTCGCGCACCTGTGCCCGGAGCCGCACCGCGTCGTCACCGGCATTTCCGAGCTGCTGATCAACGCGCTCGAACACGGCAACCTCAAGATCGGCTACGAGGAAAAGAGCAGCCTGATGCGCCGCGGCATGTGGCAAATCGAGGTCGAGCGCCGGCTGAACTCCGCCGAACATCGCGGTTGTTTCATAGAACTCGAATTCCAGGTCGCCGACGAGACCGTGCAAATCCGCATCCGCGATCAGGGCCAGGGATTCGACTGGACTCCCTACATGGACTTCGATCCGGACCGCGCCTTCGATCCGCACGGCCGCGGCATCGCGGTCGCGCGCCTGTCGAGTTTCGACGACCTGGAATACGTCGGCGACGGCAACGAGGTCATTGCAACGGTGCGCAAGGGTCTCGACGGCTGAACCGCCGGCGCGGTTTACATGCGCCCGTCATCGTCTTCGAAACGGCTGAAGCCGAGTTCGCGACTGAAGTAGGTCGAGCGCCCCGGCTGCGGCGCGATCCCCTTGCCTTCGTAGATGCGCAGCCGCGGGTCGGCCGGCCGCGGGTCGTGCGCGACCAGCCACAGGCGCAGGAAATGGCGTTTCAGCGCGGGGTCGTCGGCATCCTCGAAGGCCGTGCGATTGTGCAGAACCGTCAGGTTGTTGAACCATACCGCCTCGCCCGGCCGCGTCAGGAAACACAGCGCGAAACGCTTGTCGAGCGCGATCTCGTCGACCCGGTCGAGCGCCGCGACTTCATCGCAAGACAGCGGCCGCGCCAGCTCCTCGGCGGCCATCTCGATGTACGAGCGCAGGTAGTTGACCGATAGCTCACCGGCGTGAAAGCTGAACACCGGGATCCGCTCCTCGGTAACCGGCGCCTCGCCGGGGGCCTCCTCGCCGAAACGGTGGTAATGGAAACCCCGCATCAGGATCGGCATCGCCGCGGGCGCGCGCGCGAGGATCTCGTTGTAGATCGCCAGCGCGCTGACGTAACCGCTGATGCCGCCCTCGCGCGCGCTCTGCAGGCAAAGCATCGCGACGACGTCGCAGGCATCCGTATGCATGTCGAGTTCGGCGCTGTTGCGGTAGGCGCGCTCCTTGGGGTCCTTGCCGCCGACGTCGATCACGTGGCCGAGCCGATCGCCCATGACGCTTTGCGACATCGCCGTGCCGAAATGCGTGCCGAGACCGAAGTGGATCATGCCGAGTTCGTCGCGGCTGAAGCGCTCGGGCGACAGCCCGCGCAGGATCACCAGACCGCTGCCGCGCATGACCTCGTCGCGCCAGCGCGCGACGTCGGCCTCGATCGCGCCGAGATCGAAGTCGGCACGCGTGATCGCTTCGGGGTCATCGGTTCGCGCCTGCACCGCGCGCAGCGCGCGCTCGAGCGCGTCGAGGTGACGCGCCTGCAGGTCGACACAAAAGCTCTCGCGATCGCGCTCGGCGGCACGCCACAGGCCGGGATGATCGGCCGGCAACGGCTGCGGCTGCGCCGCGTCGGTCGCCCGGCTCACGACGCCAGCTTGCGCAGCGGCGCGCGGCGCGTCACCGCGCCGCCCTCGCCGAGCATGGTCTCGGTCAGGCCGCGTTCGGCGTGGTTCATCTTCAGCGACAGCATCTTTTGCGCGTATTCGAGCACCCGGGCCCGGTAATCCGGGTTGTCGGCCTGGTTGTCGAACTCGCCGGGGTCGCGCTCGAGGTCGAAGAACAGCGGCGGCAACGCGCCGAAATGCACGTACTTGTAGCGCCGGTCGCGCAGCACCGACAGGTTGCACTGGTGCAGCGTGATGCCGAGATGACGTTCGATGGCGTCGTCGCGCACGTTGCGGAAATCGTATTCCCAAAACACCGAGTCGCGCCAGCCGGCCGGCAATTGGCCGGTCTCGAGCGCGGGCTTGAGCGAGAAACCGTCGCACTGGCTCGGAATCTCGAGCCCGAGCCAGTCGAGCAGCGTCGGCATCAGGTCGACGCTCTCGGTGAAGGCATCGATTTGCTGGCCGCGGCTCGCGTCGGCCGCGGGCCGCGGGTCGCGGATGATCAGCGGCACGTGGTAAGACTCGTCGAAGTAGCCGAGCTTCGACATCAGCCAGTGATCGCCGAGCTGCTCGCCATGATCGGAGGTGAAGACGATCAGCGTCGAATCCCACTCGCCGCGCGCCTTGATCGCCTCGAACAGCCGGCCGAGATTGTCGTCGACTTCGCGCATCAGGCCGAAGTAATTGGCCATATCCTGCTGCGTCTGCCGGGTATTGTCGGGCGCGCGGTAACGGCTGTGGTTGATGTAATAGTCGAGCAGCGGGTGCTGGCGCGCCTCGTCGACGGCCGCTTCGCGGCGCTTCGGGGCCGTCATTTGCCGCGGATCGTAAAGGCGGTTATAGGGTTCCGGCGCGGCGAACGGCGGGTGCGGTCGCAGCAGCGACAGATGCGTTATCCACGATCCCTGCCGGGCGCCGATCCAGTCGATACAGCGATCGACCATGTAATGGGTCTCGTGGTCCTCGGCGGCGATCGCGAGCGGCAACACGGCGTCGCCGCCATCGGCCCAGTCGGTCCCCGGCACGGTTTGCGCGTACAGGCTCCACGGCCGGTCCGGCAACGGATATCCCTTGTCGCGCAGGTATTCGACCCACTCGGCCGAGACTTCGTCGACCATCGGCGTGTAGGTCTCGATGCCGGGCAGCGGCTCGCTGTAGTGTCGCAGGCGCGGGTCGCCGGAATCGAGTCCGCGCGGGTCGATCGCCGAGTCGGTATAGCCGAACAGCGACGGCGCATAGCCGGCCTTGCCGACCTCGAGGGCCCAGTTGGTGAAGCGCGAGTCCAGCGGCGCGCCGTTGACGACGCAGCGGTGATTCTGCAGGTAAAGCCCGGTATGCATCGAGCTGCGGCTCGGCGCGCACGGCGTGGCCTGCGCAAATTGCTGCGCAAACAGCAGGCCATCGCGCGCGAGCGCGTCGAGGTTCGGCGTTTCGGCGTGCGGATGCCCGAGGATCGAAAGACATTCGCCGCGCCACTGGTCGGCGGTGATAAACAGGATGTTCATGCGCAAATTTCCGGGATTTCGCGACCTTTACGACCGGGCCATTTTACGGGATCGACAGTCGCGCGGGAAATGGCCGCGCGCCATCGCCTCAGATCGACAGCAGCGGATCGAACGGGCAACGCGTCAGGTTCTCGTAACCGTCGTCGGTGACCAGCAGCTGGTCCTCGAGCTTGATGCCGTCCGCGCCACCGACCTCGCCGATGTAGGCCTCGACGCAGAGCATCATGCCGGCTTCGAGTTCGCCGTCGTAGCCGCGCTCGTCCCAGTCGACCGGGTACTTGATCGCCGGCCATTCGTCGCACAGGCCGACGCCGTGGAATTTCGAGCCGTAACGTTGCGGGATGAATTTTTCCGGCAAGTGATGGCCCTGCTCGGTCAGCTCGCGAAACGCCACGCCCGGCCTGACGATATCGGCGTTGGTCATGATGTGTTCGAGGGCAATCGCATGCAGCGACTTCTGCCGCGCCGTCGGCGTGCCGTCGCCGATGAACCAGCTGCGGGAAATGTCGGTGCACATGCCGTAACAGCCGATCAGGTCGGTGTCGAAGGCGAGGATCTCGTCGTTGCCGATCACCCGCGGGCCGCATTCCTGGAACCACGGATTGGTGCGCGGGCCGGACGACAGGATACGGGTCTCGATCCACTCGCCGCCGCGGCGGATGTTGGCTTTGTGCAGCTCCGCCCAGACGTCGTTCTCGGTCATGCCGGGTTCGGTCAGCGCGCGCATCTCGGCAATCGCCTGCTCGCAGGCGTGCAACGCGCAGCGCATCGCGAGGATCTCGTCGGGCCCCTTGATCGCGCGCGTGCGCTCCATCAATTCCTCGCCGTCCATGACCTCGACGCCGGCCGCGTCGAGCGCGCGCAATCCGGCGATCTGGATCTTGTCGACCGCGACGCGCCGGCCGTTGCCGACGCGCTGCCGCAGCACGTCGACGACCTGCGCGACGAAGGCTTCGGCTTTTTCCTCGGTGCGCTGGCCGGTGGCGAAGTAGAAAAACGACGCGCCGAAACGGACCTCGCGCACCAGCGGGTTGTAGGCCGACAGGTACTCGTAGCCGCCGTACTCCCACAGGACCATGTGGCCGTCGGCGGTCACGAGGCAGGCGCGAAACGGGTTGTGCGAGTTCCACAGCTGCATATGCGTGGTGTCGGTCGCATAGCGAATCGACAGCGGGTCGAACAGCAGCACCGCGTCGAGATCGCGCGCGGCGAGGCCGGCGACGATTCGATCGAGTCGGTACCGGCGCATGCGCGGCAGGTCGGGACACTCGAGGCCGGCGGCTTGCCATTCGGCGTAGGCCAGCGGCGTCGGGCCGATCTCGAGGCGATCGTTGTCGTCGGGCGTATTGTCCGGGCGGCGCGCCGAACGCTGTCGCGCCGGATCGATCTTCGGATTCGGGATCGAGTGCGGGTTGCTCGCCATGTCAGCTCCTCAGTCGGCTGCCGCCCGGATCGAACGGCGGGTGTTCGAGTACGACGCCGGCGTGGGGCTGGCCCAGGATCGCGACGTCGACGCGGGTGCCCGGCGCCGCGTGCGCGGCCTTGATGAAACATAGCGCAATCGACGCGCCGACGCCATGGCCCCAGGCGCCCGAACTGACGCGGCCGACCGGCGTGCCGTCGGTCAGAAACACCGGTTCGCCGCCGACCGCGTCGGCATCGTCGGTATCGAGGCGCACGATCGAAAGCTTTTCCCGCGGTGGCTGGTCCTTGATCGCAAGATAGGCTTCACGGCCGATGAACTCGCCCTTGTCGAGCTTGATCAGGCGGTCGAGGCCGACTTCCTGCGGCCAGTACTCGGGCGAATATTCGCGGCCCCAGCTGCCGTAACCCTTCTCGACGCGCAGCGACAACAGCGCGCGGCTGCCGACGAGGCGCGCGCCGTGCGCGGCGCCCGCGGCGAGCAGCGCGTCCAGCAGCTCGAGTTGACGTTCGACCGGGACGTAGATTTCCCAGCCGAGGTCGCCGCTGAACGAGACCCGCAGCGCAACCGCGTCGATGCCGGCGACCTCGATGCGACGGTTGCGCATGAACGGGAAGGCTTCGCTCGACAGGTCGGCGTCGGTCAGTCCGGAAAGCAGCGCGCGCGCCTTCGGTCCGGCGACGTTGAACCCGGCCCATGTCTCGCTGAAGCTCTCGAAGCGAGCGCTTGCGGCCCGCTCGGGCAGCGCGAAGAAACGCCGGTGGTAGCGCTCGGCGATACCCGAGCCGATCATCAGGAAATCCTCGTCGGCGAGCTTCGTGATCGTGAAATCGCCGGCGATGCCGCCGCGCAGACCGAGCAACGGCGTCAGGCACGAGCGCCCGGATTCGGTCGGCACCCGGTTCGCGACCAGGCGCTCGAGGTAAGCGTGCGCGCCGGCGCCGCGGATTCGGTACTTGGCGAAATTGGAAATATCGATGATGCCGGCCGCATCGCGCAGCGCACGGCATTCCCGCGCCACCGGTTCGAAGCAGTTCTGCCGCTCGAAGCCATAGGTTTCGACCGGCTCGACGCCTTCGGGGGCGTACCACAGCGGGTGCTCGTAGCCGTAGCTCAGTCCGAACACGGCGCCGAGCTCCTGCTGCCGCGCGTAAGCCGGGCGCGTCTTTAGCGGCCGTCCGGCGGCGCGCTCCTCGTACGGAAAATGAATCTTGAAGCGATGCGCGTACTGGTCGAGCGTCCTTGCCCGGGTGAACGCGGCGTCGGCCCATTCGCCGAAACGCGCGACGTCCCACGCGAACAGGTCCATCTTCGGCTCGCCTTCGACGATCCACTGCGCCAGCGTCAGGCCGAGCCCGCCCGATTGCGAAAACCCCGGGATGACGCCGCAGCAGCAATAATAGTTGCGCAGCTCGGGGACCGGGCCGATCAGCGCCGACGAATCGGGCGACCAGATCATCGGCCCGTTGATCACTCGCTTGACGCCGGCCTCGGCGAGCACCGGCACGCGGGTAAACGCGCGCAGCAGGTTGTCCTCGATGCGCTCGAGATCTTCGGCGAGCAGGTCGTGGCCGAAGTCGAGCGGCGTGCCTTCCTCGGCCCAGTAGCGGCCGTCTTTCTCGTAGGCGCCGACCAGCAGGCCGAGCCCTTCCTGGCGCAGGTAGTACTCGCCGTCGCGATCGGCGATCAGCGGCAGGCGCCGGCCGAGGGCCTCGATCTCGGGGATCGTTTCGGTGACGAGATACTGGTGTTCGAGCGGCATCAGCGGCAGCCTGATACCGGCCAGCGCGGCGACCTCGCGCGCCCACAGTCCCGCCGCGTTGACGACGACCTGCGCGTGGATCGTCGCGTTCGGCGTGTCGACGTCCCAGCTGCCGTCGGCGCGCGGCCGGGTCGCGACGACCGGCGTGAAACGATGCACCTCGGCGCCGCGCGCCCGCGCGCCCCGGGCGTAGGCATGGGTCACGCCCGACGGGTCGACGTTGCCGGCGTCGGGCTCGAGCATGATGCAGCGAATGCCGTCGAAATCGGCCAGCGGATGCATGCGCTCGGCCTCGTCGCGATCGAGTTCGTGGAAATCGACGCCGAAGTATTTCGCTTTCGCCGCCTGGATGCGCAGCTGATGCTCGCGTTCGCGGGTCTGCGCGAGGTAGAGCGCGCCGGGCTGGAAGATGCCGCAGCCCTGCCCGGTCTCCCGCTCGAGCTCGGCGTAGAGCTGCATCGTGTAGTACTGCAGGCGCGAGATGTTGTTGTGATCGTGCAGGCCGTGGATGCCGGCGGCCGCGTGCCAGGTCGAGCCCGAGGTCAGCTCGTCGCGCTCGAGCAGCACGACGTCGGTCCAGCCGAGTTTGGTCAGATGATAGAGAATCGAGCAGCCGATCAGGCCGCCGCCGATGACTACCGCGCGGACTTCAGTTTTCACGGCCAATTTTCCCCTCCAGCGTGGCAACCAGGCGATCGACGATTCTCGGCGCGACCGCGAGCGGGTACGACTGGAAGCCGTGTATGCCGCCGTCGAAGCTCGGCTCGCCGCGCGGCGCGCCGCCCGGCAGGATATTCAACCCGAGTCCCATGCCGTAGAGTCCGGGCACGATTCGATCGGCTTCGAGATCGTGCAGCTCGCCGTCCCGCGTCGGCCGGCCGAGGGTGAGCGCGACGCCGTCGCGCTCGACGCGCGGCAGCCGCGGTGCGAAGTTGGTCGCCTGCAGGATCAGCCCCGCCCGCGCGAAGGTTTCGCCGCAGTCGGCGATATCGCCGATCTGCTCGAGCCTGACCCGGTTTTCGCGGCCATCGCGGATATCCAGGTAGAGCTGCTTCGCGTCCTTGCGCAAGCCGCCGTTACGAAACACCAGCCCGCTGTCCGGGCAGACGTCGTCGACGGGGTCGTAGGCGATTCCGTGCGCGGCGGCGAATTCGGGCGTACCGCGCAGCTTGATGCGCGCGCGCCGCTGCAGCAGCAGGATATCGCGGCCGGCGGCAAAATCGGCGAACAACGGGTCGTACAGCAGGCGCCAGGCGCAGGAAAACGCGCTGTGCGACGCGCCGACGATGACCACCGGGCCGTCGCCCGCGGGCAGATCGTCGAGCGAATCGCGCATCAGGAACCGCGCCGAGCCTTCCCAGCGGTCGCGGTAGGGCAAGAGCGCCGGCAGCGGTTCGTCGCGCGCGCCGCAGCACAGCAACAGGTTGCGGCTCGTCGCGAGCGCATCGCCGTCCGCGTCGAAACTGGTAAAGCCGTGCGGCGTGATCTCGATGCGCGCGACTTCGACGCCGCAGCGCAGCCGCGGGCCGAGAAAATCGGCCAGCGCGCGCGCCAGCGGGTCGACCATCAACTCGCCGATGCGCGGCAACGGGATCAATTCGTCCTGCGTATCGGGATGCGCGAGGTAAGCGTCACGCACGGCGACGAACGGGGTCCCGTCGGCGATGCCCTGGACGACGTCGTGCGAACTCGTGTTGGCGTTGACGCGGTAACGGTCCATGGTGCCGCCGGGCCGGTCACCGGCTTCGAAAACGACGAGCGATTCGAGCAGTTCCCGCTCGGCGCCGCGGCTCGAACCGGCGGCGGCGACGCGATTGCACAGCGCCAGCACCAGGCCGATCCCGGCCGGTCCGGCGCCGATCACCTGCAGTGGACGGAACTCGTCGCTGCGCTCCGGGGCGAGCGAACCGTTGTCTCGCTGTGCCGATTGTTCAAGCATCACCAGTTTTTGATCTGACCAAAACCACCTTGCCGCCCGTCATCATGCATCGTTTTTGATCTGAACAAAAATTATCGGTCAGGCACCGGCGGGTCAGGCGCCGCCGCTCGCGGCGGCGCGCGGCGCGGCGATGATCGATTCGAACTCGCGCAGGAAGGTCAGGACCTCCTCGGCGGTATTGTAATGACCGAGCGACACGCGGATGCAGGTCGGCAATCCCAGCGGCTCGAGGATATTGCCCGAGAAATAGTCGGCCTTGCGCACGTGGGTGCGAACGCCGCGGCGGTTGAGTTCGCCGACGACCCCGGCGCACGGCCGGCCGGCGACGACGATCGATACCAGGCCCTCGCGGGCCGGGTTGTCGGGCCCGCCGATCAGTGTTACCTCCGGCAGGTCGCGCAGCCCGCGCCGGGCGCCGTCGCCGTCGATCATCAGCGCAATCAGGTCGCGCTCGTGCGCGTGGATCGCGGCGCCGGCGGCGACGATGCGCGCGCGCCGGTCGGTGGCATCGGTGAAATGCGAACCGAGCCAGTCGAAATACTCGACCACCTGACTGGTGCAGGCGAACGCCGAGGTGTCGCGCGTGCCGAGCTCCCAGAAATCCGCCGGCATGCCGTCGAGGTGATCGTGCGGCAGGGTCGCAAGCCGCGGCGATACCCAGGCGAAACCGTAGTTGTGGCGCGAAAACACCTTGTAAGCCGACACCGCATAGCCATCGATATCGTAGGCATCGACATCGAGACCGCCGTGCGCGGCATGTTGAATGCCGTCGAGGATAACGATGCAATCCGGCGACCGAGCGCGGATCGCGCGCACGATCGATTCGACATCGACCGCCATGCCGGTGACCGGGCTGGTGTGGATGATCGTCGCGACGCGGGTGTCGCTATCGACCGCTGCCGCGTAGTCCTGCGCGCTGACCGTCGCGCTGGCATCGTCGTGCTTCACTGCTCGATACTCCTTGCCCGCGATCGCGGCCCAGCGTTTGCCCGCGCTCGCGGTCGCCGGATGTTCGAGCGTGCTGCCGACGAGGTTGCCGCCGGACGGCGTGCCGAGCGCGGCCGCGCGCACGAGCCGGAACAGCAGCTCGGTGCCGCTCTCGCCGGTGAACACCGGGCCGTCGGCGACGCCGAGGAACAACCGCATGTCGTGCCGTCCCGCGTCGATGATGCGCGCCAGTTCGCGCGAGGCCGGGTTGTCGCGGCCCTGGTTATCGGGCAGGCCGGCGAGTTCGGTATTGACCTCGACCACCGATTTCAGCGTCAGCGAGCCGCCGGCGTTCTCGAAAAAGATCCGCGCGCCCTGGAACGGGCAGTGGTCGACGTGACAAAACCGGTCGCGGATTTGCTGCATCAGATCGGGCTCGAACATCGACTCTCTCCTGGATATCGGTCGTGGCGCGGGACCCGATCGGCGCGGCGCTTCCCGGTCGCCCCCGGCGGCGTCGAATGCGCGATGCTAACATCCGCACCGGCCGTTGTAACGCGGCATTCGCCGATCGGCAGGATTCGACGTCCCGACCGATTCATAAATGAAAATAATCTATTTGATCAAATAAATATCGATTTACCGCGAAATAGATAAACAATTACTATTCGAAGGTTGAAACTGCCGGGACGCGCCGATGAACGAGCACTGTCAAACCCGCTTCCAGTTATGCGGCTGGGTCCTTTTTGTCGTGTCCGCGATGTGCTTCATCGCGACGAGTCTCCGCGCCGGCGACCCGCTCGGCCTCGCCGGCGGCGTCCTGTTCCTGATCGCCTGCTTCGTGTTCCTCGCGCCGTTGCTGGCGCAATCGCGGGAATCGCTCAATAACTCATCGCCGCCGCGTAGATGTTCTCGATATCGTCCCGGCTGGTTTCGCGCGGCGCGTTGTTTATCGCGCGCACCTGTCGCGCCGACGACGCCGCCAGCGCCGGCACGTCTGCCGGAGCAAAGCCGACGGCTTGCAGCCCGACAGGCACTCCGGTTTTACGCATCAACCCGATGAGCCGCGTGGCCAGCGCCTCGCCGGCGTCGGCCGGCGTCGCGTCAGCGAGATCGCAGGCGAGGAATCGAGCCGCCTCGTAGTGGCGCTCGGGCGCCGCCTCGGCGGTGTAGCGGAAAATCGCCGGCGCCGACAGGATCACGCTGATGCCGTGCGGGATGAACGGCGCCGCGACCGGGTAATCGTCGGTCGTAATATTGCGCATCAGGTGGGTCACGCCATAGGATAGCGCGTGCCCGAGGTGGGTGCCGGTATTGCCGAAGGCCATGCCGGCGAGCGACGCGCCCCACATCAGCTGGTCGCGCGCCTCGTGGTCGGCGGCGTCGGCGACCCCGCGCTCGAGATATTGACCGACGATCTCGAGTGCGCGCGCCGCCGGCAGGTCGCTCCACGGGTTGGCGCCCTGGATCAGCGGCCGCTTGCGCGGGTCGGGCTGCCGCTCCCAGCGCGTATAAGCCTTCGCCGTGTAGCATTCGAGCGCGTGGCACAGCAGGTCGAACCCGGTCGACGCGACGATCCTCGGCGGCAGCGTGTCGCAACAGGCCGGATCTACCAGCGCTTCGTGCGCCAGCAGCACCGGGTTGGCGAGCACGAACTTGGTCTCGAGTTCGGTGATGCGCAATACCGAGATCGACGTGCATTCCGAGCCGGTGCCCGACGTCGTCGGACAGGCGAGATGCGGCAGCAACCGGTTCGGCATCGGCTTGCCGCCGCCGAGCGGCGGCGCGAAATAGTCGAGGAAATCCTCGACCGGATGCAGGCCATAGAGCATCGACGCCTTGGCCGTATCGATGACCGAGCCGCCGCCGACCGAGACCACGCCATCGAAATTGCCGTCGGCGACGAAGCGCGCGCCGCGCTCGACGCTGGCGTCGTCGGCCTCGATCGTGATCTCGTCGAATACCGCGACGTCCAGCCCGGCCTGCCCCAGGGCCTCGATGACGCTCGCGACGTAGGCGCTGTCGCGCAAATGCGGGTCGGTGAACAGGCCGACGCGCGTCATGCCGAGCGCGCTCGCGCGCGTGCCGGCCTCGGCGAGACAGCCGCGACCGAAGGTGTACCTGGGAATCGCGATCGTAAAGCTGTCGGCGCCGCCGGCGCACGGATCGAAATACTGGCAACCCATCGTGAGATCCTGTGGCTCGAGATCCGGTTATATTACTCCGCTGCCCGAGGCGCGCAAACCACGCCGCCGCAGAGGGGCGGGCTAGGCGTCCGGCACCGCCCGCAGCAGCCGCGAGCCGGCGCGCACCAGCGCGCTCACGTCGCTCGCGTCGAGCGGCTCGCTGTAGTAATTCCCCTGCACCATGTCGCAATGCAGATCGGCGAGGATAACGCCCTGGGCCGAGGTTTCGACGCCCTCGGCGATCGTGACCAGGTCGAGTCCGTGGGCCATCGTGATGATGGCCTCGACCAGGCGCCGGTCGCTGCGGTTGGAGGCCAGTTCGTGCACGAAGGAGCGGTCGATTTTCAGCGTATTGACCGGGAAGTCACGCAGGTAGGACAACGCCGAATAGCCGGTGCCGAAATCGTCGACCGCGAGCCGCACGCCCATGTCGCGAAGCTCGGCGAGTACATTGCGGATACGCCGGTCGTTCTCCATCAATAGCGACTCGGTGATCTCGAGCACCAGGTTGCGCGCCGGGAAGCCGGTCTCGGCGAGAACCAGGCTCAACTGACTGCGGTCGAAACCGCCCTTGAACTGGCGCATCGAGATGTTGACCGCGAGGTAAAACTGATCCGGTACGTCGCCGTCGAGCCAGCTCATCGCGTCCGAACAGGCGCGCCTGAGCACCCACAGACCGATATCCTCGATCAGCCCGGTTTCCTCGGCGACGTCGATGAAATCCGCGGGCAGTATCAGCCCCTTGGTCGGGTGTTGCCAGCGCAGCAGCGCCTCGACACCGACCATCCGGCGGCCGGCCAGCTCGTAGATCGGTTGAAATCGGACCTGCAACTCGTCCTGCGCCAGCGCCTGGCGCATTTCCTTGTCGAGCCTCAGGAAATGGCGCGCGCGGTCGGTCATTTGCGACGTGAAGTAGCGAAACGTATTGCGACCCTGGTACTTGGCCTCGTACATCGCCATGTCGGCGTTTTTCAGCAGCGTCGGCGCCTGCTCGCCGTCCTGCGGACTGATCGTGATGCCGATGCTGGCGCTCGAGTAAATTTCGTGGCCGTCGAGAATGAACGGTTCGGACAGGCGCGCGAGTATCGCCTTGGCGACGACCGACGCGTGCAGTTCGTCGTGCAGGTCCGGCAGCAACACCGTGAACTCGTCGCCGCCGAGACGGGAGACGACGTCGGTTTCGCGCACGGCCTTGCAGATACGGACCGCAACCTGCCTGATCAATTCGTCGCCGATGTCATGGCCGAGCGTGTCGTTGACGGTCTTGAAGCGATCGAGGTCGATGAACAGCAAGGCCGTCTTGCCCGGAAATCGGCGGCCGCGCGAAATCGACTCGGTCAGGTGCTCGATGAAGTTGGTGCGATTGGGCAGGTGCGTCAACCCGTCGTAGTTCGCGCGGTAGCGGATCTTTTCCTCGCTCTCGCGCAGCGCCAGCACGATGCGTTGCAGGCGGAAGCCGAGCATCACGAGCCCGACCGTCATCAGCGTCAGCGCGAACAGCGTCATGATCATGACGGCGCGGAAATCCTCGATCCGGCCGGCCTGCGCGGTCAGCACGTCGGTCGCGGTCTTGCCGACCTTGGACAGCAGGCTTTCGGCCTCGTCGTAGGCCTGCTTGGCGCGCAGCTCGACCATTTTCAGGGTTTGCGCCGAGGTCGGCTCGAAGTTGTAAATGCCTTGCGACAGCCAGTTGCGAATGTCGTAGATCGCCGGGTTGAGAATCGCGTGAATCGTCGATACGCCGAGCACGTCGTTGAAGCGGTGATTGTCGCGAACGGCAACCAGGTTCTTTTCGATTTCGCCGGTCTGCCGAAACACGATACGAACCTGGACCGGCGACTGACTCGCGCGCGCGAATTCGATGCTGTTGACCAGCCGGCCCATTTCGTTGACCAGCTCGCGGATGTCGCGCTCCTGTTTCGACAGCGTGATCGGCAAGGCTTCCTCGATGTCGAGCAGGGTCTTCTGCACGTAGACGATGACGCCCAGCGTCGTGACCAGCAGCAGCGCGACGAGGGCAACCGAAATGATCGGCCGTGCCAGCAGCTTGTGGTTGCGCAGGCTTACCACGCCGGCCTCCGCGAACGGCGCATCGCATTGCCGCTTCGCCTAGTCATCGAGCAGCCCGATTTCACGGTAAAAGCGCTGCGCGCCGGGATGCAGCGGCACGGCGATCCCGTCGAGCGCGGACTCGAGGGTGATCGCCCTGCCCTTGGCGTGGCCGTTGTCGAGCAGGCGCCGCGAGTTGCGATTCCACAGCGCACGCGTGATCGAGTACACCAGCTCGGGGTCGACCGCCGCCGACACCAGCCACTGCGCGCCGACGCTGATCGTCGCGACGCGCGGTATCCCCGGATAAATGCCCTCGGGAATATGATCGCGCGCGAAGAAGCGGTAGCGAGCCGTCAGCCGTTCCGCTGCCGGACCGTCGATCGGCAGCAGTCGGACCCGGGTATCGCTGGCCAGTTCCGAAACCGCCCGCGCCGGGTAGCCGGCGACAAAGAAAAACGCGTCGAGCTGATTGCGCTTGATGCGCTCGATCGCGAGGTCGGGCTTCATGTACTCGGCATCGATATCGTCCGTCGAAATGCCGTACATGCCGAGCACCAGCCTGGCGTCGATCAAGGTGCCCGAACCGGGCTCGTCGAGCGAGACGCGTTTGCCGACGAGGTCGCGCACGCCGCGGATGTCCGAATTTCGGCGCACGACGATATGAATGCTCTCGGGGTAGAGATTGGCGATGCTGCGCAGATCGCGGTACGGCGCATGCCCGCGGAAGGTGCCACTGCCGGTGTAGGCCCAGTAGGCGATATCCGACTGGACGAATCCCGATTCGAGTACCCCGTGCTGGATGTCGCGCACGTTGGCGACCGAACCGTTGGCCGATTGCGCGATGACCAGTAGCCCCGGAGGTCCGCAACTGCCGCCGGATTCGCACGGGAGCGAACCCGGCGGATTACTGATGGCGTGGGCGATCATGCCGCCGATCGGGTAGTAGGTTCCGGCGACCCCGCCGGTGCCGATACGAAAAAACTCGAGATCCTGCGCCGCCGCGACCGCGACCGGATTGGCCGTCGTCAGAAAGATCCCCAAAATGGCCAGAAATGCCCGCATGTCACCCCATTGCTCGCGCGAGAGCGTCGGCGAAATCGCTTGCACTCCGTCGCAGCTGCGCTTCGTTCGACACAGGCCGGGGAAACGGCTCGCCGCGAAGTGTTTTTTCGCGTGGCGTCGCCCGTCAGCGCGAGGCTGACGCCCGCCGTCCTGCCTGCTCGGTCGGCGGCGCGGTTCGTTCGTGTCCCGGTAGGACTCTCGCTATCGCTCTTCGATTTTATCCATGGGGGGTCGCCGTTCCGTTTTTTCCGGGCCGCGCGTGGCGAATTGTCCAGCCGTTCGCCACTGCGCCGACGCCCGGGGCGACCCCTCGGTTAGGAAGATTCTAGACCCATCTCGATGCATTAACCGCGAAATAGTTCGGGTTTTTTCGACCCGTTTTGCCGGGCCAGTCGGTTGACAGCCTCGAAATCAGTAACTTAGCGCGACAACTTGAGAATTGGCCTGAACCAAGCGGCGTTAGGGCGCCTTGCTGTCGCCCCAGATTTCGGCCAGTCGGCGGTCGCGGCCGCAACCCCAGCGATAAGTCTTGTAGCGCAGCGGATTTTTCTTGTAGAAATCCTGGTGGTAGGACTCGTCGCCCCGGATCGGATGAAAAGTCTCGAGCGGCAGAATCGGCGTCACCACGGTCTTGCCGGCGAATCGTTCGACGACCTTGCGCTTCGAGGCTTCCGCCAGCTTGCGCTGTTCCTCGTCGATGACAAAAATCGCGGCGAGGTACTCGTGCCCCTTGTCGCAGAACTGGCCGCGATCGTCGAACGGATCGTGATTGACCCAGAAGTGGTCGAGCAGTCCCTGGTAGTCGATCACGGCCGGGTCGTAAGTGATCTCGACCGCCTCGTAATGACCCGTGTGGGCGCCGTTGTAGGTCGGGTCCGGATGGCTGCCGCCGGTGAAGCCCGAAACCACGTCGGTGACGCCGTCGAGTTTCTCGAAATCGGCCTCCATGCACCAGAAACAGCCGCCGGCGAGCACGGCCTTCGCGGCCTGCGCGGCAGGCGCGCCGAGCAGCATCAGGCATATCGTCAGGGTCAGGGTCGATCGCATCATCGGCTTGTCCTCGAAAACTGGTCTTAAGACCAATTGTCAGTCCGGGAGTTCGGGGAGTATATTCTGCGGTTTAACCGCCACCGGACATCGATAATGAAAACCCAGGTAATGTTTGCGCTTCTTTTCATCTGCTCGGGCGCCGTCGCCAGCGGCCAACCGGTCACCTACGAGGTAGGCGGCAGCGCCTACGAGGGTTACTACGTCAGCCCGCGAGCCAATGCGCCGCTGGTGCTACTGGTCCACGACTGGGACGGTTTGACCGACTACGAGGTCAGGCGCGCCGAAATGCTCGCGGCCGAAGGCTACGCGGTGTTCGCCGCCGACCTGTTCGGCAAGGGCGTGCGCCCGACCGAGGTCGCCGACAAGCGCCAGCACACCGGCGAACTCTACAAGGATCGCGCGAAGATGCGCGCGTTGCTCGCCGGCGCACTCGACACGGCGGCGAAGCTCGGCGCGACGCGCGCCAATGCGATCGCGATGGGCTATTGCTTCGGCGGCGCGGCGGTGCTCGAACTGGCGCGCTCGGGCGCCGACATGCAAGGCTTCGCGACTTTTCACGGCGGTCTCAAGACGCCCGTCGGGCAGGATTACGGCACGACCCGGGGGCAGATACTGGTGATGCACGGTACCGCCGACAACGCGATCTCGATGCAGGATTTCGCCGCGCTCGCCGACGAACTCGAAGATGCCAAGGTCAGGCACGAAATGATCACCTACAGCGGCGCGCCGCATGCGTTCACCGTATTCGGCTCGGATCGCTACCGCGAGGATGCCGACCGCAAGTCGTGGCGCCGCTTCCTCGAGTTTCTCGGCGAGGTCAGCCGCTGACCGGCAGCCAGCAGACGTCAGTAAGCATCCGAACGGAAAGCCGCGCCGTCGTTGACGATCGCGCCGGCGCGCCGCGAGCCGCCGAGCACGTAGAGATAGCCGCCGTGGCTCGCGGCCGGCAGTCCGTGGAGCGCGCGCGGCAATGGCGGCGCCGATACCCAGGCGTCGCCGTCGAATCGTTCGACGCTGGTCAGCGTCTCGTTGCCCGACATCATCACCTCGCCGCCCAGGGCGTAGATTCGACCGGCGTGGTTGACCACGGCGAAACCGCCGCGAGACGTCAGCAGGCGCGGGCCGTCTCGCCAGCGATGCGCGGCCGGGTCGTAGATCTCCGTCGAATCGAGCTCGCCGACGCCGGACCAGCGGCCGCCGGCAATCAGGATCTTGCCATCGTGCGCGCTGGCGCCGGTATGCTCGCGGCGGTGCAGCGTCGGCGGTAGCGTCGACCAGCGATCGCGTTGCGGGTCGTAGCGCAGCGTATGACCGCCAGGACCGTCGCCACCAACGACGTAAATCTGATCGTCGAGCACGACCGCGGCCGCGGCGTAGCGCACCGCCGGCAGGTCCGCGCCGCGACGCCAGGCGTTGCCTGCGATGTCGAACACGAAGCTCGCGGCGCTCGCGCGCCAGCTGGCGTCGGCGCCGCCGAAGACGAAGATCTTGCCGTCATGCGCGACGACCGCCGGATGGTGACGGCCCTCGGGTAACGGCGGCAGCGCGCGCCACCGGCCGCTGCCGGTATCGTAAGCCTCGAAACTGCGCGTACCGCCGAGGCCGCCCGGCACGTAGATCGAGTCGCCCCAGACGGCGGCGGCGGTTTCCGAGCGCGCCGTCGGCATACTGGCGATCGGCTCCCAGGCGAGCGCGCGCGGCGGCGCGAGTAACACGAGACCGAGCAACAGGCCGCCGAGCAGCGATGACAAAGCGCGATTCATGCCGAATCAGACCGACCCTCGCAGCAGCGGTTCCATGCCCAGCCACGGCATCGCGCCGCTTTGATGTTTCGCACGCGCTCTTTTATCATCTCGCAACTGTTCGACCAGACTCCCGGGAGATTCAGACCATGCTCGAAGCCGGCCAGCCCGCACCCGATTTCACCAGCGTCAACCAGGACGGCGATCCCGTCGGCCTGGCGCAGTTTCGCGACAGGCAAAACGTCGTGCTGTACTTTTACCCGAAGGACGATACGCCCGGCTGCACAGTCGAGGCCAACGAATTCACCGAGCTGCTCGACGAATTTGCCGCCGCCGATACCGTCGTGCTCGGCGTCAGCAAGGACAGCTGCGAAAAACACCGCAAGTTCATTGCCAAGCACGGCCTGCGCGTCGAATTGCTCGCCGATACCGACGGCGCGCTGTGCGAGGCTTACGGCACCTGGGGCAAGCGCAAATTCATGGGGCGCGAATACATGGGCATCGGCCGCTCGACCTTCGTCATCGACAAGCACGGCGAGCTCGTTCACGCCGACTACAAGGTCAAGGCCAAGGGCCACGCCGCCGCGATCCTCGAGATCGTGCGCGGGCTCGACTGACCGCGGCGCAGCCACGCGATGCGGCTCCACTACTTCGCCTTCGGCTCCAACCTGTCGAGCCGGCGACTGCTGCAACGCCTGCCCGGCGCCGAGCTCCATTGCGTCGCGACGCTCGACGGCCATCGCCTGTGCTGGCGCAAGAACGATCGCGGGCAATCCGGCAAGTGCGATATCGAGATCACCGGCGAACCGGGCGACCTGGTTTACGGCGTCATCTACCGGGTAACGCTCGACGATCGCCTCGTGCTCGACGAGATCGAGTGCCACGGTTACGGTTACGAACGCCGCGACATCCGCGTCGCGGCGCCGGGCGGCGGCCGCCACGAAGTCTTTACCTACTACGCGATCGACATCGACCACACGCAGCAACCGTTCCACTGGTACAAGGAGCACGTGCTGCGCGGCGCGCTCGAGCACGGCTTTCCCGAGGATTACATCGAGACGATCCGGGCGACGCCGTCGATCGACGACCACGACGCCGAACGCCACTGGCGCGAACTGGCCATCTACGAGACCGAACGATGAAAAGTATTCTCGTGCTGCAGCATATCGCGATCGAGGACCCCGGCTACATCAAGGACCTGATGGAAGCCGACGGCTGCAAGCTGCTGCAGATCGAACTCGACGAGGGTGACACGATTCCCGCGGACCTGAGCGGGTTCGACGCGATGCTGTGCATGGGCGGGCCGATGGATACCTGGATGGAGGAAGAGTACCCGTGGCTGGCCGACGAGAAGCGGCGAATCCGCGAATGGGTCGTCGAGATGGAAAAACCGTTTCTCGGCTTTTGCCTCGGTTGCCAGCTGCTCGGCGAGGTCATCGGCGGGCTGGTCGTCAAATCCGAACCGGCCGAAATCGGCGTGCTCGATATCCAGATGTCGCCGGCGGCCGGATCCGACGCGCTGTTCGGCGATTACCCGGAGACGATCGAGGCGGTACAGTGGCATTCCTGCGAGGTGCGCGGGCTCGAGTTCAATACCGACGTGACGCTGCTCGGCTCGTCGCCGACGACGCGCTACCAGATTTTTCGCTATCGGCAAAACGCCTGGGCGGTGCAGTTTCACGTCGAGGTGCGGGAGGATACGGTGCGCGCCTGGGGCGAGGTTCCGGAATACCGCGTGGCGCTCGAGTCGAGTCTCGGTGCCGGCGCGCTCGACGCCTTCGATGCCGACGCGCGCCGCGGCATGCCGGAGATGAACCGCCTCGCGCGGTTGCTCTACGAAAATTTCAGGCGCCTGCTATAGGCGCGGACTGAAGCGCAGCACGTGCACCTCGCCCGGTAACGCCGGGTTGAACAGGTGATTGTGCCAGTAGGTCGCCTGGAACAGCGGATCTTCCCGGTCGAGCGAGACCACGTCGAAATCGAACTCGTACGCGACACTTTTTTCGGCGAATTTCAGGCGGCACTCGCCGGCCTTGACCAGCGCGTAGCCGAGCGACGACTCTAGGCCGAACAGCGCGGTCAGCTCATCGACGAACTGGTCTTCCTCGTGGTAATGGCGTTCGGCCAGCAGCCGCAGGCCATTCTTGAGCCACTCGCGCGAGTCGGGCGTCTTGCGCACGATGTGGCGCAATTCCGTCGTCCGGGTCTCGAGATCGCGGCGCAGGATCAGGAAATTCATGCGGCTTTGTTCCTCGCCGCCCTTGACCGAGTAGACACCCGCGGTCATGCCGCCGGTCGGTCGGCCGCCGAGCTCGCGCATGCTGAGCTTGCGCAGGCGGCATTGCCACGACAGGAATCGGCGGTAGCCTTCGCGCTGGTCCATGATTCTCCCGTTACATTGCGTCAGACGAACACAGTATACCGATTGCCGTTTCCGGAACAGGCCCTCGACCTGCCCCGGCCATTCGGGCGGTAATCGTCCACCGACGGCATCGGACCAGGCCGCATCTTAGGGTGCGCGAGCCGCCGCAAGTATCACGAATGCGACACTTACGGAATGCCGTCGCGCGGCTCGAGGCCGACGGCACGGCGCAGCGCGCGGCGAACCGGCGCGTAGATGTACTCGGCCAGGCCGGCGATCGTGATCAGCAGGATGCCGAGAATTTCGCGCAGGCCGAAGGGTTCGTCGGCCCAGATCGCCGCGGTCACGGCGCCGACGCTGAGCTCGGTCATGAACAACAGTCCGACCACACCCGGGTTCAGGTGCGGCGCGCCCCAGTAGGCGGCATAAGCCCCCGGGATGATGATCAGCGCGATCGGGATCGTCCACCACAGGATGTCGACGACGACCGCCCATTCGGGAACTTCAAGATCGCCGGTCATCGGCGACAGCGCCATCAGGATCGCGGTGATCACGCCGTAGAAAAAGTAAACCGCGCAAATCTCGGTGCTGCGGCTGCCGTCGTCGCGACGCAGCAGCACCGCCGCGACCGCCCAGCCGAGCGCACCGATCAGCGCCATCCAGTCGCCGACGTTGCGCGGCCACGGAAAGCCGGATTCGATGCCGAACATGACCAGCATGCCGGCCAGCCCGAACGGGATCGCGAGCGCGCGCGCCGGCGTGATCTTCTCGCCCAGCACGATCCAGGCCAGCAGCAGCGACCAGACCGGCGTGGTGTAGTAGAGCACCAGTCCGCGGACGACCTCGGTGTAGAGAAACGCGTTGGAGTAAAACGCCAGCGATGCCCCGGTGGCGATGCCGATCCATTGCAGCGACCAGCCGCCGCGCAGGATTCGCCGCCAGTGGCGGACAATCCACGGCAGGAACAGCAACAGCGGAATGCCGTAGAACACGACCGTCGCCCAGGCGCCGTCGACGCCGGCGGCATCGAGGCCGCGCAGCGGGATCCAGAACAGGCCCCAGGCGACGCCGCTGTAGGCGCAGGCGAGGCTCGCCCGCGCCTTGAGGCTCATTCCGGAAATTACGCGAATCACGTCACTTCAACGGGGTCAGTGTCGATCGATCGGCCGGCCCTCGATCCGTGCGACGTTCGTAATACTGCCGGCCCGGATCTCATCGAGCAGATTCGGGATCGATCGACACTGACCCCTTCGGTCCGGGATCGATCGACACTGACCCCTTTTATCCGCGCGGCTAGCAATCGAGCGTGTTATCGCGCTCCCAGGAGCTCAGGTGCGTGGCGTAGCTGTTCCAGGCCTGCATCTTGAGCTTGACGTAGGCGTCGACCAGCTCGTCGCCGAGACCGGCGCGCAGCACCTTGTTCTTGTCGAACTGGCGCAGCGCGTCGAGCAGGTTGAGCGGCAGTTTCTTCGCGCCGCGGGCCTTGTGCCCTTCCTCGTACATGTTCAGATGAGTCGGATCGCCCGGGTCGCGCTTGTTGTCGATGCCGTCGAGTATCGCCACCAGCACGCCGGCCTGCAGCAGGTACGGGTTGGCGGCGCCATCCATCAGGCGCAGCTCGAAGCGGCCATCCTCGGGCACGCGAATCATGTGGGTACGGTTGTTGCCGGCGTAGGTGACCGCGTTCGGCGACCAGGTCGCGCCCGACAGCGTGCGCGGCGCGTTGATGCGCTTGTAGCTGTTGACCGTCGGATTGAAGATCGCGGTCAGGTCCGCGGCGCTGTGCATGATGCCGCCGAGCGCCTGGTAGGCCAGCGACGACAGGCCGAGGCCGCGCGGGTCCTTCTTCGCGGTCGCGAACAGGTTCTTGTTGCCGGCCTTGTCCCACAGCGACACGTGCGCGTGGCAACCGTTGCCGGTCAGGTGAGTAAACGGCTTCGGCATGAAGGTCGCGCGCAGGCCGTGCTCCTCTGCGATGGTCTTGACCATGTACTTGAAAAACACGTGCTTGTCGGCGGTGCGCAGCGCGTCGTCGTAGTCCCAGTTCATCTCGAACTGGCCGTTGGCATCCTCGTGGTCGTTCTGGTAAGGGTTCCAGCCGAGCTCGAGCATCGAGTCACAAATCGCGCCGATAACCGGATACTGGCGCATCAGCGCCTGCTGGTCATAGCACGGCTTGGCCTGGGTATCGGCCGGGTCGGCGAGCTCGGTGCCGTCCTGGCTGATCAGGTGATACTCGCACTCGACGCCGGTCTTCATGCGGTAACCCTTCTTTTGCGCTTTCGCGAGCTGGCGCTTGAGCGCGACCCGCGGCGACGCCTCGACTTCCTTGCCGTCCATCCACAAGTCGGCCGCGACCCAGCCGATCTCGGGTTTCCACGGCAGCTGGATCAGGCTGTCCGGATCCGGGATCGCGAACAGGTCCGGGTGCGCCGGCGTCATGTCGAGCCAGGCGGCAAAACCGGCGAAGCCGGCGCCGTCTTTCTGCATGCCCTTGATCGCGCGCGCCGGCACCAGCTTGGCGCGCAGCACGCCGAACAGGTCGACCCAGCTGACGAGGAAATACTTGATCTTCTTGGTTTTCGCGATCGCTTCGAGATCTTTGGCCATCGGTTGCTCCCCCTATATCGGCTTATTGCTTTTCGTTCAGAATTTCTGTCCCGGGATCCAGTCGGTGCCGGCCAGCGGGACTTTCGCCATTGCGGCGGCCTCGAGAGTCAAGGCTACCATATCTTCCGGCTCGAGGTTATGCACGTGGCTCTTGCCGCAGGCGCGCGCGAGCGTCTGCGTCTCGAGCGTCAACACGTTGAGATAATTGGCCA
>JAHEKJ010000109.1 GCA_024638385.1 Gammaproteobacteria bacterium | reverse complement strand
TCATGCTCGACATTCATCCCGAGGTCAGCTCGGGCTCGGTCTCCGACGACGGCATCCCGTCGAAGGCGACCACCCAGGTGTCGACGCGGATGCTGGTGCCGAACGGCCGCACCGTGTTTCTTGGCGGCCTGATCAAGCACCAGGTCAACAACAGCCGCGAGGGCGTGCCCGGACTCGGCGACCTGCCGATCATCGGCAACCTGTTCGCCAACAATTCGAAGAACATCACGTCGAGCGAAATCGTCGTGCTGATCACGCCGCGGATCGTCGACTACGCGCTCGAGGAACCGGAGCGCAGGCAGATCGAGCGCGTCGATTTGCTCAACCGGATCATCGACGACGAACTCGAGACGACCGCCGCCGAGATGCGGCAAACCTTCGACGCCGAGCGCGACTACGAGCCGCGGACCACGCACGTCAACGACCAGCGCTGACGCTCGCGCCCAAATCCCGCCCCGCAATCAATTCGGGGGACAGTTTACCTGTTTACCGTAATTCTGCCCTAAAATGGTGCGGAATTCGGGTAAACAGGTAAACTGTCCCCCTGATTCGTGTGGATTGGATTGGCGCGATTAACTGGTACAATTCGAAGCTCGACACGACCCGGAGCCTTCGTCCTGGCGGCTTTGGCTCTAAATCCACGACCTGCGCTTCGGCGCGCGGAGACGGCGATGAAACCCGAAAATCTGGCCGAAATTGTCGGCAGCGACCGCAATCACCTGTGGCACCACCTGGTCCAGCACAAGCCGTGGCAAACCACGGACCCAATGGTCATCGTCGAGGGCAAGGGGCTCAGGGTCAAGGACCACAACGGCCGCGAATACCTCGACGCGGTATCGGGTGGCGTCTGGACGGTCAACGTCGGCTATGGCCGCGAGAGCATCGCCGACGCGGTGCGCGACCAGATCGCCAGGATGTGCTACTTCGCCAATTCGGCCGGCAACATCCCGGGCGCGCAGTTCGCCGAGAAGCTGGTCGACAAGATGCCGGGCATGAGCCGCGTCTACTACGCCAACTCGGGTTCCGAGGCCAACGAAAAGGGCTTCAAGCTGGTGCGCCAGCTGGCCGCGCTGAAGAACGACGGCAAGAAGCACAAGATCGTCTACCGCGACCGCGATTACCACGGCACGACCATCACGACGCTGTCGGCCGGCGGGCAGATGCAGCGCAAGGACCAGTACGGCCCGTTCACGCCCGGCTTCGTCGAGATGCCGCATTGTCTCGCCTATCGCGACCCGCGCGGCAACGATCCGGATTACGGCGTCAAGGCGGCGAAAGATCTCGAGAAAGTCATCCTCGCCGAGGACCCCGACACCGTCGGCGCGGTCTGCCTCGAGCCGATTACCGCCGGCGGCGGCGTCATCGTGCCGCCCGAGGGATACTGGGAGACAATCCAGGAAATCTGCACGAAGTACGGCGTGCTGATCCACCTCGACGAGGTCGTCTGCGGTATGGGCCGCACCGGCAAATGGTTCGGCTACCAGCACTACGGCGTCAAGCCCGATATCGTGACGATGGCCAAGGGCGTCGCCAGCGGTTACGCCGCGATCTCGGTCATGGTCACGACCGAGGACCTGTTCAACGAGTTTCTCGCCGAGCCGAGCGACAAACTGCACTATTTCCGCGACATATCGACCTTCGGCGGCTGCGCCGGCGGCCCGGCCGCGGCGCTCGAGAACATGCGCATCATCGAGGACGAAAACCTGCTCGACAACGTTGTCAGGCAGGGCGATTACTGCCTCGACCGGCTGCGCGAACTGATGGACAAGCACGAAGTCATCGGCGAGGTGCGCGGCAAGGGCCTGTTCCTCGGCGCCGAACTCGTGAAAGACCGCGAAACCCGAGAACCGCTCGACGAGTCGCTGGTGGCCGGCGTCGCCGCCGACTGCCTCAGGCAGGGCGTCATGATCGGCCGCACCAATCGCAGTCTGCCGAAATACAACAATACCCTGTGCCTGAGCCCGGCGTTGATCTGCACGCGCGACGACATCGACGAGATCATCACCGCGATCGACGTCGCGCTGGGCAATCTTGAACTGTAGGCGGCATACCGCATGATGCCGTGCCGATGAAGCGCGGCCTGTTTCTGTTCGTCGCGGTCGTCGCCTGCGTCGGCGAGTCGCTCGCGCTGGCCGCCGGCCACCTGCCGGACCCGGTCAGGGTGGGTTACTTCACGCAGTGGCCGACGCCCAGCCAGTTTTCGCAGATCAAGCAGACCTACGATTACGCGCTCGGCGTCGAGGTTGCCTGGCTGCCGTTCGCCGACGGCGACGAGCTGAACGCAGCGCTCGCCGCCGGCGATATCGAAATCGCCTACGCTCACGGGCAGGCGCCGTTTGTCGTCGGCGTCAGCCGCGGGCTGGAGCTGACCGCCGTCGGCATCGCCGTCGGCTACAACGACGACGACAATTGCATCCTGCGCGCCAGCCCTGGCGTCGGCCGCGACGCGACCGAGCTGCTCGTCGGAGGCAAGGTCGCGACCGTCACCGGCGGTGTTACCCATTTCCGCCTGCTGCGCATGCTCGAGCGTCTCGGCGTCGATGCGGCGCAGGTCGAGATCGTCGCGGTCGAGCACGGCGCCGACGCGGCCGCGGCGCTGCGCCGCGGCGAAGTCGTCATGGCCTGCGCCTTCGGCGCCGCGCTGCGCGCCATGCAGGATCTCGGCGCGCCGCTGATGCGCGCCGACGAACTCGACGCAATGGGATTGAAAGTCTTCGACCTGGTTAGCGTGCGCACCGATTTCATACGCGAGCACCCGAAGCTCGTGCAGGCATTCATGGACGTTACCGAGGCGACCAACGTGCAGTGGCGCAAGGAACCGGCGCCGATGACCGCGGCGATCGCGCGCGCCGCCGGGATGGATCCGGACAGCGCGCGGCAAGCGCTCGAGCGCTTCGAGTTTCCGCCGGCGGCCGAGCAGAAAAGCGACGCCTGGCTCGGCGCCAGGGTGCCGGCCTACTTCAAGGAAATCGCCGAGTTCTTCGTCACCCAGGGCCGCCTGTCGCAGTCGCTCGACAGCTACGAGCCGTTCGTCACGACCCGGTTCCTGCGTTAGCCGCGCAGCCCCGGGTCAACCCAATGACTGGCATCGACACGATCATCGAGCGCCTCGGGCGCGAGGATTTCCTGTTCATTCCGGCGGCCGACATGACCGCGCTGCTGTCGGCGATCGCAGGCAGCCCGGTCGGCGCCGACCCGATTTTCCTCGACAGCTGGAACCACCTCGAGCGGGACGAGTACATGGCCGACGGCGGCAAGTATCGCAAGCGCCGGCACGCGACCTACGCGATCCACGCTGCCGGCGAACCGGCCCGCCTGATGCCGCACCAGCCGCACTACCAGACGGTCGACTACAACCCGCTGAACGGCGGCGTCGCGCGTTACTTCGCGCCGATACTCGGCGACTTGCACCGCAGCATCACGCTCGCCGCGCTGCTCGAATTCGGCAACCGGGTGTTCAGTGCACTCGGCGTCAACCACCAGTGGCACATCGAGCTGCACCAGTTCCGCATCGAGGCGCGCGACGGCAAGCTCGGCAAACCGACGCCCGAGGGCGTGCACCGCGACGGCGTCGATTTCGTCATCGTCGTGATGATCAAGCGGGTCAACATCGACAGCGGCGCGACGACGATCTACGACCTCGAAAACCGCCTGGTCGGCGAATTCATGCTGCACCAGACCTTCGACGCGGTACTGGTCAACGACCGCAAGGTCTACCACGGCGTCACGCCGATCGAACAGCTCGAGGCGGACCTCGAGGCCTACCGCGACGTCCTCGTCATCACCTTCAAGAAACCCGACCCCGGCCCGTAACGGCGCCGTCATCCCGCGGACCATAGCCCGTCATCCCACGGCTTGAGCGGGCCGCGCGGGTCGCGGGATTCAGGGTTCAGTGCAGCCATCCCTGGATCCCGCGGTCAAGCCGCGGGATGACAGAGATAGATTCGAGTTGCGGCATGACAGGTAAAGCGGTACACCGCGGCTTGAAGCTCCTGTCATGCCGAGGCTGGAACGGGCCGCGCAGGTCGCGGGATGACAGGGTGAAAATCGCGTCGCGGAATGACAGGTAAACCGTCGTTGCCGTCGAATTGCCGCGTGTCCCCGCCGGAACCGAACATGGCGCCCCTGGCCTCTTATCGATATCGTATCGGGCATATATAATGCGCGGGCTCGGCATTTGACATAACCAATCGAACGGGGCAGGTCGTGGAAAGAGAATCGATGAATTTTGACGTGGTCATCGTCGGCGCGGGACCGTCGGGACTGACCGCGGGCATCCGCCTCGCGCAGCTGGCGCAGGAGGCCGGGCGCGAACTGACGATCTGTATAGTCGAGAAGGGCGCCGAGGTCGGCGCACATATTCTTTCCGGCGCGGTGCTCGAGCCGCGCACGCTGACCGAGCTGATTCCGGACTGGAAAGACAAGGGCGCGCCGGTCACGGTCGCGGTCAGGTCGGACCGGTTCAAGTACCTCACCGAGAAAGGCGCGATCTCGATGCCGACGCCGCCGCAAATGCACAACGACGGCAACTACATCATCAGCCTCGGTAACCTGTGCCGCTGGCTCGCCGAGCAGGCCGAGGAACTCGGCGTCGAAATATTTCCCGGTTTCGCCGCGGCCGAAGTTCTCTACGACGACGCCGGCGCGGTGCGCGGCGTCGCCACCGGCGACATGGGTATCGGCAAGGACGGTCAGCCGACCGACAACTACGAACCCGGCGTCGAGCTGATCGGCCGGCAGACGATCTTCGCCGAGGGGTGTCGCGGATCGCTGACCAGCGAGCTGTTCACGAAGTTCGACCTGCGCGACGGCGTCGAGCCGCAGACTTACGGCATCGGCATCAAGGAAATCTGGGAAGTTCGCCCCGAGGTCCACGACGAGGGCGCGACCCTGCACACGATCGGCTGGCCGCTGGACTCCGACACCTACGGCGGTTCGTTTCTCTACCATAACGAAAACAACCAGGTCGCGGTCGGCTTCGTCATCGGACTCGACTACCGGAATCCGCACCTGAGCCCGTTCCACGAATTCCAGCGCTTCAAGAACCATCCGGCGATCCGGCCGATCTTCGAGGGCGGCAAGCGCATTTCCTACGGCGCGCGGGCGATTTCCGAGGGCGGCCTGCAATCGATCCCGAAACTGACTTTTCCGGGCGGCCTGCTGGTCGGCGATACCGCGGGCTTTCTCAACGTGCCCAAGATCAAGGGCACGCACACGGCGATGAAATCGGCGATGCTCGCGGCCGAGGCGGTATTCGAACTGCTGCCGGCGGAATTCGACGAGGCCGACCCCGGCCCGGCGCTCGAGGCCACCGCGTATGCGGAGAAATTTCGCCAGTCGTGGCTGTGGCAGGAATTGCACAAGGTGCGCAACATCCGGCCGGGTTTCAGCAAGGGCCTGTGGTGGGGTCTGACGAACGCGGCGCTCGAGTCCTACCTGTTGCGCGGCAAGGCGCCGTGGACGCTCGGCCACCACGCCGATCACGAGCAGCTCGGACACAAGAACGATTATCCGAAGATCGACTACCCGAAGCCCGACAACGAGATCACCTTCGACCGGCTGTCGTCGGTCTACCTGTCGGGCGTTTACCACGAGGAAAACCAGCCGGCGCACCTGCGCCTGCGCGACGAGAGCGTGCCGATCGTGCTGAATCTCGAGAAATACGACGCCCCCGAGCAGCGCTACTGCCCGGCCGGAGTCTACGAAATCGTCGACAAGGACGGCGCGCCGGCGCTGCAGATCAACGCGCAGAACTGCGTGCACTGCAAGACTTGCGATATCAAGGACCCGAGCCAGAACATCCACTGGGTCGTGCCGGAAGGCGGGGGCGGGCCGTCGTACCCGAACATGTGACGAAAAAAAAAGGGACAAACCGCGAACGGTCTGTCCCTCAGTAATTTGTCCTCTCAGGAGAGAACAATGCCGCATGTGATTATAGAACACTCTGCCGACGTTGCCGGGCAAATTGACATCGGCGAGCTCGTCGACGCGGTCCACGCGGGCACCCTGGCCTCGGGGTTGTTCGACGAGTACGACATCAAGACGCGCGCGACCGGCTACGCGCACCACCGTACCGGGCAGTCGAGCGATTCCTTCGTGCACGTCGCGGTGCACCTGCTCGACGGCCGCGACGACGCGCAGAAATCGGCGTTGAGCCACGCCGTGCTGGCGCAAATCGAGCCGCTACTGCCGCGGGTCGTCAGCGTCGGCGTCGAAATCATCGACATCCACCGCGCGAGCTACGTCAAGCGCGTACTCCCGCCAGATTCGCGTTGACTCGAAATCAAACCAGTTACTGAAGTTCAATCGATTGCAGTGACGCGGGCTACCCCGGAAACCGCTTGCTGCTTCGTCCGGTCGATAAACCGAAAAGATTGACGAGCAAACTTTACGCAAGCTTGAAGTATTGGGGCAGATTTTTCCCGATCGCTCGCGCTGTCCTGACGACGGGTATTTTACCCTGCGTATTCCCGGCTATATGCACGTCATTGCGAAGAGGCGTCAGCCGACGAAGCAACCCCCGAGGAAAAGCTAGTCGAGCCCGCAGGCCGCGCGCAGCCGCGCGTGAAACGCGTCGTACTCGATCTCGCCGAGCGATTCGAGCAACGCCCGGCAGTCGGCCTCGTCGACCGCGAGGTACTCGTTGTCGGGTTCGAGGCGTTTCTGGTGGGCGCAGATGCAGACGCTCAGGCAAAGCCGCATGGCAATCAGGTCGGGCAGCGCGGCGATTTCGTCGGCGCTGAGCGGCAGAACCTCGTAGTAACCGCGCAGCAACGCCTCCGCGGGCGGCAATGGATCGGCCCGCCCGAGCATCGCGTAGGTCATCGCCACCGCCGGTTCGACCGCGAGCCAGGATTCGACCATGTCGCCGAAATCGATCAGGCTCACGACCCGCGACGCGTCGGCGTCGACGAGCACGTTGCCGCGGTTGGCATCGTTGTGGATGACGTTGCGCCGCAACTGCGACGCGCGGCCGAGCACGCGCTCGGCGAAGCCGGCCTCGGCCCGCTCGATTCGTGCGCGCGCCGCGTCGTCGGCGAGTAGCGGTTTGTAGCGCGCGAGCACCTCGGGCGCGTCGTCCATCTTCCACAGCAACGGCCGCGCGAGCCCGGGGTAGTCGATGCCTTCGAGCGCGCGATCGAGCCGCGCGAGGCAGGCGCCGAGATCGGCGTAAAGCGCCGGCCCGGGAGCGTCGATCTCGGCCAGCGGAATACCGTCGATGAACGGCAGCACGCGGCAGGCGTGCTCGTCGCCGCGCGCGCTCCTGACCCGCTCGATACTGTGGCCGGACACGGACCTGAGCGCGGTCGCGACTCGCGGCAGCGCGTCGGCCTCGGCCAGCCAGCGCAGTACCCGGTGCTGACATTGCAGGAACGGGATCGACTCCTGTGCGTTCGCGATCTTGAAGACGAAACGCCCGCGCGCGTCTTCGATCAGGTAATTGAGATCGCGTTCGCCGTCGAGCGCACGCAGCGGCCCGTCGAGGCCGAAATGCTCGCGCGCGATCCGCGCTACTTGCGCGAGGTCGAAATCAGGCAGGTTGCAGCTCTCGGACATGATGCCGTTTGGCGTTTCGCTCGATTGGCCGGATTGGCGAATTATTGTTCAGATCGGAATCTCGTGAAACCGATTTCTGGCTGGTCATTATTCCGATGCGCGAGATTTCTTCTGCGATCCGCGTCTCATCGTGCAGATTGTTCAGGGCGCGTGCTCGCCGGCCCCGGCCGAGGTGTCGCAAACGGGCAAACCGAGGCCGTAGACGAGACCCGGAGCAGCGACTATAGTCGGCCGAAAATTGCGGAGCAGCGCATGCCCTACCGTCTCGGAATCGATACCGGCGGCACGTTTACCGACGCGGTGCTGGTCGACGACAACAAGCGGATCGCCAACGCCGAGAAGAGCCTGACCACGCGCTTCGATCTCGCCGTCGGCATCGGCGACGTCATCGGCAAGTTGCCGGCGGCCAGGCTCGCCGACGTCAGCATGGTATCTCTGTCGACGACGCTGACGACCAACTCGGTGGTCGAGCATCTCGGCGCGCCGGTTTGCGTGCTGCTGCCCGGCTACAACGACGAACAGATCAAACAGAGCGGCCTGCTCGAAATCCTGCCGGCGCAGCTGGTCGTGCGCCTCGACGGCGGCTTCGACGCCCTCGGTCGCGAACACCGGCCGCTCGACGAGGACGGCGCGCGCCGAGCGATCGAGAAGCTCAAGGACGAGGTTTCGGCCTTCGCGATCTCGAGCATGTTCGGCACGCGCAACTCGAGCCACGAAAACCGGCTAAAGCGACTCGTGGTCGAGCTCGCCGGCCTGCCGGTCATCTGCGGCCACGAACTCGCGTCGAGCCTCGGCGCGCCGCGGCGCGCGCTGACCGCGGCGCTGAACGCGCGCATGGTGCCCCCGATCACGGAGCTGATCGGCTCGGTGCAGAAAATTCTCGCGCAACACCGAATCGACGCGCCGCTGATGCTGGTCAAGGGTGACGGGTCGCTCGCGAGTCTCGACAACGCGATCGAGAAGCCCATCGGCACGGTGCTGTCGGGGCCGGCGGCGAGCGTCATCGGCGCCTGCCAGCTGTCGGGACTCGACAACGCGATCATCGCCGACATGGGCGGCACCACGACCGACATCGCGATCGTCAGCGACGGCCGGCCGCAGTTGAGCCCCGACGGCGCCAACATCGGCAACTGGCGGCCGATGGTCGAGGCGGTGCAGGTCAATTCGATCGGCCTCGGCGGCGACAGCGAGATTCATTTCGGCGGCCACAAGGGCCTGTCGCTCGGCCCCCGCCGGGTCGTGCCGACGAGCCTGCTGGGGCACCTGTATCCCGACGTGATCCCGCTGTTGCGCGCGCAGCTCGACGGAGTCGCCAGCGCGCGCAGCAACCGCTTCGTCATGCGCCTCGAAAACAACCCCGCGCTGCTGCGCCAGCTCAACGCGGTCGAGCGCGAGGCCTGGGAGTTGCTCTCCGACAAGCCGGTCGAACTCGACGCGATCGTGCAGGACAACCGCGCGGCGGCGCGCGCGCTGGCGAAGCTCAAGCGCCTCGGGCTCGCGATCTACAGCGGCTTCACGCCGACCGACGCGGTCCACGTGCTCGGCATCAACTCGCACTGGAGCCGCGACGCGGCGGAATTGTCGGCGCGCATCTGGATGCGTCAGATGCGCTTCCTGTACGGCTACGGCAGGTGGGACGCCGACGACGTCGAGGCGGCCTGCCGCGAAGTCTACGAGCTCGTGGTCGCGACGATCCGCCGCCTGCTGATCGAGGTCGGGCTCAACGATTTCGATCTCGCCGCGAAGCCGGGGCGGAACGATGCGATGGTCGACACGATCACGCGCATGGTCGCGCGCAGCCATCAGCCGGGCGGGCGCAAGCCGCTGTTCAATCTCGATTTCGGCAGCGATTACCCGATCGTCGCGGTCGGCGCGCCGGCCGCGAGCTACTATCGCGATGTCGCCGACAGCATGTACATCGGCCTGCAATTGCCCGAGCATGCCGACGTCGCCAACGCCTTCGGCGCGGTCATGGGCAGCGTGATCCAGCGCGCGCAGGTGACCGTGACGCAACCGCAGCAGGGACTTTATTGCCTGTTTCACGGCGATACGCCGCAAAAATTCGACACCCTCGACGCCGCCCGCGCCGAGGCGCAGGCGATCGTCGAGCGGCTGGCGCGCGAGCGCGCGCTGGCCGCCGGCGCGATCGACCCCGAGGTCACGCTCGAATTCGACGACATCCACGTGCACGACGAGATCGACGGCGAGCTTTTTCTCGAATCGACCGCGATCGCGACCGCGATCGGCGCCGCCTGCGCGTGGCGCGCCGACGAACCGGCATGACGCTCGAATCCGATCTCGCACGCCACGGGCTGAGCCTGCGAGGCGTCGCTGCCGTCACCGCCGACGAGCGCAAGCGCTACGGCTTCGCCGCCGGGGAGCGTGCGATTGCGCTCGTCGGCAACGTCGGCTCGAGCTACTGGAGCGCCTTCACCGCGGCGCCGGAATTTACCGACGGCGAGCCCGATCCGCTCGACCGCTGGAGCGAGCGCGTGGCCCGCGAGATCTCCGATCGGCATCCGGTGACGCCGTTGTTTCCATTCGCCGGGCCGCCCTGGTACCCGTTCCAGCAGTGGGCGCGGCGCGCCGAGGGGATCGGGACATCGCCGCTCGGTATCCTGATACACCCGCGCTACGGCCTGTGGCACTCGTACCGGTTCGCGCTGCTCGGCGCTGCCTTCGATGCCGGGTCGCCCGGCGACGCTGTCGCGTCGCCATGCGTCGCCTGCGCCGGCAAGCCGTGCCTGGATGCCTGCCCGGTCGATGCCTTCGACGGTGAAGGCTACGCGGTCGACGCCTGCGCCGAGTATCTCGACAACACGTGGCTCGCGGCCTGCCATGACGGCGGTTGCCTGGCGCGCCTCGCCTGCCCGGTAGCGACCGAATTGCGCTACCTGCCGGCCCAGGGCCGTTTCCATCTGCGCGCGTTTCTCGGCGCGCGCGCACACCCGCCGGCGGCGCAAACAAATGTGCCTTAATCCTTACTCCGCATTCTCAATAGTCATCTATAATCCTCTGATAATTCTATTTATTTGAGTTTTTGACAGGAGGCCGCCGGGCCCACCAGGCAACCCCGCTCTGCATGGCAATTCTCGTGATTTCAGGCTTCGATTCATCTCGCATTCGCGGTCTCGGCGACGCGCGCGCGCGCGTGTGCGCATCTAAGTGGTTGATCGATGGGATGATTTGTCCGGCCGACAGCGGGCGGAGCTGTCGCCGATGACCGCCAGTGCCGCCGAAACGGCCAAACTCTTTCGCAAGCTGGTCGAGCCCGATGCGCCGGCGCACGACATCATCGACAAGCTCGAGGCGCAACAGGCGTCGCTGCGGCCGGAAGACGTCATCAACTATGCGCTGCGGCTCGAGTCCGACGATGCGATCCGCCTGCTCAAGCTGGTCGAGGGCACGCGGCAACCGATCGATCCGGCCAACCTCAGCGTCCACCTCGACAAGGTCGAGGATCCCGAGTTCAAGATACCCCTGCTGCGCTATCTCGGCTCGGTCAACCACGAAAAGGTCCCGCTGATCGCGTCCCGTTACCTGAACGATTCCAACAAGGTCGTCGTGCTGGAGGCGCTCAAGACGCTGGATCGCATGTCGATCAGCTTCGACGCGTCGCTCCTGTTGACGCGCCTCGAAAACATGAGCGAAGTCCAGCTCGAGCTTGCGCTCAAGGTCCTGACCAAGCAGGCGGACGCCGACCTCGTGCCCCATCTGTCGGCCTACCTCGCGACCAAATCGGCCGATCTCAACGATTTCTTCGCCAGTATCGTCGTCTCCAAGAGCGACGCTGGCAGCCTCGAGAAATTCCTCAAGCGCCTGAGCATCGAGGACGACTGGACCCGGCAGCAGTCGATCGCGCAGGTGCAGAAGTTTGCCGACGAACGCCTGTCCGAGGTCGCGCGCGAGTTCGTCGCCAACGAAAACGAATTCATTCGCACCAGCGCGCAGCAGCTGGTCATGAACCTGGTCGGCGACGACGATCTCGGCAAGATCGAGGAGTTCGCGCTGAGCGATAACTGGCAGGTGCGCGAGCGCGCGATCCAGTCGCTCGCCAAGTCGGCCAACCGCAAGGCGCTGGCGGTGCTTTCGAAAATGGTCGCGAAATTCCCGGACGATTTCGTCCTCGCGCTGCGCGCGGTGCGCAAGCTCGGTTTCGGCAAGGGCCTCGAGATCGCTTTCGACGGCCTCAAGCACGAGCAGGCCAACGTGCAGCGCGCCGCGCTCGAGACCATCGAGGAACTGACCACCAGGGAACACGCGGAAAACGTGCGCAACACGATCCTGTGGAGCCTGCCGAAGCTCGCGCCGGAACTGCGCGAGTTCGCCAAGATGCTGATCGCGCAGATCACGCGCGATCACGGTCTCCCCGACATGCAGATCGACGACCAGTCGAACACGGTTTCGGCCGGCGTCGACGTGCCGGTGCTCGGCAACCGCTCCGGTTTCAGGGCGCAGGGCGCCGCGCCGCCGCCGAAAGCGTCGCCGCTCGATCGCCTCAAGCCCGGCTCGACCTGGATGGACCGCTACCACATCAAGCAGGAGATCGGCCGTGGCGCGATGGGCCGGGTTATGCTGGTCGAGGACGACATGGTCGACGAGTCGCTGATTCTCAAGTTCATGCTGCCCGAACTGACGATCGACGACCAGTCGATCGAACGCTTCAAGCGCGAGGTCAAGTACGCGCGCAAGGTTAGCCACAAGAACGTCATCCGCGTGCACGATATCTTCCTGCAAGACAAGGTTTGCGCGATCTCGATGGAATACTTCAAGAGCCGCGGGCTCGAATCGGTGCTCGAGGAAGTGGGTGCGTTCGGCACCGTCGACGGCCTCGCGATACTCCACCAGATCGCCAGCGGCATGGCAGCGGCGCACGAACAGGGCGTGATTCATCGCGATCTGAAGCCCAGCAACATCCTGCTCGACGACCGCTGGACGGCGAAGATCGTCGATTTCGGCATCGCCTCGGCCGGCACCGCGGCCGAATCGACGCTGACGCAAACCGGCTCGATTATCGG
>JAHEKJ010000108.1 GCA_024638385.1 Gammaproteobacteria bacterium | reverse complement strand
GATGTGCTGCCGGTGCTGCTGGCTCTCCTCGGGCACGTCGACGACGAGGTCGCCGAGAATTCGCGCGTTGCAGCCGAGACGGCGACCATTCTTCAGGCGGTTGCGCGACTGGTGGTGCAGCTCGGTTTCGGTCAGCGGCGTCAGGTGGTCGGCATCCGAGCTGATGCCGTGCTTGGCGAACTCGCCCTGCTGCGGCAAGACCTGGCACTTGCGGCACTTGCCCTGGCCGCCGCAGATCGACTCGAGGTCGACGCCGAGACGCTGCGCCGCCTGCAGCACCGTGGTGCCGACCGGCACCTTGCCGCGCAGGCCCGACGGCATGAACAGGATGCTGACTTCTTCCTCGCTCACGACGCTCAGAGACCCCGCCTGCCTAGGCCGCCGGCGCCGGTCGCCGCCGCCCCGCGCCCCGGCGACCGGTGCCGCGACGCACGGCGCCCTCGGGCGCCGGCTCGCGGAAACGCCGGATCCAGCGCGCACAGTCCGGGTCCTTGCCGAGCATGACGTCGGCGCCCATGCTCGCGGCGACCACCTCGGCGTGCAGCGGGTTGGTAATCGCCGAGGTCATGCCGGCCTGGATCGCCATCGCGATGAAGGCGCCGTTGAACCCGTTGCGGTTGGGCAGGCCGAAACTGACGTTCGACGCGCCGCAGGTCGTGTTGACCTTGAGCTCGGTGCGCAGCCGGTAGATCAGTTTCAATACCTCGCGGCCGGCGGTGTTGATCGCGCCGATCGGCATCACCAGCGGATCGACGACGACGTCGCAGGCGGGAATGCCGTGATCGGCGGCGCGCTCGACGATCTTCTTCGCCACGTTGTAGCGCACGTCGATGTCTTCGGAGATTCCGGTCTCGTCGTTCGAAATCGCGACCACCGCGGCGCCGTGTTTCCTGACCAGCGGCAGCACGCGCTCGAGGCTCTCGTCCTCGCCGGTAACCGAGTTGACCAGCGCCTTGCCCCGGTACACCGACAGCCCGGCCTCGAGCGCGTCGATGATCGACGAGTCGATCGACAGCGGCACGTCGGTCAGGCTTTGCACGAGCTCGACCGCTTCGGCGAGAATTCTCGGCTCGTCGGCGAGCGGGATGCCGGCGTTGACGTCGAGCATGTGCGCGCCGGCCTCGACCTGGGCGACGGCATCGCTCCGGACCCGGCTGTAGTCGCCGTTCTTCATTTCCTCGGCCATGATCTTGCGCCCGGTCGGGTTGATGCGCTCGCCGATGATGACGAACGGGCGGTCGAAACCAATCACCAGTTCGCGGGTTGCGGAACTCACTACCGTTTCAGTCATTTGTTTTTTCCTCTAACTCTCAACTTTACTCGTTTCAATCGTCGTAACCCGCTCTTTCTGCCGGTCGGACCGGAGGTCGCAACCCGGATACCACGGCTCCCGCCCGTCGAGCACGCCGGACTGCCGGATGATTTCGGCGACCGCCTCTTCCTGGCGGTATGCCATCACGTGCACGCCGCTGACGCCCTCGATCTCGCGAATCTGCTGGATCAGCTCGATGCAGATCCGGCGACCTTCCTGTTTCGGTTCCTTCGCGCCCTCGAGCCGCTCGATGATCGCGTCCGGGATGTGGATGCCCGGCACGTTTTTGCGAATCCAGGTCGCGGTGCGGGCCGACGCCAGCGGGCCGACGCCGGGCAGGATGAAGCATTGCTCGAGCAGGCCGAGATCGCGCACGCGGGCCATGAATCGCCGCAGGTGCTCGATGTCGAAAACGTACTGCGTCTGGATGAACTCGGCGCCGGCCGCGATCTTCTTCGCCAGCCGGTGCGGCCTGAAATCGTACGGCAGCGCGCTCGGGTTTTCGGCCGCGCCGAGAAACACCTGCGGCGGCGACGTGATAGCGCGACCGCTCAGGAAGCGGGCCTCGTCGCGCATCGTGCGAATGGTTTCGAGCAGCGACAGGCTGTCGAGGTCGAACACCGGCTTGGCCTCGGGGTGGTCGCCTACCTGAACGCCGTCGCCTGACAGACACAATATATTCGACACGCCCATCGCCGCCGCGCCGAGCACGTCGCCCTGGATCGCGATGCGGTTTTTGTCGCGACACGAGATCTGCAACACCGGCGAGTAGCCGACGCTGGTCAGCAACGCACACATCGCAACGCTCGACATGTGACAGTTGGCGCCCGAGCCGTCGGTCGCGTTCATGCCGTCGACGTAGCCGTCGAACACCTGCGCGCGCGCGTAGACGTCCTCGGCCAGCGCCGAATCCGGCGGCGCCAGCTCGGCGGTGACGACGAACTTGCCGGCGCGCAACAGGCGCTCGAGACGGCCGAGCGACACGTGGCCCGGCTTTTCCGGCAGCGGGCTGCCCGGGGGGCTGACCGGATCCGGCAGCACGGCGTCGTTCACGCGCTCGCCTCCCCGCGCGCCGCGCTGCCCTTCTCGCGCACCACGCGCAGCCACGAAGAGCTGCCCTTGAGCAGGTGGTCGACCGGAATCTGCACCTCGTGAATCGCCGCGCCGTCGCGCATCCGCTCGGCGCCGCGCCAGGCCTCGACCCAGACGCAGCGCATTTCGGGTTTGACCTCGCACATACCGTTGTCGCGAACCCCGCCGCAGGGGCCGTTGCGGATCGATTTCGGGCAATTCATCGGGCACGACATGCCGGTGCTCGACAGCACGCACCTGCCGCACATCTGGCAATCGAACAGGAACCCCTTGATACTCTTTTCGACGACGCGCACGGGTTTCTCGAGCCGCTCGTAGCCGATCCTGTCGAACAGCAGGTGCAGTCCGACCAGCGTCGACTCGAAAGCGCGATACAGCGCCTCGAGCTTGCGCGAGTGGGTAACCGACCATTGACGAACCCGGTACACGCGGCCTCCGCTCAGGCGTCGGCGCCGCGACGCACATCGACGCCGCTGGCCCGGATCAGGGTTTCGAGAACTTCGTCCGTGTACTGCGCGTCGAGCTGCTCGACCAGGGCTCGGGCCTGGGCGGCGACGTCCTTGCCGTCGAGCGGCTGGGCGACGTCGTGCCACGGCTCGAACAGGGCATCCTTGTCCTGCTTCTTCAAGCGGTAGGCGGCGCGCTCGATCGCCCTGATGAAACGTGGCGGCAATCGCAGGCGCGTATTGCGCCGATCGCTGCGATAGACGACCTGGCCCGGAATGTCGCGCCAGAAAACGATCTTCAGCTGCGCCATAAGACCTCCCGCATGGCCGCGTCGAGCGCCGGCACCATTTCACCCATGCCGGTGTGGAGCCGCTCGAAGCTCAGGCCGAGCCTGTCGGCCGCCTGGCGCGCCAGCCCGGTGAGTTCGTCGTCGTCGGTTTGCGCGAGGTAGACGAGCCGCTTGTAGTTGCCGAAGTAGATCGGCAGCAATTCGGGGTGCCGGTCGATGCCGAGGATTTCGATGACCAGCCGGTCGAAATGCCGGGCGAGAAAATCGGTCAGGTAAAAGGTGCCCGGCTCCTCGTCGTGCAGCTGCGCAAAGGTCGCGTTGCCGGCGAGAAAATCGTAGCAGTGCGCGCCGGGCAGGCGCTGGACGTCGCGCTCGGCGAGCACGCGGTCGAGCTCGCCGCTGGTGCCGCAATCGCCGTAGGCGACGAAGATGTGATCGTATTGATCGCGCGCGGCGTCGATGCGCGCGGCCACCGCCGCGGGGATTTTTTCCGGGCGCGAATGCAGATCGGCGGTGATCGCCTGCAGGTCCATCTGCGACCACTGGCCGAGTTTCTTTATCTCATTGACCTCGCGCGCGATCGCCGCGCAGGTGATGACCAGTACCTTGCCCGATTTTCCCATGCCGCATCATCGCCCGCAGGCCGCCGGCCCTGCCTAGCGGGCGCGCCGTTCGGCGACGAGTTTCTTCGCCGTGTCCGCGGCCACCGCGGCGTCGCGGCAATAGGCGTCGGCGCCGATCGCCTCGCCGAATTCCTGGTTCAGCGGCGCGCCGCCGACCAAGATGATGTAGTCGTCGCGGATACCCTGCTCCTTCATCGTGTCGATGACGACCTTCATGTACGGCATGGTCGTCGTCAGCAGCGCCGACATGCCGAGGATCTCGGGTTTGTGCTCTTCGAGCGCGGCGAGGTATTCCTCGACCGGCGTGTTGATGCCGAGATCGACGACCTCGAAACCGGCGCCTTCCATCATCATGCAGACGAGGTTCTTGCCGATGTCGTGAATGTCGCCCTTGACCGTGCCGATAACCATCTTGCCCGCGGTCGGCTCGTCCGACTGCGACAGCAGCGGCTTGAGCACCGCCATGCCGGCCTTCATCGCGTTGGCCGCCATCAGCACTTCCGGCACGAACAGGATGCCGTCACGGAAGTCGATGCCGACGATCGTCATGCCGGCGACCAGCGCCTCGTTGAGCACCTTGTTGGCGTTCCAGCCGCGATCGAGCAGGATTTGCGTGCCTTCGGCAATCTCTTCCTTGAGACCGTTGTAGAGGTCGTCGTGCATTTGCTCGACGAGTTCGTCGTCTGGCAGCGTGCTCAAATCCAGATCGTCTTCTTCGTCGTAGTCGTCGTATTCGGACATCAAAAAAACTCCTCAGGCAATCGCGAGCCGCCCGATCGGCAGCCTCGGAGACTGAGCATAGGTATTCGCCGAAAGAGGGGCTAATCCTGCAGCGACTTCACATTGCCGAAACGCGACACAGGAAAACGGCCTAATTGCCTGAATGCGCGGGCTTTTCACGCCCGGGAAGACGGTGTTCAGAAGATCTGCTCTTCGAGTTCGCGAGTTTGCGCGCGCAGTTCGGGATTACCGCTTTCCTCGTAGAGTGTGCCGGCGCGTTCGAGATACTCGCGCGCACGCGCCATCGCGAAATTCGAGTTGTAGAGCACCGCGATGATATCGGCCTGGCGCTGGAACAACGCGCGGTCACTGGTATTGGCGAGCGTCTGGCTCGACTTGATGCGGAAATGCCAGGCGCGTTCGGGCTGACCGATGCGCAGGTAATGATGATAAAGCATGCGGTAGTCGTGCGCCTGCGAGGTTTGCACCTGGTCTCGCTGGTGTTCGGTATAGTGCCGCTCGATGTCGCGGCGGACGTCGGCGAGCTGCGCCGCGCCGATCGTGTTGCTATCGACGCCGGCGAGCAGCCGGTCGACGTGCGTGGACTGGCCGATCGACGCGAACAGCCGGGCGGCTTCGAGGCGCGCGAGTTCGGCCTGATAATCGTCGTGCAGACGGTCGTAGAGCGCAGCCAGCGCTTCCCAGGCGTCGGCCGCGGCGCCGTAGCGACGGATTTCGAGATTTTCCCGGATCACGCGCTCGAGCGTGTCGCTGACGCCATGGTAGAGGCCGCGCGCGGTCAGGTTGCGCGCCTGCCAGAGATCGTCGTAGGTCGTCGCCGCGCGTCGCGCGAGCTCGCGCGCGCGAATGTTGAGCTGGCCGAGCAACTCGTAACACCGCGCGGTGCCGGCGAGGTTATCCTGCGTCATCGTCAGGTAAAGCGCTTCCTGCAAGTATATTTCCGCGGCCGCCAGCTCTTGCTGATGGATCGCGACCTCGCCGAGCAGCAACAGCGTATCGCCGAGTCGCGCCTGGTCTTCGCGCAGCGCGGCCGCGGCCGCGACCTCGAGCAGCAGCGTGCGCGCCTGCTGGTACTGTTGCGCGCGCAACAGTTCGCGAATGCGCCGATCGCGGGCCGCATCGTCGAGCTCGAGCCGGTCGAGTTCGCCGTCGATATCGAGTTCGACAATTTCCTCGGTGTAGAGCCAGTGTTCGTAGTAGGCGGGCGCGCCGCTCGCCTCGATGCCCGGCTCGACCGGCTCGTCGCGCAGCACGAAATAATGCAGCGCGAGCAGCACCGCGAGTAGCGGCACCGTGGTCACCGCGTGATCGGGGATGTAGCGCCGTAAGTCCATGATTCGAGTAATGTTACGCCGCTCGCGGGCATTTGCAAATCGCTCCCCGGCGGGCCGTGGCGGCGGGCCGGGATGCCTGCTACCATGCCTCCATGCCCGGCTTCGACCTCGCTCCCGGCATGGCCGACTTCATCGCCGAATACGCCGCCGCCACGGCGCTGTCGACGGCGGACACGATCGAGCGCCAGCGGCGCGACTACGAGGACGTCGTGCGCCGCTTCCGCCAGCCGCATCCGCGCGGGATCGGCAGCGACGATTTCGCGGTCGACGGTCGCCACGGACCGGTGCCGCTGCGCCGCTACCGGCACCGCGACGGCGACGACTCGGCGCTGGTGCTGTTCATACACGGCGGCGGATTTATTCTCGGCAGCCTCGATTCGCACGACGATATCTGCGCCGAAATCTGCGCCGCCAGCGGCTTCGATCTGATCTCGGTCGACTACCGCCTCGCGCCCGAACATCGCCATCCGATCCAGCTCGACGACGTCGACGATGCCTTCGCCGCGCTCGACCATCCGCGCACGATCCTGTTCGGCATCTCCGCCGGCGCCTGTCTCGCCGCGGCGCTGTGCCATCGGCGCCGCGCGGCGGTGCGGCGGCCGGCCGGCCAGGTGCTCGTCTACCCGGGCCTCGGCGGTGACGCGCTCGGCCTCGACTCGTACCGCGCGAATGCCGACGCGCCGCTACTGACGACGGCCGATATCGCCTTTTACCGCGGCGTGCGCTGCGCCGGCGACGAATTGCCGGTCGACGACCCGGAGTTCTACCCGCTCGCGGCGAGGCGCTACGACGGCATCGCGCCGACCGTCGCGCAATCGGCCGCCATCGACCCGTTGCGCGACGACGCGCGCGTCTACGTCGAGCGACTGGCGGCGGCCGGCGTGGTCGCCGAATGGATCGACGAGCCGGGCCTGACGCACGACTACCTGCGCGCGCGCCACGCCTGCGCGGCCGCCGGCGAAGCCTTCGCGCGCGTCACCGACGCGGTCGGGCGGCTCGGGGCAGGTGGCTGAAAAAAAGACCGGCCCCGCGAACGGGCCGGTCCTCTTCCTCCTCGTGTTGTCGCCGGCTAGGTTGCGGCGCCCATCGTCTCGAGATAGAGCTGCTGGAAATGGTGCACGCCGTGCTCCGACAACTCGCTGCGCTCGGGGTCGACGATGAAGCGCCCCTGGTTGTAGCCCTTCGACTGCAGGCCGCGAAACACGCTCTCGCACAGGCCGATATCCTCGGGCTGCAGCACGTCGCGCTGGTAATTCATCGCGTCGCGTTGCTGCGGCGTCGGCTCCGGCTTCGGCAGGTACCAGTCCTGGTATTCGCGCGTGCGGCCGACGCCGTCGGGAGTCATCTGCAATACCGAGATATTCGGCTCGCCGGGATAGATCCAGATCGTCAGATTGGGCCACAGGAACCAGCCGGCGTAACCGAAGTCGACCTCGCCCTTCTCGAAATGGTAGGCGTTGTTGTCGGTCGATTTGGCGGCGTTGGAAACGTGGCTCGAGTAAATCCCGTGGGTGCGCACCCGGTAGCTGTCCATGTCGACGAGGCTGACGAAGTCCCGGTGCGCCGGGTGGCAATGGTAGCACTCGAGGAAGTTGTCGATCATGACCTTCCAGTTGCAGGCGACCTCGTATTCGTCGCGCTGCGCGAACACGACCTCGTCGACGCGCGGACAGAACTCGCGAATTTCCCGCTCGAGGCCGGCGGCCTGTTCGCCGAGCGGCACCGCGTCCGGGTCGAGGTTGACGAACACGAGACCGCAGAACACCTCGACCCGCACCGCTTTCAACGAGAACTTGCACTTGTCGAAATCGGCCAGCTTTTCGCAATTGCGGGCGGCGCGCAGCGCGCCGTCGAAACCGTAGGTCCACGCGTGATACGGGCAGGTGATCGTGCGCACCTTGCCGCTGCCGAGCAGCAATTCGTGGCCGCGGTGCTGACAGACGTTGTAGTAAGCCTTGAGCTCGCCGTCCCGATCGCGGATGACGATGATGTTTTGCTCGCAGATCCGCACGGTCAGATAGCAGCCGGCCTCGGCCAGTTGGCTCTGGTGCCCGGCATACCACCAGTTGCGATAGAACACCGCCGATTTCTCCTGCTCGAGCAGGCCGGCGTCGAGATAGTAGTGCGCCGGAATCGTGAAGGAACGCTCCGGGTCGCGGTCGAACGGTTGCTCGGGATCGACCTTTGGCGCGCTGGCGAAATTCATGTGCGACTCCTCGTTGCTATCGTTATCAGATCGATCAATAATTTAGTCTGATCGATATACCGGTACAAACGACGATTTTTTATTTTAATAGATAACCTTGACTTATAGATAATGCTCAAATCACGCTTGCCGCCGCTCGACCCGCTGGTCGCGTTCGAGGCCGCCGCGCGGCTGTTGAGCTTTACCCGCGCGGCCGAGGAACTGCATCTGTCGCAGGCCGCGGTCAGCCAGCAGATCCGCAATCTCGAGGAAAGCCTCGGGGTCAGGCTGTTCACGCGCTCGCACCGCGCGGTCCAGCTGACCGACGAGGGTCGCGAATACCAGCACACGGTTGCCGCGATGCTCAAGCAACTCGCCGGCGCGACGATGGACGTTCGGCAAGTCCGCTCATCGCAGTCGCTGGTGTTCGCCTGCGATCAATCCTTCGCCACGCAATGGCTGCTGCCGCGGCTCGGCGCGCTGCGCGCCGAACTGCCCGACGTCAGCCTGCGGCTGATCGCGTCCGACGACGATGCCGAGTGCCTCGCGCGCGACGTCGAGCTGTCGGTGCTGCACGGCGACGGCAACTGGCCGGGGTATCGCGCCGAACGCCTGTTCGGCGAGGAAGTGTTTCCGGTCTGCAGCCCCGACTATGCCCACGCGGCGGCCGCCGACGACTGGGTCGCGTGGCTGCTCGACGCACAGTTGATCGACCTCGCCGACAGCCACTGGAACTGGATGAACTGGCGCCTGTGGCTCGGTGGCCACGACATCGACGAGCCGCTGGCCAGCCGCCGGCTGCAAATCAACAGTTACCCCCTCGTGATCGAAGCGGCCTGCGCCGGCCACGGCGTCGCGCTCGGCTGGCGCCACCTCGTCGACGACCTGATCGCAAACGGTCGCCTGCTGCGGCCGGTGAAGCAGTCGCTGCGCACCGACTTCGGCTACTACCTGATTTATCGCGATGGCGACGCCGGCGGTCCGCAGGCGCAGCAGGCGCGTGACTGGCTGCGGCGCCAGTTCGGCGCATCGGCGGCACGGTAAATACGCCGGCGAACGCGCCGATCAACGTCGCGCTGCTTGCCCGTCGCCGCGGCGCGCATACCCGCTCCGCCGCGATCGTCGCCGGCGCGCTGATTCCGGAGCCCGTCATCGTCCTGTTCTACGCCTGGCAGTTGCTGCGCGGCACGAGCGAGGTCGAGATCTGGACGACCGCCTAATTGCATCCGCCGTGGCACGCGTCGATCGACATTCTCTACCCGATCCCGCTGATCGCCGGCGCGATGATCATTTGCGCCGGCGCGCGGCAACCTGCCGCTGCACCACGACGATGCCCACCGGCACTTGTTGCCGTTCGCCGAATTGAGTCTTGCGAGCCCGATTTCGTTTTGGGATCCCGCGCATCACGGCAACCTCGCCAGCATTGCCGAGGCCGGCGTCGTACTCGCCGCCGTGGTTTACCTGTGATTTCGGCACGCACCGACCCGCGTCTGGTTCGCGGCGCGGCCCACGATCTATTGTCAGGCGCGGCTGGTCTGGGCCTGAAAACGGGCCTGCCGCAGCATGCCGGCCGCGCGCGCGGGGACGGGGCCGGCTGGCCGATATGCTGAGCCTATCGCGTCCGGCAGACCGGCGGTCGCAATCGTCCGCCGGCCGGGGAAAACACGGTTCCGACCCCAATATCGCCCGCGGCCGGCCCGCGCCCGCCATAGGAAATTACAATTAGTCAAGCCGGGTTGTTAGTCTAGGATTATTAAAAAACCTGGAGATGCAGTCATTTTAATGCGGGTAAATCACAATCGAGATCGCGTCGACGACCTGCTCGTCATCGGCAACCGTGAGTTCGGCACGACGCTCGGTGTGCTCGCGCGTATCGACGGGGACGTCTACGAGCTCAGCGCGGTGCAGTCCAATTCGGGCGCCTACGTAGCGGGCGAAAAATACGCGCTCGGCGATTCCTATTGCCGGCGCGTGTTCGAAAGCCGCGAGATCGTCAGTCAGACCGCGTTGCCGAAGGCGCCGCTCGAACTCCACCATCCGCTCTACCGCTCGCTGCCGCTGGAATGCTTCATCGGCGCGCCGATCATGCGCTCCGGCAAGCCCTGGGGTTGCCTCGACTTCAGCAGCATGGCGCAACGCGATATACCCTTCGGCGCGCAGGAAATCGACCTGATCGAGTCGCTGGCGAACGAAATCTCGCAACTCACCAGCGAATTCCCGTAAGCGCGTCAGCGCGCGTAGTAATGCCCGATGATGCCGGCGAAGACGACGGCGCCGACCCACTGATTGTGTAGAAACGCGCTGAAGCAATGCGCCGGCGCGCGGTCGGCGATGACGAAATGCTGGTAGGCGAACAGGGCCGCGGCCGCGGCCAGTCCGGCGAAGTACGGCCAGCCGAACTCGAGGTCGCGACCGAGCAACCCGAGCGCGAGCAGGAACAGGACCTGCAACAGGCCGACCATCGCACGGTCGTAGTCGCCGAACAGGATCGCGGTCGACTTGAGGCCGAGTTTCAAATCGTCCTCGCGATCGACCATTCCGTAGATCGTGTCGTAGGCGGTGCTCCACAGCAGCGTCGCGACGAACAGCAGCCAGGCTTCCTTCGGCAGCGCATTGGCCTCGGCGGCGAAGGCCATCGGCACTGCCCAGCCGAAGGCCGCGCCCAGGTGCACCTGCGGCAGGTAGTGAAATCGCTTCATGAACGGATAGCTGGCGGCGAGCGCGATGCCGGCGATCGCCAGGTACAACGTCAATCGGTTGAGCGTCAAAACCAGCAGGAACGCGAGGGCGCCGAGCAGCGCGAATACCGCCAGCGCCTCGCGCGGGCTGATCTGGCCGGCGGTCAGCGGGCGCTCGCGGGTGCGCGCGACGTGGCGATCGAAGTCGCGGTCGGCGAAGTCGTTGATCGCGCAGCCGGCCGAGCGCATCAGCCACGCGCCGGTGACGAACACGAACAGGTTCCAGTAGCCGGGCGCGCCGTCGCCGGCGATCGCCAGCGCCCACAGCGCCGGCCACAGCAGCAGGTAGAAGCCGATCGGCCGTTCGAGCCGGATCAGCTCGGCGTAGAGGCCCAGTTTCTCGCGCACCCGGGGCGGCAATGGCGGCAGTTTGACGGCTGGAATTTTCACCGAAATTCGATGCGTGACGCGCAAAAATCGTTACTATACGCGTTTCTCGATAGCGGGCGAAAGCATGATTCGAAGTTTCCGCGAAACGACACCGAAAATCGCCGCCAGCGCCTGGGTCGACGATTCCGCGGTCGTCATCGGCGACGTCGAGATCGGCGAGCATTCGTCGGTCTGGCCGTTGACCGCTATCCGCGGCGACATCAACCGCATTCGGATCGGCGACTACAGCAATATCCAGGACGGCAGCGTGCTGCACGTAACCCATCGCGGCGAGTTCAGTCCCGACGGCGCCGAGCTCGTCATCGGCGACCAGGTCACGGTCGGGCACAAGGTGTTGCTGCACGGCTGCCGCATCGGCAACCGGGTGTTGGTCGGCATGGGCGCGATCGTCATGGACAACGCCGTCGTCGAGGACCGCGTCATGATCGGTTCGGGTTCGCTGGTATCACCCGGCAAGGTGCTCGAATCGGGCTATCTCTACCTCGGCAACCCGGCGCGGCCGAAGCGCGCGCTCAGCGAGCGCGAACACGAGTACTTCGAGTACGTCGCCAACCACTACGCCAGGCTGAAAGAGGACTATCGCCCGGCATGAAACGCTGGGAATGCATCATCTGCGGCTTCATCTACGACGAGGCCGAGGGCTGGCCCGACGATGGCATCGCGCCCGGCACCCGCTGGGCCGACGTACCCGACGACTGGCAGTGCCCCGACTGCGGCATGGGCAAGTCGGATTTCGAGATGATCGAAATCTGACGCTCGACCAAAGCGAAGCTATCTCCCCGTATCGGGCAAGGTTCGGGAGGTTGCTTCGTCGGCTATGCCTCCTCGCAATGACCTGCCAGTACCCGCAGCGCGGCGAAGCAATGAATGCAGCCCCGCAGCCGCAGTTTCATTTGCGGCAAAATTGCACTCACCCGTATCATGCCAGGCCGACGCTGCTTCGCTGACTTCGATGGGGACAGAGCAGAAATTGCTTTAGTGTTCGCAGCAACATTCTGGATTGTGGCGCAATTTCTGGTCTGTCCCCGGTAGTGCTTTTTGTTTCCTTGAAGCCTGCGGGCTGGCCGTATCGGAAATCCCGCTGGCTTCCGGCTGCATTCGCGGCGGCAAGGGGGACAGAGCAAAAACTGCATTAAGATTTGGTGTGCTGTTGGACAGCGATGCAGTTTTTGGTCTGTCCCCGGTAGTGCTTTTGGTTTCCTTGAGGCCTGCGGGGTGGCGGTACCGGGAATCCGGTTGGCTTCCGGCGGCATTCGCGGCGGCAAGGGGGACAGAGCAAAAACTGCATTAGGATTTGGTGTGCTGTTAGACAGCGATGCAGTTTTTGGTCTGTCCCCGATTGCGCTCTTATTTTTCTTCGATCAGTCCCATTTACGGGCGATTTCGCGCAGGCCGTCGAGTGCCAGAGCGAGCGTTTCGCGGTCGCGCGTCAGTTCCGGGTAGACCACGTACGCGGGGCGCTGAATCCGCGGCGCCGATTCGACCTCGAACAGCGCGTCCTTTTCGATATGCGGGCGCACCACGCGCATCGGGAAATACCCC
>JAHEKJ010000214.1 GCA_024638385.1 Gammaproteobacteria bacterium | reverse complement strand
TAGGCGACGCCGACCTTGACCCGGATCCGGTACCTCGGGTCGCGCCCGCCGGACTCGTTGATGATCTTGGTGTTGCCCATGATCGAATTCGGCACCGTCACCTCGACGTCGTCGCGCGTCAGCAAGCGCGTGCTGCGGATGCCGATGTGCGTGATCTCGCCGCGCTCGCCCGAGTCGAGCACGACGTAGTCGCCGATCTTGTAGGGCGCGTCGGCGAGGATGAAGACCCCCGAGAAAAGGTTCGCCAGCGTATCCTTGGCGGCGAAACCGACGGCGATGCCGACGATGCCGGCGGATGCCAGCCACGCGGTCATGTCGACCCCCCAGGCCGAGAAGATCGCGTAGATCGCGATCACGACGACGACGATCATGATCAGGTTGTGGAACAGCGGCAGCGTCTGCGTGTGGATGATGCGGAAGCGCGTGCTCTGCGCGAAATGTTTCAGCAGCAGCTGCAGCAGACGGATCGCGAACAGCGTCCAGACGATCAGCGCGATCGATTGCAGCAACGAGAAGACGATCCGCTCGTAGGGCGCGCCGAGCGCGAGCAGGTTGGTCGCGAGCGCAAGCCCGATCAGCAAGACACTCGTGTAGACCGGGCCGTGCAGCATCGCCAGCATCTGGTCGTCGAAGGTCATGCGCGTGCGCGCGAACAGCTTGCGCAGCGTGGTCACGACGAAGCGGTCGATGATCCACGCGACCAGCAGCGATGCGATCACGACGACCAGCGCCTGCAGCCACGCGTTGTCGCCGAGCAGGCCGAGGTAGGGCCCGAGCTTGTCCTGCCACTCGTTCAGCATTCGATGACGTTGACCGCGAGCCCGCCGCGCGCGGTTTCCTTGTACTTGGTCTTCATGTCGGCGCCGGTCTCGCGCATCGTCTTGATGACCTTGTCGAGCGAGACGAAATGCTGGCCGTCGCCGCGCAGCGCGATGCGCGCGGCGTTGATCGCCTTGACCGATGCCATCGCGTTGCGCTCGATGCACGGCACCTGCACGAGGCCGCCGACCGGGTCGCAGGTCAGCCCCAGGTTGTGCTCCATGCCGATCTCGGCGGCGTTCTCGACCTGTTCCGGCGTGCCGCCGAGCACCTCGGCGAGCGCGCCGGCGGCCATCGAGCAGGCGCTGCCGACCTCGCCCTGGCAGCCGACCTCGGCGCCGGAGATCGACGCGTTCTCCTTGTAAAGCACGCCGATCGCGCCGGCGGTCAGCAGGAAACGGACGATACCGTCGTCGTCGGCGGCGGGGAAAAAGTGCTGGTAGTAATGCATGACCGCCGGGATGATGCCGGCGGCGCCGTTGGTCGGCGCGGTCACGACGCGCCCGCCGGCGGCGTTTTCCTCGTTGACCGCGAGCGCCCACAGGTTGACCCAGTCGAGCGTCGTCAGCGGATCCTTGTAGGTGATATGCGGCCGGCTCGACAGCTTGCGATAAAGGTCGGCGGCGCGGCGCCGGACCTTCATGCCGCCCGGCAGGATGCCCTCGTTGCGGCAGCCGTTCTTGACGCAGGTCTGCATCGCTTTCCAGATCGCGAGCAGGCCGGCGCGAATTTCGTCCTCGCTACGCCAGCATTTCTCGTTTTCGAACATCACGTCGCTGATTCTCAGCTCGTGGTTGGCGCAGTGAATCAGCAGGTCGACTGCGCTGCGGAACGGGTACGGCAGGGTAGTGTCGTCCTCGACGATGCGGTCGGCGCCGATCGCGTCCTCGTCGACGATGAAGCCGCCGCCGACCGAGTAGAAGGTCGCCTTGCGCAGCTCGTTGCCGTCGGCGTCGCGGGCGACGAAGATCATGCCGTTGGAATGGTAGGGCAGGCTCTCGCGCCGGTGCATGACGAGGTGTTCCCGGTCGACGAAACGAACCGGATGCCGGCCGAGCAGCCGCAACTCCTGCGCGCCGCGTATCGCCTCGAGGCGGGCGTCGATGGCGCCGGTGTCGACGCTTTCGGGTAGCTCGCCCTCGAGCCCGAGCATGACCGCCTTGTCGCTGCCGTGGCCCTTGCCGGTCGCGCCGAGTGAACCGTAGAGGTCGGTGCGCACCGCCGCAACCTGCGCCAGCTTGCCCTGGGCCTCGAGCGTTTGCACGAACTGCGCCGCGGCCCGCATCGGGCCGACGGTGTGCGAGCTCGACGGGCCGATGCCGATCTTGAAGAGGTCGAAAACGCTAATTGCCATGGCGCAATACTATCACCGAATTCGGGCGGAACCGTTGTTCTGCGGGCGGCAGCTCATGCTCCGGCCGCGCCGCGACGCGTCACTCGTCGTCGGTGTACGCCGACAGCGGCGGGCACGCGCAGACGAGGTTCATGTCGCCGAACTTGTTGTCGATCCGGCCGACCGGCGACCAGTACTTGTAGTCGCGCAACGACGCCAGCGGATAGGCCGCCTGCGCGCGCGAATACGGGTGGCTCCACTCGTCGGCGCAAACCATGTCCACCGTGTGCGGCGCGTTGGCGAGCGGGTTGTCGGCGAGATCGAGCTTGCCTTCCTCGATCGCGCGGACCTCTTCGCGAATCGCGATCATCGCGTCGCAGAAGCGGTCGATTTCTTCTTTCGACTCCGATTCGGTCGGCTCGATCATCAGCGTGCCGGCCACCGGGAACGACATCGTCGGCGCGTGGAAGCCGTAATCGATCAGGCGCTTGGCGATGTCGTCGACGCTGGCGTGATCCTTGACCACGCGCGTGTCGATGATGCACTCGTGCGCGACCAGGCCGTTGGGCCCGGTATAGAGAATCGGGAAATGGTCCTTCAGCCGGTGGGCGATATAGTTCGCGTTGAGGATCGCGGTCGCGGTCGCCTTCGGCAGGCCCTCGCGCCCGAGCAGCGAGATATAGGCCCAGCTGATCGGCAGGATGCCGGCGCTGCCGAACGGCGCCGCGGAAACCTTGTTGGGGCCGGCATTGGGCTTGAGGCTGGTCGACGGCAGGAACGGCCGCAGATGCTCCTTGACCCCGATCGGGCCGACGCCGGGACCGCCGCCGCCGTGCGGGATCGCGAAGGTCTTGTGCAGGTTCAGGTGCGACACGTCGCCGCCGAACTTACCCGGCGCGCAGACGCCGACCATCGCGTTCATGTTGGCGCCGTCGATATAGACCTGGCCGCCATGCTCGTGCACCAGTTCGCAGACCTCGCGCACGTTTTCCTCGAACACGCCGTGGGTCG
>JAHEKJ010000107.1 GCA_024638385.1 Gammaproteobacteria bacterium | reverse complement strand
CTGCTGATACTTCATCACGATCTCTCTCTTCTGGCAGGAAGGAAAAATCGCGGAGTATCGCAGATTACCCTCACTAACCACGACAGGGAGGCGCGTGTTGCACTTAGTTTATGAATCCAGCTCTCATAACAAAGACATGCAGTCAGACGCGGTAAAGCCGCACCGCTGATGGGCAGCGTTATGTGTTTCTTCCCAAACAATAAATAATGGACTGGAAGATATTTTTAACGGTATTTGGCGTCATTTTTATTGCCGAGTTAGGCGATAAAACGCAACTTGCAACCATGCTTTTTGCATCAGACAAAGAAGTAAGTAAATACACCGTCTTCGTAGCCGCCTCCTCGGCGCTAGTTGTTGCTTCTGCAATTGGAGTATTAGCTGGCAGTCTGCTATCCGAATATATAAACGAGAAGTACTTGCACTATTTCGCAGGAATTGGATTCATAATTATTGGTGCATTTACTTTATATAAAGCATGAAACAAATAACAAAGCGCTGCAGTCGGACCAAATGCCCGCCACGCGCGCACTTTGGCCGCTGATGCGAAGCATTATGCGTTAAATCGAGCATGAAACAATCATCGCTAGTTACTTTGGTGCTGTTGGCAATTCTTGCGCCTATAACTGTAGGAGACGCTAATAGTACAAATCCAGATCCAGTAGTAATAACTTTTTCATCGGGAGCAGGGAGCATACAAATGGAACTTGGCTTTGTTAAAGAAGTAAGACTTGAGCCTAGAGGTGATAAGTTTTCGATTAGAGTCATATTTGAAACGGAGGGCGTGAAGTTTTATAACCGATTCGCATTTCAATTTAGAGACCTGCAAACTGACTTTTTCATTTGTAATGAGAAGGTATTTACATATGTCAAAATGCCGTATCTAAAAAATGACTCGTTCATTTTACCCGCAAAGTACAGCAGGGCTGAGGCCGAGGCCGTGATGGACATATTGTTCTATGGAGATAATTGCGAAAATTACCTTTAGAGAAGCAACGCATAACAAGGGCATGCAGACGGACCAAACCACTCGCTACGCCCGCGGTTTGTCCGCTGATGCGAGGCGTTATGTTGCTACATAAATAGCCAATGACCATTGTAGTCATAATATTTGGAGTACTAACACTCATAGCGGGAGGTGCAATAATAATTAATCCGGAAATTATTTTCGGATACCTTAGAGGGCAATTAGAAAAACTAGAAATCCAGGTTTTAGCAGTTGTGGTAAGGCTAGTACTCGGCGCATTACTTATATACTTATCTGATGTTTCTAAATTTCCGTTACTGATTCTAGCGATCGGGTGGATCTCGATAATCGCGGCAATATCTTTTGCCGTAATTGGCCGAAATAATTTTAAAAGTCTAATGTACTGGGTATTGTCCTTCCAAAAACCATATGGTCGCATTGGAGGATTCATAGCTATATGCTTTGGTAGTTTTCTAGTTTACGCGTTCGTATAGAATTACCTGGCCGCAACATAACAAGGCGCTGCAGCCGGACGTCCCGGAACTCGCTCCGCTCGCTTTGGGCCGCCGCTGAGCGCAGCGTTAGCGGGCGCCTCGGTTGGATTCTAGATCAAGCTGAGATTCGAAATGGCAACACTTCGAAAACTAACACCGTTTCTATTCTGTGCTGCATTGCTGCAAGCATGTAGCGATCCGATCCAGCATCCAATAATCGGAACCTGGGAGGGCAATTCAGAAAATATTTTTGGTCTCGAAGTTAACAAGCTAACATTCAGTGATGATGGGACATATCGCTGGACACAGTCATATATTGGCTTAGAGGAGACCATGGAGCACCGAAGACCGGAATTTGATTGGGGTGAAGTCGGTTACGAAATAGCAGGTAAATTTAAGATTACAGAGGGGGGAGTTATCTTGGTACCAACGAAAATCGAGATGTTTCTTGCTAAAGAATCCTTCGACAACTGGCCCACGGTTAAAACGGGACACGAATATTTAAGCCCATACTATCTTGAAGGCGCAGAGTTGCCACTAGTCGATGATCGAGATCGCCAAATCGCATTTAGAAGAATCTAATGCAACTATCGGACTCGACATTTCATCCGCGCCTTCTGACAATTACTTGCAGCGGACCTGCCTAACGGCAGGCCGCTGAAGAGAAGCGTTAGGCAATATCGTTGTATCCGCCATAGTGCAAGCTATGGCGGCCTAAGCGGGACCTTAGCCTACTTTCATTCCTTCGACCAAAGTTGACGCACAAACTCCTGCGACGTCGTCGCGGTACTGATCGCTCACGTTGTCGACCCAGCCGGCATCGGCGACAAAGTCGCTATACTTCCAGCTGCTCAACTCCTTCAATTCCGCGAGCTTGTCCAACTGCGGCTCCGCCTTGGCAACGCAAAGTGGCGTAAATGCCTGAATGACGGCCGCCTTTGCGCTGGCATCCTCCATCTGTCCAGCCGCTCCGGCCGTAATCCAACCGCCCCAGGAGAAACCGATTACCATTGTTGCGATTCCCCCACCGATCATGCCCCATATTGCGGGTTTTACCGATTCTGGTACTTTCATTGTGAAACCTCTCATCGTTAGTTGATTGATACCGGCGGGAAAGGTCATCATTGAGAAATGTTGATCACACCTATACCGACAGTTCAGGTGTTGCAATTCCTGCCGATCAGGATTTCTATATTGGGAAAACTAAGCAAATAGCGAGGGGCAAGAGCAATCACCATACACCTATCTGCTTCGAATAACCGATTTTTTTACTGGCGGTCTTTTCACATCGTGGTCGTGGAGCTCCGATACATCGTCAAATTCTGCCAAGTCCTTTTTTTGACTCGAGGTGGTTTTGCTCCAACATTTATCGAGCAGTTGATAATCTACCTTCGTCCGAATCGGGATTTCTCTTTGAACTGAACAATATGGGTTTTGCTTTCGGTTACGACTACAAAGTCGATCTCTCTCCGAGCGCGATGATGCAACTCATGCAAGATCGAGGTGAACTGGAAACTTGGTACCAGGGAGTTTCCTGGAGAGGACCCGGCCTTTGGACGATTACAACCTGTGAGCTTGAATGAAGCACGTCCCGATCGGTCTAATTTCAGTTTACAAACCTGTTCGATTGCGGCTTACTTTGTCGATGAAATTCCCCCTCACTCTCTTGTTGCTGCGATGAATACCGATATACCCCGCGAGATCACCCCGGAAGAAATTGCAACTTACCATCGTGACGGCGTAATCCTGATGCCCGGAATTTTTGACACGGACTGGGTAGCGTTGTTGAGAAGCGGGCTGGAAAAAAATTGCAGGAACCCTACGGATCGTTCGAGGGTATGGGATCGGGACAATGCAGGACGCACCATGTTTTGGGATAGCCAGGCATGGCAGGGCATCGACGAGTACCGCCAGTTCGTATTCGATTCGCCCGCTGCCCGACTCGCCGGCCAACTGATGGGGTCGGCTCATATCAACTTTTTCTTCGATGCGGTGTTCGTACGCTCCGCCGGCAGCCAGTTCACCACGCCCTGGCATCAGGACGAGCCCTATTGGTCGGTCAAGGGATATGATACCTGCACGATCTGGATGCCGCTGGTTCCGGTTAGAAAACAAAATGCGCTGGCCTATGTACCCGGCTCGCATCGGCATGGCGCTGTATATAATCAATACAATTTCGGAAACCTCAATCCGGACGGCAAGATGGACGTCGATCAGGTCGATTTCACCGAAATCGCCGAGCAAGGCTTCCCTGACATCGACGCCGACCCGGAACGCTTCGGCGTGGTGAGCTGGGATATGCAACCGGGCGACTGCGTGGTCTTCAACAGCCGCATCATGCACGGCGGATCGGGTAAACTCGACGAGGATCGGGATCTATCGGTGTTTACGTCGAAGTGGCTGGGTGACGACGTGCGAATCGAGTTTCGCGACTGCGGTATGGACCCGGATCACAGCGCCATCATGACAGAACACGGCCTCAAGCCCGGTGACCAACCCGGAACGGATTTGTATCCGCGGGTCTGGTCGCGAGCCCAGGCTGACTGATCGCTCTCGCCTTTGCTGACGAGACACACAATTAATGCGACCTGGGCAGGTGCCAGAGCCAGATTGACCCGTATGAACCCATCACATGGCAAACGCATGGCGAGCGGCCACACAAATCGCTGCGCGCCCGCTGCGGCCACTGATGCGAGACGCCAGGCTTCGGAGCCGCACAGATGACCGAGAGGAAAAGTTCATGGAGAGAATCGACGATTCGCCGCTGCTATCGAAAATCAGGATCAAACTGGATGAGCTTGCCGATTCCGCTTTCGAGATAAAAATCAGTATTACGCCCGAAGCCGAGTACTTCGAGGCGAAAGCCGGAGATCGATCGTACGTGAAGTGGCTGAACTGGCAGATTTACGACGAGGACGAAGAACTGCTTTACCAGTCGGATTTGTGCCTGGTTCACGGTGAGCTCGAAGAAACCACGCTCGAGAAAAATCTCAGAAAGTTTTTCCCGGACAAGATGTCTTCGATCGACAACGAAATATATTTTGAAGACTAGTCGCTCCGGGCTTCGAGCAGACACGCCTCGCAAGACGCCAAAGCCGGACGGCCCGCCAGCCGCTTCGCTTGCTCCGCCCCGCCGCCAGGCGCGGGCGGAGCAAAATGACATGACAGGCTAGATGCCGAGATAAGCCCTGCGTACGTGCTCGTTGTCCATCAGCGTAGCGGCCTCGCCTTCGAGCGCGATGGTGCCGGTTTCGAGCACGTAGCCGTGGCGCGCGAGCTCGAGCGCGAGTTCGGCGTTCTGCTCGACCAGCACGACCGCGACGCCGGCGCGGTTGATGTCGGTCAGGATCCGCGCGATTTCCTGCACGATGACCGGCGCCAGCCCGAGCGACGGCTCGTCGAGCAGCAGCAGGCGCGGGCGCGACATCAGCGCGCGGCCGATCGCGAGCATCTGCTGCTCGCCGCCGCTCATCGTGCGCGCCATCTGGCCGCTGCGCTCGCGCAGGCGCGGGAACCGGTCGAAGGTCTGTTCCAGGTCCCGCTCGACCGCGTCGGCATCCTTGCGCGAAAACGCGCCGAGACGCAGGTTCTCGGTCACGCTCAAATCCTTGAACACGCGCCGGCCTTCCGGAACCTGCGCGATTCCGAGCCGCACGATGCGATCGGCGGAGAGTTTCTCGATCGGTTCGCCGTCGAACAGGATGCGACCGGCGCTCGGATGATCGAGCCCCGAGATCGTGCGCAGGGTCGTGCTCTTGCCGGCGCCGTTGGAACCGATCAGCGTGACGAAGTCGGCCTCGTCGACCTCGAGCGAAATGCCCTTGACCGCGGCCACCGGACCGTAATGCACGTGGATATCGTCGACTCGCAGCAACACGTCAGTTGGCCCCGCCGAGGTATGCCTCGATGACCCTGTCGTTGGCGCGAATCTCTTCCGGCGTGCCCTCGGCCAGCAGCTGGCCGAAATTAAGCACAGTCAGATACCCGCACAGCCCCATGACGGCCTTCATGTCGTGTTCGACCAGCACGATGCTGACGCCGGATTCGCGCACGCGCCGCGTCAACTCCATCATGTGATTGGTCTCTTCCGGGTTCATGCCGGCGAAGGGCTCGTCCATCAGCAGCAGTTTCGGCTCGGACGCGAGCGCGATCGAGATCGCGAGCGCGCGTTGCGAGCCGAGCGGCAATTCCGCCGCGAGCTGGTCGCGACGCTCGCCGAGGCCCATGAATTCGAGGACTTCCCCGGCCTTGTTCGCGACCTCGCGCTGGCGTGCGCGGTCGGTGCCGAACACCGCGGAGAACAGGTTGCTGCGGGCGCGAATGTGGCAGCCGACGAGCACGTTCTCGAACACGGTCAGTTCCTGGAACAGGGTCGTCTCCTGGAATGTCCGCACCACGCCGAGTTCGGCGATCGAGTGCGGTTTGAGCCCGGTAATGCTGCGTCCCTCGTAGCGAATGTCGCCCGAGGTCGGGGTGTAGAACCCGGCGATATTCTTGAACATCGTGCTCTTGCCGGCGCCGTTGGGTCCGATCAGGCCGCGAATCTCGCCGGCTTCGACGGCGAAACTGACGCGGTCGAGCGCGGTCAGGCCGCCGAACTGCTTGCTCACGTTGTCGATTTCGAGGATCGCCATTGCGTCAGCCGTCGCTCGCTTTCGGATCGGCGGACCGGTCGCCTCGCCCGGTCCAGCGACGAATGCGCCCCGCCAGGCTTTCGAGGCCTTGCGGCAGGAACAGGACCGACAGGATCAGCACCGCGCCGTAGATCGCCGGGCGGAACTCCTCGAAACTGCGAATCGATTCGTCGAACAGCGTCAGGATGACGACGCCGAGGATCGGCCCGTAAAAGCGGTTGTAGCCGCCGACGATGACCCAGATCAGTATGAATACCATGAAGCCGATGCCGAACTGGTTCGGCGTGATCGTGCCGATGTAATGCACCTTGAGCCCGCCGGCGACGCCGACGAAAAACGAGCCGACGACGAACGCGAGCGCGCGGTAACGCCAGGTGTCGACGCCGACCGATTCGGCCAGCGGCGCCTTCCAGTGCACCGAGTGCAGGGTCAGCCCGATGCGCGAATTCTCGATCCGGTAGAGGATCAGCAGGCAGAAACTGACGATCGCGAGCGCGAGGTAGTAATACGGCACCGGCTCGAGAAAATCGATGCCGAAGACGAACGGCGGCTCGACGCCGGACAGGCCGCCGGTGCCGCCGAACACGCCGACGAACTCGATCCAGCACAGCCGAATCGCCTCGCCGGCGGCGAACGAGCCGATCAGGAAATAGAACTGGGTCATGCGGAACAGCGGGAAGCACAGCGCCGCCGCGATCAGCGCGGCGACGATGCCCGCCAGTGGCAGCGTCAGCCACATGCCGGCGCCGAGGTGTTTGAACAGCAGCGTCGCGGTGTAGCCGCCGACGCCCATCATGACCGCGTGAATCAGCGACCACTCGCCGGTCAGCGTGACCAGCCGGTAACTGGTCACGACCAGCACGTTGATCGTCAGGAAGATCAGCAGGTCCTGGTGGTGAAACTGCAGGAAATGCGGCAGCGCCAGCAGCGCCGCCAGCAGGATGGCGAAACCGGTCAGTCTTTTGCCCTTGCCGCCCATGCCTTACTCGCTGACCCGTACGCCCATGATGCCGGTCGGGCGCACGATCAGCACGACCACCATCAGGATCAGCCCGCAGATCGTCGCCACCGTGCCGCCGAAGTAGACCGTCATGAAGGTGTGGAACAACGCGTACAGGATTGCCGCCAGCACCGCGCCCGACAGGCTGCCGACGCCGCCGACGATGGTGACGATGAACGCGGTGATGATGACGTTGTGCCCCATGTGCGGATTGATGTTGGTCAACGGCGCCATCAGGCCGCCGGCGAGGCCCGCGAGCGCGGCGCCGACGCCGATCGCGAGCATCGAAATCACGTTGATGTTGATGCCCTGCAGCGCCGCGGCCTCGCGGTCGAGCGCGACCGCGCGCAGCGCCCAGCCGAGCCGCGTGCGGGTGAGAAAATACCAGAGGGTAAGCAGCGCCAGCGTGGAAATGCCGAGGCCGAACAGGCGCTGGTACGGGATGCGGACGAACTCGAACAACACCAGCGTGCCGGCGAATGGCGGCGGCACCTGCTTCGACGGGCCCTCGCCGCCGACCAGCGTGGCGAGGACCTGCAGCACGAACAGCACGCCGATCGAGCAGATCAGCCCGGCCAGCGGATCGTCCCGCGTCGGCCGAAACAGGAAGCGCTCCATCGCGAGCCCGATCGCGGTCACGACGAGGATTGCGAGCAGCAGCGTCGGCAGGTAGGCGAGGCCGTTTTGCGCATGCACCAGCCAGATCGTGTAGGCGCCGACCATGACCAGCTCGCCGTGGGCGAAGTTGACTACGCCCATGACGCCGAAGATCAAAACCAGCCCGACCGCGAAAAGGGCGAAGAAACCGCCCTGGATCAGGCCGTTGATGATCGACTGAATGACGAGTTCCAAAACCTTATCCGCCGCCGATGAATGTACGAACCCGGCCATCCCCCGGCGCACGGGAGTGCGCGGGGAGGGCCGCGTCGGCCCTCCCCTGCCGCGGGTTTCGGATTAAACGGTGCGCAACCCGAGTTCCTTCATGTGCCGGATCAGCACATTCTTGTTCTTTGCCAGCCAACCGGAAACGCTGCGATACTCCTTGATCCGGGCCTTGCCGCCCTCGACCACGACCACCGGCCAGCGCCCGACCACGGCGTTGTCGAGGCCCCACAGGTCGGCGCCCCACCACTGGCCGCCGCCGAAGACGAATTCCGGGTTCTTCGCCGACTTCAGCGACTTCAGCACGTCGGTCGGTTCGACGCTGCCGGCGGCTTTCGCGCCCTCGATCCAGTTCAGCATGATCGCCGGGTATTCCCAGGATACCGCCGACCAGTCGTTCGGATGCGCCTTGCGGTACTTGGCGTCGAAATCGCCGGGGTTCGGGAAGTTGACGCCGGGCTGGTTCAGCATCGGATCGTCGAAATCCGGGAACTGGAAGATCGTGCCGTTGACGAATTCCTCGCTGGTCTTGGCGATGATCTCGTCGTAGAAATCGAGCGTGCACGATACGATCTTGCCGTCGAATCCCTGGTGATAGAGCTGCTCCATCAGCGGCGTGACGTAGAAACTCGTCGCCATGCAGAAGATATCGGGCTTCTTCGCCAGCACCGAGCTGACGATCGGCGCGAAGTCGGTGATGTCGAAGCCGTGCAGGTTGACGTCGATGACCTTGATGCCGGCCACCTCGAACGCGGCCTTGTAGGTCGCCGCCGACTGCAGGCCGTACTCGGCGTCGTTGTTGGTTACGATCGCCGCGGTCTTCGCCGCGGGGAAGTTCTCGGCGAGATACTCGACGCCGGTGACGTTGTACAGCGGGTGCGATTCGCAGGTCGCGATCAGGTACTCGGATTTCGGCGTGATGTCGCTCGGCAACAGCGTGGTCGTCAGCATCTTGCGCCGTTCGGCCCACGGCAGGATCGACGCGACGGTCGAGCCGCCGAGCATCATGACCATCTTGACCTTGTCCTGCAGCACCAGCTTCTTGTAACCCTGGACCGCTTTCTCGGTGTCGTAGCCATGGTCGTAGGCGACCATCTCGATATCGTATTTCTGCCCGCCGATGCTGACGCCGCCGGCGGCGTTCAGGTCGTTGGCGACGATCTGGCAGCCGTAAAGGCCCGGCAGGCCCCAGGGCGCGTAGTCGCCGGTCATCGGGATGTTCATGCCCAGCTTGACCGTCTTGTTGTTGTTGGCCAGCAGGCCGGTCGGCAGCGTTCCCGCGCCCGCGGCCAGGGCACCGGCGCCCGCGGCACGCAGCAGGTCTCTTCTCGAAAAACTCATGCTTAACTCCTCCAACTGGTTATCCAGCGTTGGTCTCGGCGACTGGCGCCGCTCTTCGGTTCAGGGGGATTCGACGGATCGCCGATGGGCCGGCAAGGCCTGTTTTTGCTGTGCTCCCCCGACTGCCCGGGATCGCATGAACCCACGAGGATTCGATTCGGCCCAGGACTGACGGAGTTTAAAACGGACTCCGTGTGCAAGTACATAAGGGATTTCCACAATAAGCCGGCACTGCGTCCGGACGGGCGCGCAGGCCAGGCCTCAGCGACGACGCAGAAAAACCGGCGGCGCGCCGTCGAGTCGCAGCCAGACTCCCATCCCCCGGAGCTCGACGACGATAGCGACCCCATCGGCCGAGCCGCCGACGCGCCCCAGGATGCGGTCGCCGAAGCGGCGCGCCCCGAGTGCGCGCGCCTCGCCGTCGACTCGCAAGTAGCCCTCGTAGATCTTGCCGTCGTCGCTGCGCAGCGACAGGTCGTAATCGAGCACGCCCGAGCGCGCGACGAATTCACCCGTCAGCGGATCGTCCGCGCGGCTCGCCGCGGGCAGCGCGACCAGCCAGGCCGTCAAGAGGATGGCGGACGCGAGCTTCATTTGCGACTTCCGGATCTGTTATATTTACCTTTCATGAATCACGAAAAGCGTGCGCGGAGATCCGCAACAGGATAAACCGGCGCGCGCTGGAGTTGCCAGATGTTCGATCCCGCACTACGACAGATACTGAAAACCGATCCGGCCGCGTTCCGCCCCTACGATCGTTACGGCGAGCCGATTCCGGGCCTGTCCTGGGTACCGCTATCCGGCGAGCTGCACAATGGCGAATTCGAATGCTTCCTGCTGCGCATGGCGGCCGGCACCGGGTCGCGCCCGCACGAGCACACCGGCACCGAAGAGTTTCTGATGCTCGAAGGCGAATTGATCGATTACGACGGCATGCGATTCGCGGCCGGCGATTTCGTGCGTTTCGAACCCGGCTCGAAGCACGCGTCGCACAGCCCCGACGGTTGCACGCTGCTGGTCATGCTGCGCGGAAAAAACCGCCCGCTCGATGATAGCGAGATCGCCGCGCTGTCGAACGGATAAGGCTTGTCGGCGGTTAGCCGGAGCAATAACCTCGGAGTATCTACTCCGGATTTAAATCTCACCCGGATCAGTCGGGGATCGCGATATCGTTGAGGCGGCAGGCTTGCTGCAGCGTGTTGTGCAGCAGGCACGCGATCGTCATCGGGCCGACGCCGCCCGGTACCGGCGTGATCGCGCCGGCGACCTCGGCAGCGCTCTCGAATTCGACGTCGCCGACCAGGCGGTTACCGCCGTCTTCGGTCTCGATACGATTGATGCCGACGTCGATGACGGTCGCGCCGGGCTTGATCCAGTCGCCCTTGATCATTTCCGGGCGGCCGACCGCGGCGACCAGAATATCGGCTTCGCGGCATTCGCCGGGCAGGTCCTGGGTGCGCGAATGCGCGATCGTCACGGTGCAGCTCTCGCGCAGCAGCAGTAGCGCCATCGGCTTGCCGACGATGTTCGAGCGACCGACGACGATCGCCTTCTTGCCCGACAATTCGCCGAGATGATCCTTCAGCATCATCAGCGAACCGAGCGGCGTGCACGGCACGATGCCTTCGGCGCCGGTCGCGAGCTTGCCGACGTTGGACAGGTGAAAGCCGTCGACGTCTTTTTCCGCCGCCACCGAGTTGATGATCATGGGTTCGTCGATGTGCTTCGGCAACGGCAGCTGCACGAGAATGCCGTGCACGTCGGGGTCGTTGTTGAGATCGTCGATCAGCTTCAGCAAATCGGCCTGGCTGGTTTCCGCGGACAGCTTGTGCTCGTAGGAGTTCATCCCGGCTTCGACCGTCTGCTTGCCCTTGCTGCGGACATAGACCTGGCTCGCCGGGTCCTCGCCGACCAGCACGACCGCAAGCCCGGGGATCAGTGAATGATTCTGCTTGAGCCACTCGACCTTGCGCGCGATCTCGCCGCGCAGGTTGGCCGCAAACGCCTTGCCGTCAATAATCGTCGCCACGCTTCGCTTACTCCCGTCGTTTTCGTTCATCGGTCGCGCCCGCCGGCTGACCCCGATTCGCTGTTGCGCATTGTACAAATAACGTCATCGCAGAGTATCGCCAGAACGACACGCATTTAGGACACTCGCGGGCGCCCGTCATTCGGCCGGCGCGACCGGCGTCAGGCTGATCGTGCCGTCCGCTCCGCCGTCGCGAACGACGCGAAAGACCGCGGTTGCCGGCGACAGGATCGAATCCACGCCGCGAAACTCGATGCGGTCATTGCGCAACTCCAGGTAGTCGACCAGCGCCCGGTCCTGGCCGAAGATCACCGCGGCGAGACGGCCGGCGCGCAGCAATTCGTCGCGCTCGCCGCGCGGCCAGTTCCAGTCCAGCGGGCAGTCGAGTTCGCGGCTCGTCGACTCGAGGCGCGCAATGACGCGCACCTGGTTCCAGGCGAATTCGGTAAAGTCGGCAAGCCGGAAGCGCGTCCCCGGCGGCAGACGTTCGAGATGGGCATACAGGGCTTCGCGATCCGCGCGCAGGTCGGTGCAATTCGCGTGGAGATCCCAGTAGTAAAGCGCCAGCGCGAGCAACGCGATCAGCGGCGCGGCGACTAACGCCGGGCGCGCGGGCAACCTCGACAGTGCCTTTTTGATCGATGCCATCCAGATGAACCCGGTTAGCGCGCGACGACGCAGGCCGGCTCACCGGCGCCTGCGACCAACGCCGCCATAATTGATCGAAGGCCCCTTCGCGCGAGCGACGAAGGGGCCCCGTGGAGGGTCGTCAACCGGGCTTTATTGCCCGATCTGGTCCTCCAGTTCGCGGCGGCCCTCATCTTCCAGCACCTTGCCGGGACCGCCCATTTTCTGGATGTTCTCGATGTCCTTTTCGAACTCGGCCTTCTCTTTTTTCATCTGCCAGACGTGCCAGATGATCCAGAAGGCGATGCCGAGGACGGCGAGAAAGCCTTCCGACCCGACGAACGGGTAGATCGGCCCGAAGGTATCGATATTCAGCCAGTTATCAACCAGACCAGTAGACATGATTCATTCTCCTATCGTATTCGCTTGATCGGTAAACCCGGCTCAGGAACCGCCGGCGAGTTCTTGCCGGATCGCCTGCTGGACCTCGGTCGCATCGGCGGCGCGCGCCGATTCGTGGTTGATGTCCAGGCCGACCAATTCGATTTCCCTCGGGATTCTCAGCATCCCCATGCCGTGCAGGATCTTGGATGCGATCCAGGCCGGAATGAAACCGAGCACGAAGAACATGATGATCGCGCCGATTAACTGGCCCCACGGCGAAATCGTCGCGTAACCCTCGAACGGCGAGGACGGGTAGCCCCACAGCATGAAGCCGGCGATGACGACGCCGTAGAAACCGGCGTAGCCGTGCACCGCGACCGCGC
>JAHEKJ010000213.1 GCA_024638385.1 Gammaproteobacteria bacterium | reverse complement strand
TGACCTATAAATTCCCAGCGTCAGCTTTTCAGGCTCGAAAATCCAGATTCAGGATACTTTCGGTTTCGCGATAGCCGCGAGATCTGTACTGATTTCTCGTAACGGCGCAAATAGGGTTCGACATACGTCCACGATGGGGCGGCTAAAAGAAACTGACCAGCCGCACAAGGCGCTCGGCCAGATCCCACAGCGCCGCGAATACCGGCACGCCGGCAAAGTGAAGCAATATCAGCCCGAGCAGCGCGTACACACCGTACTGCTGGTTCAACTGCATATACCGGATCGCCAGGTTGCGCGGCAGCGCGTAGGGCAGGATATAGTGACCGTCGAGCGGTCCGACAGGGATCAGGTTGAATATGCACAGCAGCATGTTGATCAGCGGCAGGAAGTAGAAGAACACCTGCGCGACGTCGGTCTGGAACAGCGGCCAGCCGGCGCGCAGCCCGAGCAGGTAAATATTGATCGTCACCACCGCGAGCAGGAAGTTCATGCCCGGACCGGCGGCGGCGACCAGCAGGGTTCCCCAGCGCGTATTGAACTTGCGCGGATCGGTCGGTACCGGCCGGGCGTAACCGATGCCGATCAGCAAAACCATCAGCAACCCGAGCGGATCGATATGCGGAATCGGGTTCAGCGTCAGGCGGCCGGCGCGATCGGCGGTATCGTCACCGATCAGCGACGCAACCTTGGCGTGGCCGAACTCGTGAAAGGTCAGGGAAAAGATCAGCGCGAACGCGATCAGCGCGAACAGCACGTATTGTTGCTGGATCAGTAGTGGCAGCATGGTGTCGAATCTAAATGGTTTAGTCGTCGCGAGACGACACTCGTTCCGTTCCCGGGATACGTTCGAGCGACAATATGGACCAGCGCGCCGGCGCCTGCAAGCAAAACCGCACCGTCCCGGCGGCAATTCGCCGGCCCGCCCGCCGGACACTTAACAACCGCATGAAAAAGGTCACATAAGCATTTGAAAATTATGTCTATCCGTTATACTCCAATAAGATTCGAACGATTGCGCGACAAGAGTCTCCGCGGGCGCCCCGGCGCACCCGCCGGCGTCGCGGTCGAGACGACCGAGAGCCGCGCGATCGGGCTGTACGGAGTTCGACGGGGTCGCGGCGCGAAGCTTCGGCCAGCCCGCGCGCAAGCGCCTCGACCACTCGACTCGACGGGAAACGAAAGGGTAGCAAGTGTCGCAAAACGCCATCAGCAGATACAAGCGATCGTTCCGGCTCAGGTTTCAGAATCCCGAAACCGAGGCCCGCTACCGCGACCTGCAGCGCAGTCGCGGGCGCAGTTCGAGCGCCTTCGCATTCGCCATGCTGCTGTTGCTGTGCGCGGTGTTTGCCTATCTCGAATGGCGCGCTTTCGGTCACGATGTCGCGATCCCGATGTACGGCTATCTGGCCGCCGCGGCGCTGGCCCTGGTCAACCTGCTGATCAGCCGTTTCGCGGGCGACCTGTATCACCACAACCTGCGCCTGCTAGCCAATGGCGTGCTGGCGATGGTTACCGTCATCGCCGCCGCCTACCTGCAGAAGTACAGCGCCTATCACGCGGTCGAATTCGTGCTGCTCGCCATCTGGCTCGGCAGTCTCAAAACGGCGCGTATGCTGATCACGCTCGCGCTGAACGCGTTGCTGGCGATCGCCTTCGTCGCGGTTTTGTATCTGTCCGAGGTTTCCGCGTTCTGGATTTCGCTGGTCTCGATCCTGCTGGCGGCGGCGGTGCTGCTCGGCGCCTACATCGGTTATCTCGCCGAACGCGGCCGCCGCATGCTGTTTCTCGAAACCGAGATCAACAAGAGCATGACCCACCGCCAGGAACTCTGGGCTTTCACCTTGATCGATCTGGATATGGCCCTGTCGGGAATTCTCGAGTTCAAGGAAGTGATCGGCCTGCTGAAAAAACATCTCGAACCGGTCATCGAGTTCGATTCGTACATTTTGACGTCGCTCGAGGGCCAGGGGCCGAAGCCGACGGCCGACAAGATCGAGGGCGAGTTGTTCGAGGACGACGACAATACGCTCTGGTCGGAAGAGCTGCTCGGCAAGTTGACGCAGACCCGGCAGGCGACGGTCAGCGCCGAGCACGAGACGGTCAAGGGATTTCTCGGTTTCAAGAAGCAACGCTTCATCTCCTATCGCCTCGACCTGCCGGTGTTCAGCGATTCGAAACTGATGGGCGTCATCAGCCTGCGCCGTGCCGACGAGCCCTTCGACGATCTCGACATGATCGCCGGTGTCAGCATCGCGTCGCAGGCGATGCTGATCTTCAGGCGCACCGCGCGCAGCTCGGCGGTCGTCGTCGACCGGACGGTGCCGGACCCGGTGATTCGGCCGAAACCGAGCTCCGACACGACGACGCATTCGTTGTCGGAGAATCGCGACATGGAAGTAACCGATCACAGTTTCGCCGAGTCCGATCAGACGCTGGTGCCCAAGGAGGTCATGCAGAAGCTCAAGCAGAGCGAGGAGACCGCCAAGCGCACGATCACGCTGATGAGCCGCGAGAACGCCGACAAGATCGCGATCGATCGCTATCGCACCGCCGCCGTCGAGGGCGAGCCGCTGTCGATGCTGATCGTCGAGGTCGACGGCCTGTCCAAGCTGCGCGAGCAGGACGGCGACCAGGTCGCCTACAAGGTGTTCGCCGCGATCGTCAAGTTCATTTTCTCGAAGGTCGACAAGGACAAGGACATCCTCGGGCGCTACGGGCAGAACGGATTGAGCGTGTTGATGCCGGGGGTCGACATGAACGCGGCCGAAAAGTTTGCCGAGATGATCCGCCAGTTCGTCGAAAGCGCGCGCTACAAGACGCCGTCGGGCGAGAAGTCGGCAACGTTGTCGATCGGCGTCGCCGCGATCACCGACGACACGGGCGACTATGCGTCGATGGTCAAGCGCGCCGACATGGCGCTGTTCGTGGCCAAGAAGAACGGCCGCAACTGCGTCAAGGTTCGTTTGTAGATGAACGCCGCAGTAAGAACTCGCTAGCATGGCCGACAAGCAACACTGGCTCGATCGCTGGCGCGACAACCGCATCGCCTTTCACGAAGCGACGGTCAACCGCTACCTCGAAGCTTACCTGCCCGGGTTCGGCCTGCCGCCCGGGGCCGTCGTTTTCGTGCCGCTGTGCGGCAAGGCGCACGACCTGCTGTATATCGCCCGACAGGGATTA
>JAHEKJ010000212.1 GCA_024638385.1 Gammaproteobacteria bacterium | reverse complement strand
TACCTGGCCGAGATTGCCCTGCATGATTTCGTCGAGCTTGTACAGGGTCAGATTGATGCGGTGGTCGGTCAGACGTCCCTGCGGGAAGTTGTAGGTGCGAATGCGCTCGGAGCGGTCGCCACCGCCGACCAGCGACTTGCGCTCGGCGGCCTGCTCGGCCTCCTGCTTCTGTTTTTCGGCATCGTAAATGCGCGCCTGTAACAGCGACATTGCGCGCGCCCTGTTCTTGTGCTGCGAACGTTCGTCCTGGCATTCGACCACGGTGCCGGTGGGCAGGTGGGTCAGGCGAATCGCCGAGTCGGTCTTGTTGACGTGCTGTCCGCCGGCACCCGAGGCGCGAAAGGTGTCGATGCGCAGGTCGGCCGGATTAATCTCGATCATCTGCACTTCGTCGCTTTCCGGAATGATCGCAACGGTCGCCGCCGAGGTATGCACGCGGCCTTGCGACTCGGTCTCGGGCACGCGCTGCACGCGGTGCGCGCCGGATTCGAACTTGAGCTGCGAGTAAGCCCCTTGCCCGATGATGCGCGCGATGATTTCCTTGTAACCGCCGTGTTCGCCCTCGCTCGAGTTCAGCACTTCGAGCTGCCAGCCTCGCGACTCGGCGTAACGGCTGTACATGCGGAACAGGTCGCCGGCGAAGATCGCGGCCTCGTCGCCGCCGGTACCGGCGCGGATCTCGAGAAACACATTGGCGCTGTCGTTCGGATCCTTCGGCAACAGCAGTTTTTGCAGCTCGGTTTCGAGCGCCTCGAGACGCGTGTTGTTTTCCGCGATTTCTTCCTCGGCCAGCTCACGCATTTCGGGATCGTCTTCGTCGAGCATTTCGCGCGCCGAATCGAGCGCCTGCTGCGCCTCGCGGTAGGCGTTGAAGTTCCTGACCAGGTCTTCGAGCTGCGCGTATTCCATCGACAGGCTGCGAAAACGATCCTGGTCGTTGATGATCTCGATGTCCGACAGCAGCCCGGCGATTTCTTCATGCCGCGCGCACAGCGTTTCGAGCTTGTTCAACAGTGATTCTTTCATGGCTTAATGCGAATCCGGCGTGATCAGCGATTTCAGCAGGCGAATGCGTTCCTCGTCGTCACTCTGCAGCGCCTTGCGCATTTCCAGGGTCGGTCTGTGCAACAGCTTGTTGGTCAACTCGTTGGCGAGGCGTTCGAGCGTTTCCGTCGGGTCCGCGTTTTGCTGCAGTTGCGCGATGGCTTTCTCGATCGCGCGACGCTTGATCAGTTCGGCGCTGTCGCGCAGCTGGCGAATGTGGTCGGCGGACTGGTGCGTCTTCAGCCAGCGCGTGAAGGTGGCGACTTCGATATCGATGATTTCCTCGGCCGCTTCGGCGGCGAGTTCGCGACCCTTGAGATTTTCGTCGACGACGGTCTTCAGGTCGTCGACCGTGTACAGGTAAATGTCCTGCAGCTCGCCGACCTCGGCTTCGATGTCGCGCGGCACGGCGAGGTCGACCATGAAAATCGGGCGGTGCCGGCGCTGTTTCAATGCCGATTCGGTCGCACCCTTGCCGAGAATCGGCAGCTGGCTCGCGGTTGACGCGATCACGATATCGGCCCGCACCAGCTCGTCGGGGACTTGCGCGATCGCCACCGCCTCGGCGTCGATTTGTCCGGCCAGCGCCTGTGCGCGTTCGACGCTTCGGTTGGCAATCGTCATCGAGCCGATACGCTGGCTGCGCAAATGGCGCGATACCAGTTCGATGGTTTCGCCGGCGCCGATCAACAGCGCGTGCAGCTCGTCGAGCTGGCCGAAAATCTGTTTCGACAAGTTGACCGCGGCGAAGGCGACCGAGACCGGGTTGGAGCCGATCTCGGTGTCGGTGCGCACGCGCTTGGCGACGCTGAACGAATGCTGGAACAAGCGATCCAGAATCGAGTTGACCGCGTTGTCGCCACGCGCCTGGTCGTAAGACTCTTTCAGCTGACCCAGAATCTGCGGCTCGCCGAGCACCATCGAGTCGAGCCCCGAGGCGACGCGAAACAGGTGGCGCGCGACTTCCAGGTCGCTGTGCTGGTAGATATAGGGTGACAGCTTGCCGTCGTGGATGCCGTGGAACTGCGATAACCAGTCGGTAATTACCTCGCAGCTGTCGGTGGAAGCGTCGCAGTAGATCTCGGTGCGGTTGCAGGTCGACACGATCACCGATTCATTGACCGCGGGGATATTAAGCAGCGCGCGCAGCGCATCCTGCATTTGCCCGGGAGCAAATGCGACCTTTTCACGAATATCGACCGGAGCGGTCAAATGATTGATGCCAAGCGACAATAAGGCCATGATTCAAGGAAGGTTTCCTGCTAAGCCGGGATTTTCGGGCATAAGCCTGCCAAATACAACTTTCGTGGAACGTTTCGGGCTAAATACAATCCTACAGCGAGATGCTACACTCATTCCTATGTTGTTTCCGGAGCACGGACTGGACCCCGTCAGCTTGAAAATGCGCCTCGTTTTAATGGTTTTATCGCTCGCCATCGCGGGCTGTGCCGGCATTCCGAGCATCGGCACGAAGTCGCCGGGACTGGTCGAGCGCGAACGGTCCGTCATCACCTCGTCCACCCGGGCGGCCGATCCGGTCGCGGACGCGGCCTACAGCCTGATGGTCGCTGAAATCGCGCTGAACCGGGGCGATACGGCGCTCGCGGTCCAGCATTACCTCGACGTCGCGTTACTGCAAAACAATCCCGATATCGCCGAGCGAGCGGTGCGGGTCGCCGTCTACGGACAGGATCTCGAAGCCGCGATCGCCGCGGCGCAACGCTGGATCGAGCTGGACCCGGAGCGCATCGAAGCGCGCCAGGTGATCGCCGCGATCTATATCCGCCAGGACAAAATCGGCGAAGCCTTCGCCTATATCGACGACATGATTCAAACCACCGAGCTCGAGGATCAGCAATTGTTTCCGCCGCTGCTCGGCATACTCGCCAGGGAGAAGAACGCGAATACCGTGCTCGCGGTATCGCAGCGCATCGCGCTCGAGTATCCCGAGCGCGCTTACGCGCAATACATGCATGCGATGCTGGCCGCGCAAAACGGACGCTCCGAGGAAGCCCTGAAGTACTTCGATGCGAGTCTCGAGCTCGAAGAAATCGAAGGGGTTCACGCCGCTCGCGCCCGCTTGCTGCTGAAGCTCGGCCGTTCGGCCGAAGCGGTCGTCAGCCTGCAGAAGGCGGTTGAAGCGCGGCCTGACGACCAGG
>JAHEKJ010000017.1 GCA_024638385.1 Gammaproteobacteria bacterium | reverse complement strand
TGCATTGAAATTCATGTCGCTATCCTCGCTTCAGTCGGGTACCGGAGGTTTAAGCGCCCACGACCGCGAACATGACGTACATCGCCAGGCCCACCGCGATCATCGGAATCGCGTCGACCAGGCCCATCATGATGAAGAACTGGGTGCGCAGCAGCGGAATGAGTTCCGGCTGGCGCGCCGCGCCTTCGAGAAAACGGCCGCCGAGGACGCCGATACCGACCGCGGCGCCGAGCGCGCCCAGGCCCATCATTAGTGCGCCAGCGATATAAAGCAAAGCTGATTCCATGATTATCTCCTAGTTATCAGAGTGTGTTGTGTTTAAAAAAGTCAGTGATCCGCGGTTTGCGACGCCATGTCGAGGTAAACGATGGTCAGCGTCATGAAAATGAAGGCTTGCAGCGTGATGATCAAAATGTGGAACAGCGCCCACAGCAGCTGCAGGATGCCGCCGGAAGCGGCCATGATCATGCCGCCGCCGTACATCAGCGCGATCAGGATGAAGATCATCTCGCCGGCGTAGAGATTGCCGAACAACCGCAGCGACAGCGACACCGGCTTGGCGATCAGGGTAACGCCCTCGAGCACGAGGTTGATCGGGAACATCCACTTCGGAAACGGATGAAACGCGAGTTCGGCGAAAAATCCGCCGGGCCCCTTGACCTTGAAACTGTAATAGAGCACCAGCACGAACACCGTCAGCGACAGGCCGAAAGTAATGTTCGGGTCGGTCGACGGCACGATCTTGAGGAAGGGCACACCCATCAACGCGGCCAGCCACGGCACCAGGTCGACCGCGACCAGGTCCATCAGGTTGAGCAGGAAAACCCAGACGAAAATCGTCAGCGCGAGCGGCGCGACCAGCGGGTTCTTGCCGCTGAACGAGCCGCGCACCGACTCGTCGATGAATTCGATCAGCATCTCGACGAAATTTTGCCAACCGCGCGGCGCGTCGGTGGTCGCGCGCTTCGCCGCCTTGCGAAACGCCCACAGAAACAGCAGGCCGAGGCCGATCGAGAAGATCATCGAATCGACGTTGATCGCCCAGAAGCCCATCTCCTTGATCTCGTCGGCGTCCTCGGCAATACCCCAGCTGCCGTCGGCCTTCTGGCCGAAGGTCAGGTTGGTCAAGTGATGCTTGATGTACTCGCTTGCGCTCTCGTAGCTCGTAGCCATCTTCGATCAGTTACCCCTTAGCACCCATGGTGCAAACCAGCCGGAGACGAGCACGAGCGCGAATCCGGCGAACAATGCGATCGGGTTCCACGGGTAGTCGGTGCTGAAGGCAAGCGCGAATACTGCCGCCATCGTTACCCATTTCCCGATCTCCGACCTCAATGCGTAACCCAGCCAGCGGGCCGCATCGTCCTGGTCCCTGTTCCTCAGCATCCGCAGTCCGAAATACGTACTCGGCAACCACGCCGCGGCACAACCCAGTAGCGCCGACAACACGATTGATTTATCCCAGAGACCTGCCCCCAGCAGGTAAATCCCCCCCAAGATGTACTGAAGAATCAGCGTCCCGAAAATCTGATTTTTCATCGCTTTTTCGGTTGCCTGCTAGCCTGACTCCCCGGCCCGAAAAAGCGGAGGGTGAGTATAACGGAGTTAATCGCGAAGAATCAATGATGCCGCCGTAGATAATTACGAGGCGAGATGTTCGAGGATTCCGTCGAGCTCGGCGCTGCTGTGGAAGTGAATGACGAGCTGTCCCGAACCCTTCTTGCCGGGCTTGATTTTGACCGCCGCGCCGAGCTTTTCGGACAGCTCGTTCTCGAGCCGGCGCACGTCGGGGTCGACCGTCCGCGCCGCGATCTTGCGCTTGCTCTGGCGCGCGAGTTTGTGCTTGACCAGCGCCTCGGTTTCGCGCACCGACAATCCGCGGGCTGCGACGGCTTGCGCAATTTCGACCTGGTCGTGGCGAATCAGCGCCAGCAACGCGCGCGCGTGGCCCATGTCGAGCGCGCCGTCGGCGAGCAGTTGCTTGACCGGGTCGGCCAGGTCGAGCAGGCGCAAATGATTGCTGACGGCCGCGCGCGAGCGGCCGACCGATTCCGCAACCTGTTGATGCGTCAGGTCGAATTCCTCGATCAGGCGCATGAACGCCTGCGCTTCCTCGAGCGGGTTGAGATCCTCGCGCTGGATGTTTTCGATCAACGCGATCGCCGCGGCCGATTTCGCGTCGAGTTCACGTACCACCACCGGCACCTTTTGCAGGCCGGCAATCTGGGCCGCGCGCCAGCGGCGCTCGCCGGCGACGAGCTCGTAGTGATTGCCCTCGGGACGCACGACCAGCGGCTGCAGAATACCCTGCGCGCGGATCGAGTCGGCCAGCTCGTCGAGCGCCTGCTGATCGAAGGCCTGGCGCGGCTGGAAATGGCCGCGCTGGATGCGGTCGATGTCGAGCTCGAGCATGCCGTCGGCGGTGGCGCCCTCGGCGCCGGCGACCTCGTCGATATCGCCGATCAGCGAACCCAGTCCCCGTCCCAGTCGCTTTTTTTTCATAATCGCTATTGAGTGGCGTAATGGTGCAGCTTGGCTTCGCGGCGCAGTACCTCGCCGGCGAGCGCGAGGTAAGCCATCGACCCGCGCGACGCCTTGTTGTACTTCAGGATCGACAGACCGTGGCTGGGCGCCTCGGCGAGCGCGACGTTGCGCGGAATCACGGTGCGGTAGACGCGGTCGCCGAAATGCTCGACCAGCTCGGACGACACGTCGTTGGACAGGTTGTTGCGCGGGTCGTACATGGTTCGCAGCAAGCCCTCGACGCGGATGTTCGGGTTGACGCTGACGCGGATCTGCTCGATCGTGTCGAGCAGCGACGACAGGCCTTCGAGCGCGTAGTACTCGCACTGCATCGGGATCACGACGCCGTCGGCGGCGACCAGCGCGTTGACCGTCAGCATGTTCAGCGCCGGCGGGCAGTCGATCAGGATGTAATCGTAGTTCGACTTGACCGGCTCGAGCGCAAGCGCGAGCTGTCGTTCGCGGCCGATGCGATTCATCAGCTGCACCTCGGCGGCAGTCAGGTCGGCATTCGCCGGCAGCACGTCGTAGCCCGCTTCCGGCGCCGGCCGGATCACGCGCGCCGCGGTCGCGTCGCCGAGCAGCACGTCGCAGGCGCTCGCCTCGAGCGAGTGCTTTTCGATGCCGCTGCCCATGGTCGCGTTGCCCTGCGGGTCCATGTCGACCATCAGCACGCGGCGCTTCGTCGCCGCCAGCGCGGCGGCGAGATTGACCGCGGTCGTGGTCTTGCCGACGCCGCCCTTCTGGTTGGCAATGGTGATGATTTTCGTCATTTGGCCAGGATCGTCACGAGGCTGCGCGGTTCGTCGACGCCGGGCACCTCGAGCGGGTTTTCCTCGTATGCGAACCGTTTGGGGTCCAGTTGCAAAATCTCCTTCGACTTGAGCCCGGTCTTCATCGTCAGCATGCGGGTGTTCGACGTCAACAAGTGGGCAGCGCCGTCGCAGAACTCGGCCAGCGGCGCGAAGGCGCGGCTGACAATGAAATCCAGCGAGTCCGGCGCATGATAGTCCTGAAGTCGCGCCTGCACAACTTGCACGTTGCGCAGGCCGCAGTGGGCCACGGCCTGCCGCAGAAAGCGCGTCTTCTTGGCGTTCGAATCGAGCAGAATCCAGACCGTGTCGGGCAGCGCGATCGCCAGCGGTATCCCCGGCAGGCCGGCGCCGCTGCCGACGTCGAGCGCCTTGCGGCAGCCGTCGAGCGCCGGCAGGATCGACAGGCTGTCGAGCAGGTGATGGGTCAGCATGCGGTCGAGTTCGCGGATCGCGGTCAGGTTGTACGTCCGGTTCCAGCGTTCGAGCAGATAGAGATATTCGAGCAGCTCATCGAGCTGCGTCTGGTGGAGCGTGAGCCCCAGCGCCGTAACACCCGCGCGGAGATCACCCGGGAGATTCATTCAGGCCGACTTCTGCACCCGGTATCGATGCCGCTTCAGGTGCACGAGCAGCAGCGAGATCGCGGCCGGGGTCACGCCGGAAATCCGGCTCGCCTGGCCGATCGTCGCCGGTCGCAGTTCGGCGAGCTTTTGCCGAACCTCGTTCGACAGGCCACGGACCTCGGCGTAGTCGAGTTCGTCCGGCAGCGCGGTGGACTCGTGCGCGCCGGCCTTGTCGATTTCGTTTTGCTGGCGCGCGAGGTAACCGGCGTACTTGGCGTCGATCTCGGCCTGCTCGCGAACGCGCGCAGTGAATTCCTCGCCGGCATCGAGATACGGCAACAGGTCGTCGATGCCGATCTCGGGGCGCTTGAGCACTTCGTCGAAGCGCTGCTCGCGCGCGAGCGGGGTTTGCAAGCGGTCGCCCAGCGCCGCGGCGGCCGGCGTGCCCGGGCGCAGCCACTGTGCGCGCAACGCCTGGTTCAGGCGTTCGAGCCGTTCGCGATAATCCTCGAAGGCCCGCCAGCGGGCGTCGTCGACGAGCCCGAGTTCGCGACCGCGCGCGGTCAGGCGCAGGTCGGCGTTGTCCTCGCGCAGCAGCAGCCGGTACTCGGCGCGCGACGTGAACATGCGGTAAGGCTCGCTGGTACCGCGCGTGATCAGGTCGTCGACGAGCACGCCGAGGTAGGCATCCGAACGTTTGAACTCGAGCGCCGACCGCCCGAGCACGCGCGCGGCGGCGTTGGCGCCGGCGAGCAGGCCCTGCGCGGCGGCTTCCTCGTAGCCGGTCGTGCCGTTGATCTGGCCGGCGAAGTACAGGCCTGCGACGTGGCGCGTCTCGAGCGTGGCCTTGAGGTCGCGCGGGTCGAAGTAGTCGTATTCGATCGCGTAGCCCGGGCGCGTGATGACCGCGCTCTCGAAGCCGACCATGCTGTTGACGACCTGCTGTTGCACCTCGAACGGCAGGCTCGTCGAGATACCGTTGGGGTAGACCTCGCCGAGTTCGAGCCCTTCGGGCTCGACGAAGATCTGGTGCGAGGCCTTGTCGGCGAAGCGCACGACCTTGTCCTCGATCGACGGGCAATAACGCGGGCCGACGCCTTCGATCCCGCCGCCGTACATCGCCGAGCGGTGCAGGTTGGCGCGGATGATGTCGTGGGTCTGAGCGTTGGTGTGCGTAATGTGGCAGCTGACCTGGCGCGGGTGCATGTCGACCGTACCCATCGTCGAGAATACCGGCAACGGGACGTCGCCCGGCTGTTCCTCGAGCCGGGCGAATTCGATCGTCTTGCGGTCGAGCCGCGGCGGCGTGCCGGTCTTGAGCCGATCGACGCGGAACGGACGCTCGCGCAGGCGCGCGGCGAGCGCGCTCGCCGGTGGATCGCCGGCGCGGCCGCCGGCGTAGTTGGCGTCGCCGATGTGAATCTTGCCGTCGAGAAAGGTACCGACGGTCAGCACCACGGTCGGCGCGTGGAAGCGCAGGCCCATTTGCGTGACGACGCCGTCGACTTTATCGCCATCCTCGATCAGGTCGACCACCGGTTGCTGGAAGATCGTGAGATTCGGCTGATTTTCGAGCTTCGCGCGAATCGCCATGCGGTAGAGCTGGCGGTCGGCCTGCGCGCGGGTCGCACGCACCGCCGGGCCCTTGCGCCGGTTCAGGACGCGGAACTGGATGCCGGCCGCGTCGGCGGCCAGCGCCATCGCGCCGCCGAGGGCGTCGATTTCCTTGACCAGGTGACCCTTGCCGATGCCGCCGATCGCCGGGTTGCACGACATCTGGCCGAGGGTCTCGATGCTGTGCGTCAGCAGCAGCGTGCGCGCGCCCATGCGCGCGGCCGCGAGCGCGGCCTCGGTGCCCGCGTGCCCGCCGCCGACGACGATGACATCGAAACGCTGCTGGTATTCCATGACGCCAGATTATCGAAAAAGGGCGCGCATTTTAGCCCAAATGCGCCCGTTTCCAAAGCCCGACCGGATGGCCGGTAGCGCGGTTTTGCTACGGATTGCACAGCGAGAGATCTCCCGAAGCACGCCGTCATTGCATGCGCCAGCGAAGCAATCTCCCGGTATCGGGCAATCGTCGGGAGGTTGCTTCGTCGGCTACGCCTCCTCGCAATGACCTGCCATTACCCGATTTTTCTCGCAGAGCAAGAATGGGCTAATCGAAGGTGCCGGCGATCAGGGTGGGGAGGTCGGGCATGTGGTCGAAGACGCGGTGAGCGCCGGCGGCCTCGAGTTTGTGCGCCGGCATCAGTTCGGCGTAGCCGAAGGCGTGCATGCCGGCGGCGCGGGCGCCGGTGATGCCGAGCGGCGTGTCCTCGACGACGAGGCAGCACGCAGGATCGACGCCGCCCATGCGTTCGGCCGCGTGCAGGTAGATGTCGGGATGCGGCTTGCCGCGCGCGACCTCGCTGGTGCTGAACAGATTGCCGGCGAAGTAGTCGAGCAGGCCGGTCTTGCCGAGCGTCAGGCGCATCTTGTCATGCGAACCGCTCGACGCGATGCAATACGGCAGGTCGAGGGTCTGCAATACGGTTTCGATGCCGTCGACCGGCACGACCGCGGCGGCCAGCGCGGCGTTGATTTCGTCGCGGTAGCGGCGCTCGAGCTCGACCGGCGGCGGCGCGCCCAGCAGCGCCTCGATCTTGGCGAGACACTGATCCTTCGAGTGCCCGACGAAAGTGTCGAACATCTGCTCGAGCGTGAATTCGAGGCCGCAGACCTCGCGCAACGCGCGCGCGAAGACCTCGTTGGCGATGCGCTCGCTGTCGACCAGAACGCCGTCGCAGTCGAAGATGACGAGTTCGAGCGGCGGCTTCAAGCGGTCGGGCCGGCGGGTTCCTTTTTCGCGATATTCGTCGCGAGTGCAATCATCGATGCGAGGTCGGTCAGGTTCGACGGCACTACCAGCGTGTTGCCCTCCTTCGCGAGGTTACCGAATTGCTCCACGTAGGCTTCGGCGACGCGCAATTGCATCGCTTCGGTACCGCCTTGCACGGTCAACGACTCGGCGACCCGCCGCAAGCCCTCGGCGGTCGCGGTGGCGACCGCGAGAATCGCCTGCGCCTCGCCCTCGGCCTCGTTGATCTGCTGCTGCTTGGCGGCCTCGGACTCCTTGATCACGCGTTGCTTCTCGCCCTCGGCCTCGTTGATCTTGGCGTCGCGTTCGCCTTCCGAGGTCAGGATCACCGCGCGCTTTTCGCGCTCGGCGCGCATCTGCTTTTCCATCGCCGAGAGCACGTCTTGCGGCGGATTGATGTTCTTGATCTCGTAGCGCAGTACCTTGACGCCCCACGGGTCCGACGCCTTGTCGAGCTCGGAGACGACGTTGGCGTTGATCGCTCCGCGCTCCTCGAAGGTGCGGTCGAGGTCGATCTTGCCGATCTCGCTGCGCAGCGTGGTTTGCGCGAGCTGCGAGATCGCGAACCCGAAATCGGTGATGCCGTAGGATGCGCGTTCCGGGTCCATGACCTGCAGGTAGAGCACGCCGTCGACGCCGACCTGGACGTTGTCCTTGGTGATGCAGACCTGTTCGGGAATATCGATCGCCAGTTCCTTGAGACTGTGCTTGTAGGCCGCCGACTCGATGAACGGGATCAGGATGTGGAAACCCGCGCGCAGCGTGCGGCTGTACTTGCCTAGGCTCTCGACGACAAAGGCCTGCTGCTGCGGCACGACGACCGCCGTCTTGAAGATGACGAGAATGACGACGATGGCGACCGCAAGCGCGACCCAGAACGAGAAATTGGCATACATATCGAACATGGCGTCCTACTCCTTGATGGCGTCGAGGTTCAGCTTCAGGCCGTCGACCCGGCTGATGCGCACGCGCTGCCCGGCGGCGAAGGCCCGGTCGCTGTCATTGACGATGGTCCAGTCGGTGCCGCGGTAGTTGATCCGGCCGGTCTGTCCCGGCTCGAGCGCCTGCTCGAGCGTCAGGATTTCCCCCGCCGGGCCGGTCTGGTAGCCGACACCGCCGCCACGCAATTTGGCATAGAGCTGCTTGCGAAACAAAACCATGAGCGCGATTGCGATGACCGCGAACAGGATCCACTGCACCCACACCTCGAGACCGGCGCCGGCGAGTTCGACGAGACCGGTGATCATCGCGGCGATGCCGATAAAAACGAGGTAAAACGCCGCGTCGACGCCAAGCAGTTCGGCGCCGAGAAGGATCGCGCCGATGATCATCCATCCCCACCAGGGCATCGAAGGTTCTCCGAAGTTTCGCGCATCTTACTGAAAAACCCGCCCGCCCGAAATTCCGAATTAGGGGGACAGTTTACCTAACTACCTTAATTACGACCCAAAATGGTGCAGAATTAGGGTAGTTAGGTAAACTGTCCCCCTAATTTTGGGAGGCGGCGAGGGACTGGTCGAGGTCCCAGAGGATGTCGTCGAGGGTCTCGAGGCCGACCGAGATGCGCACCATGTCCGGGGTCACGCCGGCCGCCAGTTGCTGCTCCTCGGAGAGTTGCCGGTGGGTCGTCGACGCCGGGTGGATGATCAGCGTGCGCGCGTCGCCGACATTGGCGAGGTGGCTCATGAATTGCGCGGCGTTGATGAACTTCTCGCCGGCCGCGGCGCCGCCCTCGACGCCGAAGCTCATGATCGAGCCGGCGCCGTGCGGCAGGTATTTCTGCACCTGCTCGCGATAAGGGTTATCTTCGAGGCCGGCGTAGCTGACCCAGGTCACCGCCGGGTGATCCGTGAGAAACTGCGCGACGCCCATCGCGTTGGCGCAGTGCCGGTCCATCCGCACCGGCAGCGTCTCGAGCCCCTGCAGCAACATGAACGCGTTGAACGGGCTCAGCGCGTGGCCGAGCGTGCGCAGCGTCTCGCAGCGCGCCTTCATCGTCAGGCCGAAGTCGCCGAAGGTCTCGTAGAAGCGGATGCCGTGGTAGCCCTGCGACGGCTCGACCATGCCCGGGAAGTTGCCGTTGTCCCACGGGAACTTGCCCGACTCGACCATGACCCCGCCCATGCTGGTGCCATGGCCGCCGATGAACTTGGTCGCCGAGTGCACGACGATGTCGGCGCCGAAATCGAACGGCTTGCATAAATAAGGTGTCGCAAAGGTATTGTCGATGATCAGCGGAATGTCGTGCGCGTGCGCGATCGCCGCGACCGCGTCGAGGTCGATCACGTTATTGGTCGGGTTGCCGATCGTCTCGGCGTAGAGCGCCTTCGTCTGCGGCTTGATCGCGCGGGCGAAGTTCTCGGGATCGTCGGAATCGACGAAAGTCGTATCGATCCCCATCTTGCGGAAGGTCACGTCGAACTGCGAATAAGTGCCGCCGTATAGCGTCTTCGCCGACACCAGGTGATCGCCCTGTTCGAGCAGCGTCAGGATCGCGGTCATCTGCGCGGCCATGCCCGACGATACGCCGAGCGCGGCGCGGCCGTTCTCGAGCGCGGCCATGCGTTCCTCGAAGACCGCCGTGGTCGGGTTGGTCAGGCGCACATAGGTGTTGCCGAAGGTCTGCAGGTTGAACAGGCTCGCGGCATGCTCGGCGTCGTCGAACACGTAGGACGTCGTCTGGTAGATCGGCACCGCGCGCGCGCCGGTGACCGGGTCGGGAATCTGGCCCGCGTGCAGGCACAGGGTTTCGATGCCGAATTTGCGATCCGCCATGGGACCCTCCTAGCGGTTGTAGACCAGCGGGCGCTGCGCCGAGATCACACCGGTGTTGACGCCAACCCAGTTGAGCCCGCCGAACAGGCGCGCGTACTCGATCTTCATGCAGCGGTCCATGACGACCTCGAGCCCGGCCGCGCGCGCCTTCGCCGCGCCCTCCTCGTTGACGATGCCGAGCTGCATCCAGACCACCTTCGCGCCGATCTCGATCGCGTCCTCGACGAACGGCATCACCCGTTCGGCTCGCTGGAACAGGTCGACAACGTCGACCGGATGCGGAATCGACTTCAGGTCGGGGTAGCATTTCTGGCCGAGAATCTCGTCGTATTTCGGGTTGACCGGGGTGACCTCGAAGCCGTGCTCGAGCAGGTACTTGGCGGCGAAGTTGCTCGGCCGCGACCAGTCGGCCGACAGGCCGACGATCGCGACGCGCTTGTACTCGCTCAGGATCCGCCGCAGCGCCTTGATGTCGTTGCCGTCGCTCATAGCTGTTTCGCCCGTTCGCGCAGTTCGAATTTCTGGATCTTGCCGGTCGAGGTCTTCGGCAACGGCCCGAACACGACCTTGCGCGGCGCCTTGAAACGCGCCATCCGCTCGCGGCAAAAATCGATGATGTCCTGCTCGGTGGCGTCGGCTGCGTCGTCGCGCAGCGTCACGAACGCGCACGGCGTCTCGCCCCATTTGTCGTCGGGCATCGCCGCGACCGCGGCCTCGAGCACGGCCGGGTGGCGGTAGAGCACCTTCTCGACCTCGATGCTCGAGATGTTTTCGCCGCCGGAGATGATGATGTCCTTGGAGCGATCCTTGATCTCGATGTAGCCGTCGGGATGGCAGACGGCGAGATCGCCGGAGTGAAAATAACCGCCCGCGAAGGCTTTTTCGCTGGCCGGCAGGTTCTTCAGGTAACCCTTCATGACGATGTTGCCGCGGAACATGATTTCGCCGATAGTTTCGCCGTCGCGCGGCACCGGCTGCATCGTTTCCGGGTCCATCACGACGAGCTCCTCGAGCATCGGGTAGCGCACGCCCTGGCGCGCCTTGATCGCGGCCTGCTCGGCGACGGGCAACGCGTCCCATTCGCGCTGCCACGAACAGACCACCGCCGGCCCGTAAACCTCGGTCAGGCCGTAGACGTGGGTTACGTCGAAACCGAGCCTGGCCATCGCCTCGAGGATCGCCGGCGGCGGCGGCGCGGCCGCGGTCATGACCCTGACCTCGTGCTCGATGCCGGCTTTGAGATCGTCGGCGGCGTTGACCATCAGGCTCAGCACTACCGGCGCGCCGCACAGGTGGGTGACCCCGTGCCGCTTGATGGCGTCGAAGATCGCGTCGTCGCGCACCGCGCGCAGGCACACGCTGGTGCCGTTCAGTGCCGCGAGCGTCCACGGAAAGCACCAGCCGTTGCAATGGAACAGCGGCAGCGTCCACAGGTACACGGGGTGCGCGGTCATGTTCCACGCGAGCACGTTCGAGACCGCGTTCAGGTAGGCGCCGCGGTGATGGGTGACGACGCCCTTCGGGTCGCCGGTCGTGCCCGAGGTATAGCCGAGCGCGATCGCGCGCCACTCGTCGTCGGGAAGCCGCCAGGTGAACTCGGGGTCGCCGCCGGCAATGAAATCCTCGTACTCGATCGCGCCGATCGCCTCGCCGCCGTCGAACGCGGGATCGGCGACGTCGATCACATGAGGCGGATTCTCGAGTAGATCCAGCGCAGCTTGCACGGTGGCGGCGAACTCGGGGTCGGTCAGCAATACCTTCGCGCCGCCGTGCTCGAGCTGGAACGCGATCGCGGCGGCGTCGAGGCGGAAGTTGAGCGCGTGGATCACGGCGCCGCACATCGGGATCGCGAAATGCGCCTCGTACATCGCCGGGACGTTCGGCAGCATCAGCGCGACCGTGTCGTCGGCGCCGACGCCGAGCCCGGCCAGCGCCGACGCGAATCGCCTGCAGCGGGCGCAGGTCTCGGCCCAGCTCTGGCGCCGTTCGCCGTAGATAAGCGCCGTGTAGTCCGGATAAACCGCCGCCGCGCGCTCGATGAAGGTCAACGGCGACAGCGGCGTGAAATTGGCGGGGTTCTTGTCGAGGCCGGTCGAATACTGCGAGATCGTCATGCGGTTACGCGTCTTTCCAGGCCGGCTGGCGTTTTTCGATGAACGCGTCGATGCCCTCGCGCGCGTCGTGCGAATCCATGTTGCAGGCCATGCGCTCGCTGGCGTAGGCATAGGCCTCGGACAGGTCGAGCGGCAGTTGCCGGTAGAACATGTCCTTGCCGAGGCGGATCGCGTGACTCGACTTGGCGGCGATTTTTTGCGCCAGTTCGCGGGTCGCGGCCTCGAGCTCGGCGGCCGGCACGACCGCGTTGACGAGGCCCCAGTCGCGGGCCTGCCCGGCAGCGATGAAATCGCCCGTCAGCAGCATTTCCAGCGCGCGCTTGCGCGGCAGGTTGCGGCTGAGCGGCACCGCCGGGGTCGAGCAGAAAAGCCCGAGATTGATACCGGACACGGCGAAGCGGGCCTCGCTCGATGCGACCGCGAGGTCGCAGTTGGCGACCAGCTGGCAGCCGGCCGCGGTGGCGATGCCGTTGACTTGCGCGATCACCGGTTGCGGCAAGCGGTTGATACTGATCATCATCTGGCCACACTGGTCGAACAGCGCCTGGTGGTATTCGCGATCCTCGCTGCGGCGCATTTCCTTGAGATCGTGGCCGGCGCAAAAAGCCTTGCCGCGGGCGGCCAGGATCACGACGCGGATCGCATCATCGGCGGCGATCGCGTCGAGCGCCCGTTGCAACTCCGTCAGCATCGCTTCCGAAAGGGCGTTGTACTGCGCCGGGCGGTTCAGCGTCAGCGTCGCGATGCCATCGGCGTCGTCGCGTCGCAGGATGGGTTCGTCGGCTAGCCGGTCGGCGGGTGCACTCATGATTCGGCCTCCTGGAATTTTCGTCGCAGGTAGATGGAAAAATAGTCGCCGTAGCGCCGTTGCAGCTCGGGCAAGTTCCAGTCGCCACCGGTCACCTTGCCGCGACACAGCTTGCTGCCGCAATGGCACTCGAGCGTGTAGTCATCCGAGCGTTCCATCGCGTAATCGTGACTCAACTCCTCGCCGGCGGCAATATTGCGCATCGCGACGTAGATCACGTTGCCGCGAAAGCCGACATTGGGGTCGCAGGAATGATTGATCATGACCGACATGTCGAGCACTTCGGCGGGCGTGCGCGGCGCGATGTAGAATTCGTCGTCGATTTGCAGCGCATAGTCGCCGGCGGCGGCGGTGACCGCGTCGATTTCGTCGCGGCCGACGACGTGGCCGGCCTTGATCGCAACGATCTCGTCTTTCGCAATATCGGCGATCGCGACCACGCCGCGCCCGGCGAGCGTATCGTCGCGAAGCTCGATCTTCGGTGAACGGTAGGTCTTCATGATCTTTCGGCGCGTCTTGCGGATCGCCGATTTTACCACCATCGACCGGGAAAGGTCGTCACCGTTCAGATCCCGAACGAAAGCCAGCCCGATACGACCACTATCGAATCGCGGTCCTCGATTGGGGCCCGCGGCAGGCGCCCCGCCGGTTTATCTCTTGATGCCTGTCAATGCGTGAGTCCTGGCGGCCTTTATCGTGTAAAATCCCGGTCACGGCCAGGCGGAGCAGATGGCCAGAATGCAACCAATGGAACACGAGGCGCTGGGCGACGAGATCGTCTTCCACGTGCACGGCGTCACCAAGGTATACCAGATGGGCGAGGTCGAGGTACACGCGCTGCGCGGCGTGGACCTCGACCTGTATCGCGGCGAATTCACCGTTTTGCTCGGCGCCTCGGGCAGCGGCAAGTCGACCCTGTTGAATATTCTCGGCGGTCTCGACACGCCGACCGACGGTCACGTGATCTACGGCGATCGCGACCTGACCCGGGCCAGTGAGCGTGAGCTGACCCGATACCGGCGCTATCACGTCGGTTTCGTGTTCCAGTTCTACAACCTGATCCCAAGCCTGACCGCGCGCGAAAACGTCGCCGTCGTGACCGAGATCGCGCGCGCGCCGATGCATCCGGACGACGCCCTCGAGCTGGTCGGACTCGGCGAGCGCCTCGAGCATTTCCCGGCGCAGTTATCCGGCGGCGAGCAGCAGCGCGTCGCGATCGCGCGCGCGATCGCCAAGAATCCCGAGGTCCTGCTGTGCGACGAACCGACCGGCGCGCTCGACTCGAAGACCGGAATCGTCGTGCTCGAAGCGCTGCAGCGGGTCAACCGCGAGCTCGGCACCAGCACCGCGGTAATCACGCATAACGCCGGCATCGCGAAGATGGCCGACCGCGTGATTACGCTTTCCGACGGGCGCATTGGCGAGGTGGTCGTCAACCAGACCAAACTCGAACCGCGCGAGCTTTCCTGGTAAGCGATGAAGGCGATCGACATCAAGCTGTGGCGCGAATTGTGGAATCTGCGCATGCAGGTGTTCGCGATCGCGCTGGTCATCGTCGGCGGGGTCGGCATCTTCATCATGTCGTTGAGCACGCTCGATTCGCTCCACGAAACCCGCGCGACCTACTACCGCGAGTATCACTTCGCGCAGGTCTTCGCGTCGCTGAAGCGCGCCCCGCTGTCAGTGGCCGATCGGATTGCGACGATACCCGGCGTCGACAAGGTCGAGACCCGCGTGATCGCCTACGTCAGCATCGACGTGCCCGGATTCGACGATCCGGTCAGCGGTCACCTGGTATCGCTGCCCTCCGCCAGCCGCGGGCTGTTGAACCAGGTCTTCCTGCGCGAGGGGCGACTGCTGGAGCCGGGACGCGACGACGAGATCCTGCTCAGCGTCAAGTTTGCCGAGGCACACGGGCTCGAGCCCGGCGACCGCCTGCACGCAACGATCAACGGCCGGCGCAAGACGCTCACCGTCGTCGCGCTGGTGATGTCACCGGAATACGTCTACCAGATCGCGCCGGGGGCGCTGTTCCCGGACGATGCGCGCTACGGAATCCTGTGGACCGCGCGCAAGCCGCTGGCCGTCGCCTACGACATGGACGGCGCCTTCAACAACGTCGCGCTGACGCTGCAGGCGGGCGCCAACGAGCAGGACGTCATCGACCGGCTCGACGAATTGCTGAAACCCTATGGCGGCATCGGCGCCTACGCCCGCGAAGACCAGTTATCGAGCCGCTTTCTGGATGAGGAGCTGAAACAGCAGCAAACCACGGCGACGGTGTTCCCGGTGATCTTTTTCGGCGTCGCCGCGTTCCTGCTCAATATCGTCGTCAGCCGCCTGATCGGCCTGCAGCGCGAACAGATCGCCGCGCTTAAGGCCTTCGGCTACAGCGATTTCGCGGTCGGCCTGCATTACACCAAGCTGGTGCTGCTGATCGTCGGTATCGGCGTCGCCGGCGGCATCGCGGCCGGCGTCTGGATGGGCCGGGCGATGGCCGACGTTTACATGGGTTTCTTCAGCATGCCGTTCCTGATCTACGTACTCGAGCCGCGGGTCGTCGTCGGCGCCATCGTGATCAGCATGCTGGTCGGGACGCTCGGCACCCTGCGCGCGGTCAGCCACGCGGTCCGGCTGCCGCCGGCGCAGGCGATGCGGCCCGAGCCGCCCGCAGTCTACCGCGCGACCCTGGTCGAACGGCTCGGCCTGCAGCGCTGGTTCTCGCAGCCTTCGCGAATGATTTTACGCCACATCGAGCGCCAGCCGGTCAAGGCCCTGCTGACCACGCTCGGCATCGCGATGGCCTGCGGCATCATGGTCGTGAGCGGCTTCCAGGAGGGCGCGATCGATCACATGATCGACCTGCAATACGGCATGAGCCAGCGCGAAGACATGCTCGTCAATTACACCGAACCGACTTCGGCTCGCTCGCTGTATTCGCTGCGCAGTCTCGAGGGGATCGAGCACGTCGAATCGTTCCGCAGCGTGCCGGCGAAACTGCAGTTCGAGCACCGCTTCTACCGCAGCTCGGTCCATGGCATCGAAACCGGCGGCGAACTGATGCGGCTGCTCGATCGCGATCTGAACGTCATCGACCTGCCGCCGCACGGCGTGGTGCTGACCGATTACCTCGCCGAGTCGCTGCGCATCCGGCCGGGCGACCTGCTAACGATCGAGGTGCTCGAGGGCAGCCGGCCGACGCTGCGGGTGCCGGTGATCGGTACCGCCCGGCAGGATATCGGCATGAACGCCTACCTGCGGCGCGAAACCCTGAACGGTTTGCTCGGCGAGGGCGACGTGCTGTCCGGCGCGCTGCTGCGGGTCGACGACCGCTTCCGGCGCGACGTCTACCGCGAACTCAAGGACATGCCGCGTATCGCCGGGGTGGTCGAGCAAATGTCCGCGGTCGACGCGTTCTACGAAAACGTCGCGCAAACGATTCTTTTCTATACCTTCATCTCGACCCTGCTCGGCGCCAGCATCGCCTTCGGCGTGGTCTACAACAGCATGCGCATCGCGCTGTCCGAACGCGGTCGCGAACTCGCAAGCCTGCGCGTACTCGGCTTCGAGCGCAGCGAGGTCGCCTATATCCTGCTCGGCGAAATCGGCCTGCTGACGCTGGCGGCGATTCCGCTGGGCCTGCTGTTCGGCTACGGCCTGTGCGCCTACATGGCGCACCAGTTCGATACTGACCTCTACCGCGTGCCGCTGGTGCTCGGCATCAATGTCTATGCCTTCGCCGCGCTGGTCGTGCTCGTTTCATCCATTGCTTCCGCCTTCATGATCTGGCGCAACCTGGCCCGGCTCGACATGGTGGCGGTTCTCAAGACCAAGGAGTAGATCGATGTTCACGCTACTGCGCCAACATCCTGTTATCGCCGCCGTCCTGGTCGCAATCGGCGCGCTATTGATCTGGGGCTACTGGCCGCAACCGGTTCTGGTCGAGGCGGCGATTGCGCAGCGCGCTCCGTTGGCCGTCACGATCGAGGAAGAAGGCCGAACCCGGGTCATCGACCGCTACATCGTGTCGGCGCCGGTCGACGGTGTCGCCTGCCGAGTGCAGCTCGACGTCGGCGACGCGGTCGAACGCGGGCAGGTACTGGTCGCGATCACGCCGCTGGCGTCGCAGGTGCTGGATCCGCGCAGCCGCGCACAGGCCAAGGCACGGGTCGCGGCGGCCGAGTCGGCGCTGCGCGCGGCCCGCGAACAGGCCCTCGCGGCGAGCGCGAATCACGAGCTTGCCGCGCTCGACCTCGAACGCCTGCAACCGCTAATGGTCGAGGGCCTGATATCGCGCGAAGCCTTCGACAAGGCCGAAACCATCGCCCGCACGAGCGCCGCGAGCAAACGCTCGGCCGAGTTCAACGTCGAAGTTGCCGAGTACGATCTGGCGGCCGCACGCACCGCGCTCGAGTACTCGGGGGCGACGACCGACGACACGCCCGCCGAGCGAGTCCCGGTGCGCGCGCCGATCGACGGGCGCATTCTCAGGATCGAACACGAATGCGACGGCCCGGTGCGCACCGGCGAACCCCTGTTCGAAGTCGGTGATCCCACCTGGCTCGAAGTCGAGGTCGACGTGCTTTCCGCCGACGCCGTCAGAATCAGGTCCGGCCAGCCGGTGCGTTTCGATCGCTGGGGCGGCGACCGGCCGTTACACGGCAGGGTGCGGACGGTCGAGCCGGTCGGATTTACCAAGACCTCGGCGCTCGGCGTCGAGGAACAGCGCGTGCTGGTGATTTCGGATTTTACCTCACCACCCCGGGAATGGGCTCGCCTCGGCGACGGTTACCGGGTCGAGGCGCTATTCGTCCTGTGGCAAGAAGACGATGTCCTGCAGGTGCCGGCCAGCAGCCTGTTTCGCTACCGCGACGGCTGGGCGCTGTTCGTGATCGAAGACGACCGCGCGCGGCGCCGCGAGGTTCAGGTCGGTCATCGCACCGGCCTCGCTGCGCAAATCGTCGCCGGCGTCGACGCCGGCGAGGCGGTCGTCGTGCACCCCAGCGATGCGGTCGAGGACGGGCGCCGCGTCAAGCGGCGCTAGCCCGCGTAACGGGTCCGCGCCGGCGTACCGGTGACCGGGAACCGGCTCAGTCGTTATCGGTGAGACCGGCGCCGGCGCCGGTGCGGGATTCGGCGGTCGCCGGGGCGTAGGTTTCGAAGGCGAGCCTGTCGATGCGTCGAAAAATCGTATCGTCGATCGCGTAGGCCAGGGTCGACGGCAGTTGTTGCGGTTCGGCGAGATCGTCTTGCCGACAGTCGACCGCGTCGACCTCGGCCAGCAACAGATCGTCGCGATTGCCGGCGATCGATAATCCATTTTCGAAGCAACTCACGCGCACATCGGCCCAGGCGGTCGTGAACACGGTGCGGTGACAGCGCGCGGCCTGGCCGACGGTTGCCGCGAGCAACAACGGGTACGCGGTCGGGCCGAGCGCGAAAACCCGGCCGTCGAGCATTTGCGCGCTGCGGTCGGCGAGCGCGGCGCCGGTGATCACCGGGCACAGCCAGCCACCGGGTGCGCGCCAGGGGTCGGCGGCACAATCCGGAATGACATCGCGATATTGCTTGCCGCGTAGTGACTCGAGGTGCGCGAGCATCAGTTCCGGCCCCGGCAGCGCAAACGCGGCGAGCCAGCGCGCGGCCTTGCCGGCCTCCTCGGCAATGCCCCAGTCGAGCCCGCAGGCGCGCGCGACCTTGCGCAGGTAAGACTCGGCTTCGGCCAGCGTAATCCGGTGACTCACGGCGCGGGCGCGAGCAACTCGTGCGGAAACGGCGCGTCCTGGTACATGCAGATCCGCACCCAGCGATCCGAGCGCGGATCGAATCTGGTCGCGCCGAAGAACGACAGCTTGCAACGCAGGATGTCGATCGGCAGCATCTCGGCCGCGATCAGGTTGTCCTGGATTTCGGCATACGGATGCTTCGCCAGATTCTGCACGCGCCGTACGGTATGGCGATGCTCCGGATGCGCGAGCAGGAACTCGGCGATCGGCTCGTCCGCCGACCCGTCCTGCAGGTCACGATGCAACCGCTCGAGATTCAAGCCGATCGCGAGCGGCAACTCGTACTCGGCGCCGGACTCGTCGAAGCGCTCGCCGACGCGCGGCTCGAGCTTTTCCGCCGACGTGTACCAGAAGCGCGCGCGATTGGCCGGTGCGTCATAATCCACGTCGAGCGCCCAGCGGCACTGCGTTTCGAGAATTTCGCGCACGCGGCCGAGCGGCATCGCGCCGTCGATGAAAAAACTCAGGTGCTCGTCGGCATCCATGCATTGGGTGAGCGCGTCGACGAGTTCGCCATAGGGCTCGAGCAACAGCGATACGAGCTGTTCCTGCCCCTCGAGCGTGAGCTCCGCCTCGGCCCAGCGATAGAACCGGTCCCACGGGTGATCGTCGGTGAGCGATTCGCGCTCGATATATGCCTGCATCCGCTCGAGATCGGCTCTCAAATCGGCGAGCTTCTGCAATTGAATCGGGTGCTCCGAGCGCCACTGCGACACGTTGAAACAGGCCTTTTCGAAATGCGCACGGAAATCGGCAACCGCGTCGGGCTCGGCGGCCGGCAACGCGCGCACGCGCGCGAGCGCTTCCTCGCGCGCCATCATCCAGTTGTTGATCAGCGCCGGGTGGTTGACCAGGAACGGCGCCATGCCGAGCCCGGTCGCGTTGCCGACGCCGAGACGGCGGCGCAATGCCGGCTCGATCGCGACCGCGGCCTTGCCGCCACGAGCGCGCGCGATGTGTTCGGCGACGTCGATCGAGAACGCGCGGATCAGCCAGACCGACAACAGCTCGGCGCGGAACGGGCCGCCGAACTCGGGCCGGTCGCAGATCGTCAGGCGATCGGCGGCGCCGAACTTGCCCGAGCCGTAGACCGCGGTCGTGCGCACGAGGTAGCCGACCGCTTCGAGCTGCTCGCGCTCGGGCTGGCGGCCGGCGGCGAGCGAATCGACGACGTGCTGCCACAGCCGCACCGACTTGTTGGCGCGCGACAGCGACAGCTCCGAGTCGGATACGCGACCGGCTTCCTGCTTCGGCACGTTTTGCGCGAGCCGCTCGAGATCGGCCTCGGTCGGTATTCCGTCGAACAGGGTGAAGGTCATGTCCCACGCGGTCGCGATCACGCGATCGGAACGCTGGTCGTCGGGGAGATCGTGCGAAAACGCGACCAGCGAGTAGGCGCGCTCGGGCGAGTGCACCGTGTACACCGCGCGGCCGAAGCCGTTTTCGTCGAGTTCCCAAAGGCGGCGCTCGAAGCGCCAGGCTTCGCGTTTCAACCGCCGCAGCAGCGCGCGCATGAACGACAGCCGCGTCTGGTGAAAGCTGCCCATGCGCGCGAGCCGCATGACGACCTCGGGCGGGCGGCGATAGGCCGCAGCTTGCGGCATCGGGTTTTGCGCCGCGCAATCCATCAATAGTCGGGGCCGAAGTTTTCGTCGAAGAAGCGCAGCCAGTTGTTGCCGACGATGCCGGCGACGTCGGTCTCACTGAATCCAGCCGCGCGCAGGCCGTGCTCGAGGTTGCCGAAGTCGCGATTATCGCGAAACCATTCGGGTTGCGGCGGAAAGCCGGCATTATCCTTCGAGCCCTCGCCGTAATCGACGTTTTTCGTCCAACGGCCGCTGCGCATCCACTCGACGACGCTGTCGGGCTGGTCCTGGCACAGATCCGAGCCGATACCGAGGCGCTCGGCGCCCATGATCTCGGCGGCGCGCGCGACCATCTCGCAGAAGCTTTCGAGCGTGCAATCAGTTCCGTCTTTTAAATGATGCGGATACAGGCTGAAGCCGAGCACGCCGCCGGTCTCGGCGAGCCCCTTCAGTACCGCGTCCGACTTGTTGCGCAGCGCCGGGTGCCAGAACGCGGGGTTCGCGTGCGTGATCACGATCGGCCGCGCGCTGATTTCCATCGCCTCCAGCGTCGAGCGCTCGGCCGAATGACTCATGTCGACGACCAGCCCGACGCGGTTCATCTCGGCGATGACTTCGCGGCCCATACGGGTGATGCCCGGGTCCTCGGCCTCGTAGCAGCCGGTCGCGAGCAGCGACTGGTTGTTGTACGACAGCTGCATGAAGCGCGCGCCGAGCGTGTGCAGGATCTCGACCAGGCGAATGTCGTCCTCGATCGGCGACGGATTCTGGAAACCGTAGAAAATCGCGGTGCGCTCGGTGTCGCGCGCGAGGCGCACGTCGTCACCGGTGAAACCCTGGAAAATCAGATGCGGGAAGCGCTCGAACAACGCGTTCCACTGTTCCATGCGGGCGACGGTCTCGCGGAAATTCTCGTGGTAGGCGATGGTCACGTGGACCGCGTCGAGGCCGCCCTCGCGCATCTGCGTGAATATCTTTTCCGACCAGTTGCAGTACTGCAGCGAATCGATTCTGTAGGCGGCCTCGCTCATGCCGGCTCACCGCTCGCGATGTAGGCGGTCTTGACCGTGGTGTAAAACTCCTGCGCGTACTGCCCCTGCTCGCGCGGGCCGTAGGACGACTCGCCGCGGCCGCCGAACGGCACGTGGTAGTCGGTACCGGCGGTCGGCAGGTTGACCATCACGCAGCCGGTTTTTACGTTGCGGCGGAAATGCGTTGCGCGCGAGAGGCTGGTCGTGACGATGCCCGACGTCAGGCCGAAGCGCGTGTCGTTGGCCGTCGCCAGCGCTTCTTCATAGGATTCGACTCTGATCACGCACGCGATCGGCGCGAACAGTTCCTCGCGGTTGATCTGCCAGTCGTTGCGCGTGCCGGCGAACACCGCCGGCGTCATGAAATAGCCCTCGGTCGTGCGCTCGACGCGCTCGCCACCGCACAGCAGTTCACCACCCTCCTGCTTGCCGAGTTCGATGTTGGCGAGGTTTTGTTCGAGCTGTTCGGCGCTGACGACGGGACCCATCTGCGTGCCCTCTTCCAGCGCGTGGCCGACGACCATCGCCTCGGTCCGCTCGACCAGCTGTTCGACGAAGTAATCGTGGATGCGGTGATGCACGACCAGCCGCGACGACGCGGTGCATTTTTGCCCGCTGCCGCCGAAGGCGCCGTTCATCGCGCAGGCGAGGCCGACCTCGAGGTCGGCGTCGTCCATGATGACGAGCGCGTTCTTCGAGCCCATCTCGAGCTGGATCCTGGTGAAATTGCCGACCGCGGCCCGGGCGATGCCGCGTCCGACCGGGACCGAGCCGGTGAAACTGATCGCATTGACGCGCGGACTTTCGACCAGATGCTGGCCGATACCGCTGCCGGAGCCCATGACGAGGTTGAACAGCCCCGCCGGCAGGTCCTGGCGCGACACGATCTCGGCGAACGCGACCGCCGACGCCGGCACCAGGTTGGCCGGCTTCCAGATCACCGCGTTGCCGAAGGCGAGCGCCGGCGCGATCTTCCAGACCGCGGTCGCGAGCGGAAAATTCCACGGCGAGATGATCGCGACCGTGCCGACCGGTTCGCGGCGCACGTCGATTTCGATGCCGGGACGCACGCTGTCGGCGTTGTCGCCGATCTGGCGCAGCGCTTCGGCGGCGAAATAGGTAAAGAACTGGCCCGCGCGGTAGACCTCGCCCTTGCCCTCGGCGAGCGGTTTGCCCTCTTCGCGCGACAGTAGCTCGCCGAGCTCGGCCGAGCGTTCCATCAGTTCGTTGCCGATCGCCATCAGCGCGTTGTAGCGCCGCTCGAGTCCGGTCCTGGCCCACTCGCGCTGCGCGTCGGCGGCGGCGTCGAGCGCGCGCTCGAGTTGCGCCGAGTCGGCCTGCGCGTAGTGGCCGATCGTGTCGGACAGGTCCGACGGATTGATATTCGCGATTTCGCTCGCGCCGGCAACCCATTCGCCGGCGATATAGTTATGATTCGGGTGCGACATGTTGCCTCGTATTGGCGGTTCGGGTTTAACGGATCACCTTAATCGGGTGCCATGGTCCAGTCAATCAGACGCGCCGGCCACGGGCTTACGCCCGCTGTTCCGCGTCGAGCCGGCGGACGATTCGAAACGCATCCCACAGCGACGGCAACAGCACCAGCGATACCGGCACCGCGGTGACGACGATGAAGGACTGCAGCTTCGAGATTCCGCCCGAGCCGAGCGAAATCAGGATCAGCGCCATCAGGCCCATCGCGACGCCCCAGAATATGCGCACCGGGGTCGCCGGGTGGTCATTGTTCGACATCGCCACCGACAGCACATAGGTCATCGAGTCGCCGGTCGTTGCAACGAACACCGTGGTAAGGATCAGGAACAGAACCGAGACAATGAACCCGGCGGGCAGCTGATTGGTGATCGCGAGCAGTGCGGCCGGCAGGTTGAAGCCTTCGAACGCGCTCGACACCGAGCCCGGGTCGGCGAGTTCGAACGCGATCCCGGTGCCGCCGACGATGGTAAACCAGAAGTTGGTGACGAGCGGCGCGACCAGCGACACCATGATGATGATTGCGCGCGCCGAGCGGCCGCGGGAGACGCGCGCAATGAACATTGCCATCAGCGGGCCATAGCCGAGGAACCAGCCCCAGAAGAAAACCGTCCACCAGCCGAGCCAGCCGGTATCGCCGCGGTAGAGCGCCATCGGCACGAAGTTGGCAACGTAGGTGCCGAGCCCGGTGAAGAAACTCTTCAAAATGAACGCGGTCGGGCCGGCGAGCAGAATGAACGCGAGCAGGGCGAAACCGAGAATGATGTTGAACTGGCTCAGGATCTTGATGCCGCGGTTGACGCCGGTAATCGCCGAAATCGTATAGAGCGCGACCAGGCCGCCGATGATCAAGATCTGCGAGCCGAGCCCGTCGGGAATCCCGAACAGATTGTCGAGGCCGTAGCTGACCTGCAAGCCGAGAAAGCCGATCGGCCCGACGGTGCCGGCGACGACCGCGAGGATGCACGATGCGTCGGCGACGAATCCGATCGGCCCCTTGATCGCCCGGTCGCCGAACAGCGGATACAGCAGCGTGCGCGGGGCGAGCGGCAGGCCCTTGTCGTAGTGGTAGTGCATCAGCATGATCGTGGTCAGGCTGCCGAGGATGGCCCAGGCGAGGAAGCCCCAGTGCAGAAACGCCTGCGCCAGGGCCGGGTTCGCGGCCGCGGCGGTCTTGCCCTCGACGCCGAAGTAAGGCGCCGGATAGAGAAAGTGCGCCATCGGTTCTCCGGCGGCCCAGAAGACACCGCCACCGGCCAGCAGCGTGCACATGATCATCGAGCCCCACTGAAATACCGAGAATTCGGGTATTGCCAGATTGCCGAGACGCACGCGACTGGCGGGCATGATCGCGATGACGATGCCGATTACGAAGGTGGCGAACAACAGAAGCTGCCAGTAAAGGCCGAACAATCGCGCCGACCAGCCGAAGCCGGCGTCGACCCACGCGCTCAGCGTGTCGAGGCTGGCGAGGGCCAACAGGCAAAACAGGGCAATGAATCCGGCGGTCAACGCAAACACCGGCTTGTTGACGCCGGCGAAACCACCGGAACGAACCTCGGGAACTGCACTCATGGCGACTCCTCCATCGAAAGTTATTGTCGTGGCGACCTGCGGGCCGACGGTTCGGCGTGGCCTGCTTGCGGCACTATTATTGACGTTTCGTTACTTAAAGCAATTCGAAAATTTTGTTAATATTTTCAGAATTTCTGAAAACACGCGCATGCATCCCTGCAAACAATCCCATTTGCGCTGTTTCGTCGCGGTGGCCGAGTCCGGCAGTATCAGCGCCGCGGCAAAACGGCTCCACCGGACGCCATCGGCCATATCGATGACGCTCAGCCAGCTCGAAAGTTTGCTCGAAAAACCGCTGTTCGAACCCGGCAGCAAGGCCCGGTTGACTCCGTTCGGCACTTACGTGCTCGATCTCGCGCGCGATCAGTTACGGCACTTCGAACGCAGCATGGACAGTATCAGGGCATATGCGCGCAACGAGTTCGGCCGCGTCGACATCGCCGCGGTGCCGTCGTTTGCCGCGCGTTACCTGCCCGCGTTGCTGACCGAATTCGTCGGCCGCTATCCGCAGGTCAACCTGTCGATCCGCGACGACAGCTCGGCGCATATCAATCGGCTGGTCGAGCAGGGAGTCGTCGATATCGGTATCGCGAGCCCGGCTGAGGATGTATCGGCGTTGAACTGTCTTCCGCTGTTCAGCGATCCACTGGGCGTGGTCTGCAGCCGATCGCACCCGCTCAACGAACTGGATCGGCCCCTTGCCTGGGCAGATCTCGCCGGGTACCGCTTTATCACCAACGGTACCTGCGCCCTGATTCGGTCCGCGGAATTTCACAGCCTGCTCGAATCGGCGGACATGGATGTGCAAAATACGACTTCGTTGCTCGCGCTGGTCGCCGCCGGTGTCGGCGTCACGACGCTGCCACGGTTGGCAGTGCCTGGCGCGCGACATGACATCGCGTTCAAATCGACTCGCTACGACGGCCTCGAGCGCAGCATCGGTATCCTCACCTCGGCCGGTCGCACGCTATCTCCCGCGGCGGCGGCTTTCGTCGACCTGACCGAACAGTCGATGACGAACGAACTGCTGCCCGGCCCCGAAATTCCGGAAACGTAGCCTGGAAAATGCATCGACCTGTAATTAGGGGGACAGATTACCTAATTACCCGAACTCTGCACCAAAATGGGCCGTAATTAAGGTAATCAAGTAAACTGTCCCCCTAACTGGCGTGGTTAGTCGAGGATCAGGGTGTCGCCGATCCTGACGGCCCGAAAGGTCGCCGGGTCGAGGCCGCGGCGCGCGAGTTCGGCGCGCAGGCGCGCCGGCGGCTCGAGCGGCGGCTCGATCGTCAGCAGGAACGTGCCCCAGTGGATCGCCAGCGATTGCTCGGCGTCGACCTCGACGTGGATATTGACGGCCTCGGCCGGGTCGACGTGCGCCGGGCCCATGAAATACCGCGGCGCGTAGGCGCCGATCGGGATCAGCGCGAGCCGGAACGGTCCAAGCCGGCGGCCGATCTCCTTGAACCAGGAATCGTGATAGCCGGTGTCGCCAGCGAAGTAAGTCTTGAAGCCGTCGATATCGACGACCCAGCCGCCCCATAGCGTCCGGTTGGAGTCCCATGGCGTGCGCTTCGACCAGTGCTGTGCCGGCACCAGGGTCACGTCGACCGCGTCGCGGTAGCGGTGACTGTCCCACCAGTCGAGTTCGATCACGCGCGCGGCGGCGATGCCGAGGTCGACGAACCACGCCTTGAGCCCGAGTGGCACGTACCACAGCACCGAGTCGCCGAAGCGCTCGACGGTGCGGTGATCGAGCGAGTCGTAATGATTGTGCGAGATCACGACGAAATCGATCGGCGGCAGCTGCTCGAAGCTCATCGCCGGCTGCGTGTAGCGCGGTTCGACGAAAATTTCGTAGCGAAACGGATACTGCGTCAGGTGCGGGTCGGTCAGGAAGTTGATGTCGCGGTACTGCACCAGGGCGGTGGCGTGGCCGATCCAGGTGACGCGCGGCACGTCGGCGGCCGAGGCAATCAGATCGAGATCGGCCTCGCCGGTTATCGAGCGAATTTCGTCTGCGGTCGGCGGGGGCGGGTCACCCTCGCGCATCCGCATGAAGAAATGGCCGAAGAACGATCCCTTCTTCGCGCCGACGAAGACGCCGTCGCCGTGATGCGGCTTCGCCGGGTCGGGGCGGATCTCGGGGTAGGCGATACAGCCCGACAGCAGCGCGCTGAAGATAGCAATAACGAGTGCGCTGCAGATGGCCAGCGCCGTTTCCTTGTTCATGGCAGTTGTCGGGCCGTTTTTCGTTGCCGGGCATTGTACCCGCCATGCCGCAAGATGGACTCCCGCTTTCTCCGTTGTTCGCTGCGCAATGGAGGGGTAAACCGAGAACTTGTGTACCATGGGAAATGGACGTCATTGCGAGGTGTCCTAGCCGACTAAGCAAACTCCGGACGCTTGCCCGATACGGGGAGATTGCTTCGCTGTGCTCGCAATGACGGCGAGTATCGGGAGATCCCTTCGCGGAGCCTGCCCCGGCCCCGGCTAGGGGGCCGGGGTAAACTTCAGCCGGAGATCAGGACGCCTGCGGCGGATTGCTTCGCTGTACTCGCAATGACGGCGAGTATCGGGAGATCACGACGTGGCGCTCGGGACGGCTTCGGCGAATTGCATCGCCGCGCCCGGCATGTCGCGCTGGCCGGATTCTATGACTCTGACCCTTTTTAAACAGGGGCTTCAGGCGGCGGATTTGCGGTCGACGAGAAAGTCGGTCATCGCGCTGCACGACAGCGGCCTGGAAAAGTAGTAGCCCTGGTAGTAGCGGCAACCGAGCTTGCGCAGCAGCTCGAACTGCTCGCGCTCTTCGACGCCCTCGGCAACGACCTTGAGGCCGAGATGATTCGACAAGGTCAGGATCGACGCGATCATCGCCTGATCGCCGGGGTTGTGGCAAATGTCCTTCACGAAAGCGCGGTCGATCTTGATGTGGTCGACCGGCAGGTTCTTCAGGTGGCTCAGCGACGAATAGCCGGTGCCGAAATCGTCGAGCGAAAAGCTGACGCCACGATGGATCAGCTCGCGCATGCGCAGAATCGCATCGTCGAGATTGTCGATGATGTTGTGCTCGGTCACTTCCATGACGATGTTCTGCGACGCCATTCCGGCGCCCTCGAGGCGGTTATGAAAATTCTCGGTAAATTGCCGATCGTTGAATTGCCGCGGACTGACGTTGACGCACAGCATGAATTCGGGCTGCCACAGGCCCCGCCCGCGCCACTCGGTCATCTGCGCGAGCGCGGTCGCAAACACCCAGTCCCCGACCTCGACGATCTGGCCCGACGATTCGAGCACGTCGAGAAACTCGCCCGGCGCGACCAGGCCGCGGTCGGGGTGATTCCAGCGAATCAGGGTCTCGGCGCCGACCGCGCGGCCGTCGTTGTCGACCAGCGGCTGGTAGTAGAGTTCGAACTGTTTTTCCCGCAGCGCGCGGCGCAGCTGGTTTTCGAGCTCGAGCTGGCGAGTTACGTTGCTGCTCATGCTCTCGGAGAAGAATTCGACACGGTTGCGACCTTCGCGCTTGGCCTGATACATCGCGGTGTCGGCGAAGCGCAACAAATCATCGCTATCGGAATGCTCGACGGTAATCATCGAGATTCCGATACTCGCGGTAATGTGCAGCTCGACGTCGCCGAGCCGGCACTCGAGCGCGATCGCGTTGCCGATCTTGGTGGCGATTTCGCGCGCGTGCGACACGGCTTCGACCGGATTCTCGGACAGGCCCGACAGGATGACGATGAATTCGTCACCGCCGAGCCGTGCCACCGTATCGTCGCCGCGCAGGCTGCCGCGCAGGCGCTGGGCCATTTGCTGCAATACCTGGTCGCCGGCCGGATGGCCCATCGAGTCGTTAATGTACTTGAAATTGTCGAGGTCGATGAACAGCAGCGCGCCGTGATTTTTATGGCGCCGAACCCGCGATACTTCCATCTCCAGCCGCTTGGCGAGCTCGTTGCGATTCGGCAGGCCGGTCAGCGTATCGTAGTAGGCGAGGTACTCGACCTGCTCCTCGGCCGCGCGCAAATGCCGGATATCGCGCGCTATCGTCGAGAAAAACTCGATTTCGCCTTGCTGGTTGCGATGCGATATCAATACCTGCGAGGTCAGGATCTGTTCGCCGTCGAGCGCCTGGAAAGTCGTCTCGCCGGTCCAGATGCCCTCGCGCATCGCGCAGGGTATGCCCTCGCTCAGGATTTTTTGCCCGTCGGCCGGGTCGTGAAAATCGGCCAGCCGGATACGACTGATATCCTCGTTCTTGCCGAAACCGAGCAGAAAGCGTCCGGACTGGTTGATGTAGGTCAGGAAGCCATCGAGGTTTGCAATGCAGATCAGGTCGGGCGTCGCCTCGAGGATCGCGGTCAGTCGCTGCTGACGTTCGCGCGCGAGCTTTTGATCGAGAACCAGGCGCCACTCGCGCAAAATCCGGCTAGCCGTGCGCGGCAGCGAGGCCATGGTCTCCTGCGACTTGACGATGTAGTCGGCCGCGCCCGATTTCATCGCACTGACCGCGATCTTCTCGTCGCTGAAGCTGGTCATGACGATCGTCGGGCAGCCGCCCGCGGGATTGAGCAACTCGGTGCCGTGACCGTCCGGCAGCTTCAGGTCGGTGATTATCAGGTCCGGGTTTGCAACGTCGATCAGCCGCCGCGCCTGCTCGAGCGTTGCGGTAACCATCAGGTGACAGTGGCTTTCAGTCTGGAACGCGCGGTCGATCAATTCGGCATGCCCGGGATTGTCTTCGACCAGCAGGATATTGTAATCGGGTTGATGCCGCATGCGCGTCGCGATTCCTTACGGTTCCAGGAGACCGGGGTACAACCCCGGTTATCGGCCGGCGACGTACTAACCTAAGATAATATTGCGAATCTCGGCGCACTGCGCGGCGCCGGTCTCGACGATCGAATCGAGCGTGCCCGTGTCGAGGCCGAGCGTGGCGCAGAGCGTGCGCAGGCGAACGTCGCCCGGATCGTCCTGCTCGCCGTCGTCGGCCGCGAGCAGGTTTGCCAGCGACAGGATTTGCGTCGCGCGCGGATACTCGCGCGCAAGCTGATACTGGTGGTGGCATCCTGCGAGCTCGGCGAGCTCCGACGACAGGCCCCAGGTCTCGATCAGCAAGGCGCCGACTTCCGCGTGATCGAAGCCGAGCACTTCGCGTTCGGCCTGGTCGCGAAGCTGATGCAGCGCTTCGATCTGGCGGTCGATCGCGACCGACAGTTCCGGATTCTGCTGGTAGATCACGAGGATACCGAGGTCATGCAGCATGCCGGCGAGAAACAGGGTTTCCGGATTGCAGCCGCCGGCGGCGCGGGCGACGAGCCGCGCGACGACGGCGGTGCGCAGGCTGTGCAGCCAGAAGCGATCGATGTCGACGCCGCTACGGTCGAGCCGCGACATCGACCCGACCAGCGACACTGCCAGCGCGAGGTTGCGCAAATCGAGCTCGCCGACGATACCGACCGCCTCGTCGACGGACTCGATTTGCCGCGAAAATCCGTAGTAACTCGAATTGGCGATGCGCAGCACGCGCGCGCTCAGCGCCGGATCGTGCGCTAGAATCCCGGCCACCTGCTCGCGCGTGTGCAACGGATCCTCGATCGTGCGCTGCAGGCGCAGGTAGATCTCGGGCAGGCTGATCAGGTGCAAAACATTGTCGACCAGCGCCTGCGGCGTGGCCAGGCGGGCGGCGTTTTCCATGGTTCGGGAGTTCGTCGGTTGCCGATACCAGCGTTATCGGCCGCGGCCGAGGAAAATGAAGCTCAGCGCCAGGGATTCTGGTTCCAGGCCAGCCAGTAGAAACCGAGGTCTTCCATCAGCGACTCGAACTTGGCGAAATCCATCGGCTTGACCACGTACGAGTTGGCCTGGTACTCGTAGGACATCGCGATGTCCTTGTCCGCCGACGAGGTCGTCAGGACCACTACCGGGGTCTTCTTTTGCGTATCGTCGGACTTGATGCGCCGCAGCACCTCGAGCCCATCGACCTTCGGCAGGCGCAGATCGAGCAGGATACAGTGCGGGTTGGGATACTTTTCGCGGTCGGCGTAATCGCCCTCGCGAAACACGTAGTCGAGCGCTTTCTGCCCGTCGTCGACGTGGAAAATGACGTTCGATACCTTGTGCTGCTCGAAGCTGCGCTTGACCATCTCCGCGTGGGCATCATTGTCCTCGACCAGCAACAACACGAGCGGCTCACCCAGTGCATCTCCATTCATGACTCTTCTCCTGCGGCAGCCGGAAGCGTAAAGCAAAAGCAACTGCCCTGTCCATTTTTCGGGGTCTCGATCCAGATTCTGCCGCCGTGCAGCTCGACGATGCGGCGCGCCAGTGCGAGGCCGATGCCGGTACCGGGGACAGAGTCGTCGAGGCGATCGAATAGTTCGAAGACCTTTTCGCGGAATTGCGGCTCGATCCCGGGGCCGTTATCGCAGATCCGGATCTCGACGCGATCGCCGTCGAGATCCGCGTCGATCTCGATTTCGGGTACGCCCGCGCCGCCATGAAACTTGATCGCATTCTCGACGAGGTTGCGCACGACCTCGCCGACGCGCAGCCGATCGGCCGCGACCGCCGGCATCGCCGGCTCGATCTCGATGCGCGCGCTGCTTTGCCCGATCGGACCCTCGATCATCGGCAGCACCTCGTGGCAGAGGTCGCTCACCGAAAAGCGCTGCGCCGGATTGACGATGCGGCCGACGCGCGACAACTCGAGCAAGTCCTCGAGCTGCCCGCTCATGGTTTCGACCGCGTGCTGGATCCGCTCGATGTCGGCGCGGATTTGCGCGCGATCGCCGTCGGCGATATCGCGCTCGAGCAGGCCGATAAATCCGCTGACCGTCACCAGCGGCGTCTTGAGTTCGTGCGACACGGTATAGGTAAAACGTTCGAGTTCGGCATTCTTGTGCTCGAGCTGCTCGATCAGTTCGTGCTGCCGCGCGGCATTGCGCTCCAGCTCGTCGGCCATCGTATTAAAGGCCCCGGCGAGACTGCCGATTTCGTCGGCGCGCAGAACCGGCGCGCGCTGCGCCATCGCGCCCTCGCCGAACCGCTTGATCGCCTGTTGCAGCTGAAACAACGGCGCCAGCAGCCGGGTCGCGCCGGCGAACAACAGCAGGTAGCTCGCGAGCAGCGTTGCCAGCAGTATGCCGGCCGACATCAGCAGCGACTGCCGCAGGTCGTCCCAGCCGGCGGTCTCGGTTTCCTCGATCGCCGCGTTGATCGTGCCGGCGAGCATAACTCCGGCGCGCTCGACGTTGACGGTCGCCGCATCGACCCGGTCCTTGGCGGCGATGAACTCGGCCAGGCTCGCGTTGAGCGCATCGAACACACCGACGACGCCCGCGGCCGACTCGGCCTTCGGGGTCGAATTTTCGATGAACATCTCCAGCATCGTGTTGGAAAACCCGATCTGCTGTTGCAGCCGCGTCATCTCGTCGAAAGATTTGTCTTCCGACGTATTCTGGTATTCGCGGATCTCGAGGAAGAGCTGTAGCATCTGCTGGTTGATCGACTTGATCATGCGCAGCTCGGGAATGTTGTGCCTCGTCAACTGGTCGAGATTGCCCGCCTCGATCGAGGTCCCGAGCTCGCTACTGACCTGGTCGAGATAAGTCGCGAAAACCTCCTCGATCGTATCCTCGAGCGCCGCCTGACGCGCGAAGACCTTCTCGAATTCTATTCGCGCCACGAGCATGCTTTGGCCGGCGCCTCCGAGCGTATCGAGCGAGGCACGGATCTTCGGCGAATCCGCGAGTTCGTGCCGGTGGTCGGCCACCATCGCGATGTACTCGTCGAGCTGCCCGCGAACTCGCGTAAGCGCGCGATCGATCGCCGCGCGCGAATTCGGGTCCGGGTCGGCCATGTAGGACGCATAGCGGTTGACCAGCGCCACCGACGCGGTTTCGATCTGGTGCAAACCGCGATGTTCGGGAATGACGTGGTTGAACAGTCGATCGTATGCCAGCAGCAGCGTCCACAGCAGCGCGGCGACGCCCAGGCCGCCGACGCCGAGCAGTAACAGAAACAGGCGCTGCCGCAACTGAAACGGCTTCGGCGTCATCTGCGCCGGGGACGAAACGGCTTCGGCCGCGGGTAGCGCGACGTGATATCGAACTTCGTCAGGTCGAGATGGCTGCGGGTGTACTCGGCCGACGCGTCGCGGCGCGGCGCGAAATCCCACGGCTGGTAGCGGCCCACGCGCAGCGCCGCGTGCACCGCGCGACGGCGCTGTTGATCGGCGATCACGCGCGCACGGACTGTCTCGGCATCCCAGTGCGCCGCGGCCGCGGCGCGGAACTCGTCGAGCCGCGGGTGGTCGGCCAGGTTTTCGAGTTCGTCGGGGTCGGACTCCAGGTCGAACAGTTGCTCGGGGTCGGTCGGGCAGCAAATATACTTGAACCGGCCGCGCCGGATCATCAGCATCGGCGCGCCGGTGCCCTCGGCGAGGTACTCGCTGACACAGCTACCGGGGTCGCCCGCGGCGTCGCCCTGCGCCAGCGGCAGCAGCGAGCGGCCGTCGAGCGGGTCGATCGGCGCCGGTTTTTCCGCGCCGCCGGCGGCGGCGAGGTCGAGCAGCGTCGGCAACACGTCGACCTGCGCGACCGGCGCGGCGACGCGCCGCGGACCGAACGCATCCGGGTGGTGCAATATGAGCGGGATCCGGTTCGACCATTCGCGAAACGTCATCTTGTACCACAGGCCGAACTCGCCGAGCATGTCGCCGTGATCGGCGAGGAACAGGATCGCGGTGTCATCGCCCATGCCGCACTCGTCGAGCGCCGCGCGCAGTCGGCCGAGCCACTCGTCGACGTAGCTGACGTTGCCGTAGTACGCGCGCCGCGCGCTGTATATGTCGTCGTCGGTGATCTCGACCGCGTCGAGATCGATCGCGCGCTCGAGCCGCGCGGTGTGCGGATCGGGATGCGCCTGGCGCGGCACCGCCGGCGGCGGGATATCGACGCCGTCGTACAGGTCCCAGTATTTTTGCCGCGTCGCGTACGGATCGTGCGGATGAATGAAGCTCGCGACCAGGCACAACGGGCGTTCGTCCTCGCCGCGCGCATGGTCGTAGATCACGCGCAGTGCCTGGTTGCCGACCTCGTCGTCGTAGGCGAGCTGGTTGCTGATCGCGGCGACCCCGGCCTGCTTGACGCTCGACATGTTGTGGTACCACAGGTCGATGCGCTCGTCGGGGCGGGTCCAGTCGGGCACCCAGCCGAAGTCGGCCGGGTAGATGTCGGTCGTGACGCGGTCTTCGAAGCCGTGCAACTGGTCCGGACCGACGAAGTGCATCTTGCCCGAAAGACAGGTGCGATAACCCATCAGGCGCAGGTAGTGGGCGAAGGTCGGCATGGTCGCCGGCAGGTAGGCGGCGTTGTCGAAGCCGTTGCAGCGCGATACGTTTTGACCGGTCATGAACGCGTAACGCGCCGGCGTGCACAGCGGGCTCGAGCTGTAGGCGGCTTCGAACAGTACGCCCGCGGCGGCCAGCCGGTCGATCTCGGGGGATTTCACGACCGGGTTGCCGTAGCAGCCGAGCGCCAGTGCGCCGAGCTGGTCCGCCATGACGATGACGATATGGGTCATCTCTGTCCCCTGCCCCGCCGGTTACCTAGAGCAGGTTCTTGCCATCGAATACGATCACCTCGAGCGCGCCGGTATCGACCTCCTCGATGCAGCCGAGATTGACCCTGAAATGCCCGGGGATGCGCAGCATCTCGTTATGCGTGTAGATGCCGCAGGTCTTGCAAAAATAATGCCTGGCGATCTTGCTGTCGAACTGATAGAGGCCGAGATCGTCCGGATCGGCGTCGATTTCGAGCCGGTCCGGCGGAATCGCCTCGCTGCTCATCAGCGCGCCCTTGCGCCGGCAGATCGAACAGGTGCAGCGGATCCCGGACGTGATTTCCTCGCCCTCGTAGGCGAAGCGAACCTTGCCGCAGTGGCAACTGCCCTCGTAACGATGTGCCATGTCTTGCCCTCCTCTCGTCGGATGCGTTAGCTGATTGCGCTGAACAGGAACCGGTTCACGCTAAAGAAATATTCGCCGCGCGCGGACAAGACCTCGATGCCGTCGAGCCAGGCCGCGGCCTCGGCTTCGTCGATGGCGCCGCACCGCTTCGCGGCGTCGGCGAAATTCTTCAGCATGCCGGCGGAAAATCCCCCCACCTTGCCGCCGATGTTCAGGATCGGCACCGCCTCGGCGCGGACGGCGCCGAAGCCGGCGCCCTCGAGCAAAGCTTTGAGCCGCCGCGGCAGGTTCGGATTGGCGACGCCGCCGCCCCAGGCGTCGAAGATGCGCCGCGTCAGCGCCTGGTCATGGCTCGACACGATCGTGCCGGTCCAGTCGGTCTCGACGACGGCGAGCCGCCCGCGCGGCCTGAGCACGCGCTGCAGCTCGGCAAGCGCCGCGGCGAGGTCGTCGACGTAGAGCAGGGTCTGGGTGCAGCTCGCAGCGTCGAAGCTCGCGTCGGCGAACGGCAGCGCTTCGACGCTGCCCTGGCGCAGATCGACCTGCGACAGGCCGGCGCAGCGCTCGCGCGCGGTCGCGAGCATGTCGTCGCTCAGGTCGACGCCATCGGCACGGCCATTCGTACCGACCGCGGCGGCCTCGAGTTCGAGCAACAGGCCGGTGCCGCAGCCGGCGTCGAGCACCGCCTCGCCGGCGACGAGGCCGAGCGCGGCGAGCGTACGCAGGCGCTGATTGACGATTTCGGGCGTGCCGTAGGCGCGCTCGAGGAATTCGGCGGCGCGCTTGTCGTAGATTTCCATCGCGGCCTAGCCGGCGGATTCGAGACTGAGCTTGAGCCCCTGACGGTAGTACTTCGACGCCTTGTCGGGTTGCTGCAACTGGCGGTCGAACAGTTCGGCCAGCGCGAGGCAGGCGGGCGGCGTCGGCCGCGCGCCGATGCTGGCCTCGAGGTAACCCTGGGCCTTGCCCCACAGCTTGGCGCGCGCGGCGATGCGCCCGAGCGCGAGCAACAGCTGCTCGTTGTGGCCGAAATCGTCGAGCCATTTCTCGCCGCGCGCGAGCTGCGCGGCCGGGTCTTTCGCCTCGAAACGGCCGTAGACTTCGATCAACGCATCGTCCCAGCGGGATTCGAGCGACCTGACGACGAGCTGTTCGGCATTGGCGCTGTACCAGCGATGTTTCGCCATCAGATCGAGATAGAAACGGATCATCGCCGGGTCGGTCTGCAGCGATTTGGGCAGCTTGCTCCAGGCCTTATCGAAACTTTGCTGGCTGGTCGCGGCAAGCCCGAGCGCGCCGCGGTAGCCGGCCTGCTCCATTTCGGCGAGCCGCGATTCCTTCATCAGCTTCTTGCGCCGCACGTCGGGCAGGATTTCGATCAGCGCGCGCCAGTCCTCCAGTTCGAAATAGGCCCGCGCAAGCAACATCAGCACGTAATCGTGCTTCGGCGCGACGCTGTGCAGATGGGTCAGCGTCGCCAGCGCCTGCTCGCTCTGCTGGTGGGCGAGCTGCAGCTCGGCCTGGGTCACGCCGATCGCGAGCTCGGCATCGGGGTTGGCCTCGTGCGCGGCCTTCAGGTAATTGTCGCGCGCATCGTGCTTGCCCTGCAGCTGCGCGGCGCGCGCCGCGGCGAGGTAATGCACCAGCGGGCTCTCGCTGTGTGCGACCTGCCGCATCAGGTGATTCTCGGCCTGCCCGAAGCGCCCCTCGGCGAGATCGATCAGGCCCTGGTTCAGGTGGTGGCGGGCGCGATCCATGCGCCGGTTGCGCGTGCCCTTGCGCAGGCTGCGCGGCAACTTCCACAAGCCGCGCAGCACGCGCACGGCGATATAGAAGCCAATCATCAACGTGAACACCACGCCGATCGCAAACGCGAGCGTGGTCTCGATCGTGTAATCGCGGTAGCGCAGCATCACGAAACCCGGGTCCTCGCGCACGATCAGAACGGCGGCGAGCGCGACGATCACCAGGATCAGCAGGATGACGACGTACTTAACCATCGGCACTCCCCCCGGCCGGCTGCGGTTCGGCCTCGCGCTGCGCGAGGATGCGCTGCAGTTCCAGCAGCGAGCCGGAAATGTCGGGCTTGTCGGCGACCAGCGGCGTTTGCGCGAGGCGCTCGAGCTGAGCCTTTACGTCGGCGTTAGCGGCATTGTCGAGGTCGTAGAATTCGCGGAACAGCCCGAGGCTGTCGGCGATCAGCTGGTGGTATTGCCGATTGTCGCGCTCGAGCACAGCCCAGCGCGCGAGTTTCAGATTGTCGGCAATCACATCGCCGACGTTGATCACGCTGGCTTCGATCGGCGTCGGCGCGACGTCTTCCTGGCGCACCTCGACGAGCGAATCGACGAACGCCGACAGGCGCTCGCGCCAGCTCGCGTCGTCGGCCGGCTCGGGGGTAGCCGGCGCCGGCGCGGTTTCGTCGACGCGCAACGGAAATCCGGGCGTCAGTACCTGAACCTGGCGCTGCAACTGCGCCAGCGTCAGCGCGATGCCGACCAGGTCGGGACGCACGCGGGTCTTCAGATCGGCGATCTCCTGGCTGATGCGGACCCGCACCGGCAACAGGCCGGGATCGCCGGTGCGCGCGATCAGGTCGCTGGCCGCCTGCAGCGTGACCGCTGCGCCGGCGAAGTCGTCCTGCAGGATCAGCTTGTGCTGGGCGATGCGCAGCAGGTATTCGACCTCGGCGAGCTGCCAGTCGTTCTTGTCGCGACCGTACAGTTCGTAGAGCTTCTCGCTCGCGGTTTCGAGGCTGGCCTGCTTGGCTTCGAGGCTCGCCTGGGTTTGCTCGATACCGGTCAGCGTGTCGCGCACGCCGGCCAGCTCGCTTTGCAACGGACCGACCGCACCGTCGAGGCCCGCGCGGTCGACCTTGCTCGCGAGCCCGTTCTCGAGTTCGCCGAGGGTCCGGTCGTACTCGCGTTTCAGTTCGAGCTCGAGCCAGTAGTAGTAGCCCCCGGCGCCGGCCAGCGCGAGGATCAGGAGGAAATTGAACAGGCTGAAAAAGGAGCGGCGCGGTTTCGCCGGCGGCGGCGGCGCGGGCTCGGCCGCCGGCGCGTCGTCGCTCGCGGCGTCGACCTCCGACTCGTCCGCCGTCGATGCATCGTCCGCGGCGGCTTTCGGGTCGACCTGTGGCGCCGGCGTCGACAGGCGCGCGGTATCGGCGCCCGGATCGGCCTCGAACACGACCGCGTCGGTAATTTCGCCCTCGGGTTCGGTAGCGTCGCGCGACTTGTCTTCGGTCGCTGCGTCTTCGCCGTCGGCGCCGTCTTCGGTTGCGTCGTCTTTGCTCTTCATGCGTTATTCTGCTGCTCGGCCCAGGCGCATAGCGACTCCGCTATGCCTCGATCGCTGGCGCTGCGCGCGATGATGATGGGCGCATTATGTCCCAGTTCTCGCGCCGATTCACGCATTCTTTCGCTGATCAGAAGCCACGGGATCGCGCGCAGGCGTGCGCGCGATCCGGCGTCGACGAGCTGCATCAGGTTGTGCATGCCCTCGCCGCTGGTCAGCACCGCGACGCTCGGCAAAGTGCTCGCGGCGAGCCGCGCGAAGGCATCGCCGGCGACCACCGGCAGATTGCGCCGGTAGACTCCGGCGTACTCGACCTCGGCGCCGCGGCGCGCGAGTTCGTCGCCGAGCAGGTTGCGCCCGGCCTGGCCGCGGAAGATGACGATGCGCTTGCCGGCGACCCGCTGCAGCGCGTCGGCCGCGAGCAACGCTTCGCTGTTGTAGGGTTCGCTCGCGATCAGGCGCGCGCCCGGATCGCCGATGCGCTCGACGAGCGCGTCGCGCGTCGCCGCGCCGATCACGCCGAACTGCTGGCGCGCGCCGAATCGCGCCGGGTCGATCGACGCGAACGCGCCGTCGACCGCGTTACGGCTGACGAACAACAGCACGTCGAAATCCCCGATGCGGTCGGCGAGATCACTGGCCGACGGATCCATAGCCAGCTCGATTTCGATTGCCGGGAAAGCCAGCACGGTGGCGCCCTCGGCCTCGAGGAGCGCGGTCAGCGCCGCCTGCTGGTGCGCCGGGCGGGTATTGACGACGACCTGGCCGGCGAGACGCCCGCCGCCGGTCATTCGCGCAGTCGCTCGAGGATCGCGTCGGCGCCCTGCGCGAGCAAATCCTCGGCGAGGGCGGCGCCAAGCGCCTGCGCGTCGGCCCGCGGACCGCGCCGCTCGGCGCGCAGGATGCGGCTGCCGTCGGGTTCGCCGACGAGGCCGCGCAAATGGATTTCGTCGCCGGCGAGCCGCGCGTGACCGGCGATCGGCACCTGGCAACCGCCGGCGAGCCGCGCGTTCAGCGCGCGCTCGGCGGCGACGCAGGCGGCGGTGTCGGCGTGCGCGAGCGGCGCCAGCAAGGCGCGTAATTCCTCGTCGTCGGTGCGAATCTCGATGCCGAGGACGCCCTGGCCGATCGCCGGCAGACAGACCTCGGGCTCGATCGGCGCGCGGATGCGTTGTGACATGCCGAGGCGCTCGAGGCCGGCGACGGCGAGAATGATCGCGTCGTAGTCGCCGGCGTCGAGTTTCGCCAGGCGCGTGTTGACGTTGCCGCGCAGCCAGTCGATGCGCAGCGCGGGACAGGCCGCCTGGACCTGCATTTGCCGGCGCAGGCTCGACGTGCCGACGACGCTGCCGGGGGGCATCTCGGCGAGACTCGCCCAGGCGTTCGAGACGAACGCGTCGCGCGGATCCTCGCGCTGCATGACGATCGCAAGCTCGAGGCCGGCGGGCAAATCGACCGGCACATCCTTGAGCGAATGCACCGCGAGGTCGGCACGGCCGTCGAGCAGTCCGGCCTCGAGTTCCTTGACGAACAGGCCCTTGCCGCCGACCTTGGCGAGCGGCGCGTCGAGCAGCTTGTCGCCGCGGGTCTTCATCTTCACCAGCTCGACATCGAGCCCGGCGTGCAGCTCGCGCAGGCGCGCGGCGACGTGCTCGGCCTGCCACAGCGCGAGCGGGCTGCCGCGCGTCGCGATCCGCAGCTTGTTTCGTTTCGTCGGCATGCCTACAGGTTCTTGATGATCTTGCGCACGCCGGGCAGGTGGCGGCGGCTGATCTCGAGCGTGTCGTCGATGTCGCGAAAGGTCACGCGGTGGCCATCGTCGCCCGAGTTCATGCCGCCGATGTGGGTGAGACTGACGAGCGCGTTACGATGGATGCGGTAGAATCGCTCGCCGAACTCGGCCTCGAGGTTCTTCAACGGGTCCTCGATCAGCACCTCGCCGGCGGCGTGGCGCACGGTGACGTATTTCTGCTCGGCGTGGAAGTAATAGATATCGTCGATCGGCACCAGCACCAGGCTGCCGCGCACGCGCGCGCAGATGTGCTGGCGCGGCTCGAGGTTCGACAGGACTTCGCCGCTGCGCGCCGCCTGCGCGCGCGTCGGCCGCACCGCCGCGACCAGCGCCGCCTGCAGGCGCTCCTGCTTGACCGGCTTGAGCAGGTAGTCGACCGCGTGGGTCTCGAAAGCTTCGAGCGCGTGATCGGAAAAGGCGGTGGCGAATATCACCGCCGGCGGCTCGTCGAGCTTCGAGATGTGACGCGCGGCCTCGATACCGTCCATGCCGGGCATGCGGATGTCCATCAGCACGATGTCGGGTTCGAGACTCTGCGCGAGCCCGAGCGCCTCGACGCCGTTGATCGCCTCGCCGACGACATCGTGGCCGTCGATATTGCGGACCATGCGCGCGAGGCGGTCGCGCGCCGGTTTCTCGTCGTCGACAATCAGGATCTTCACGCCGCCTCCGCGGATGGCAAGGATAACTTGACAGTATAGCGCGAGTCGGACTCGGACAGCTCCATCTCGGCGGCGCCGTCGAAGGCGAGCGCGAGGCGTTCGCGGATGTTTTCGATCGCCATGCGGTTGCCCGCGCGGCGCGCATCGTCGCGCAGCGGCGACACCGGGTTCGAGATCGAGATCTCGATGCGGCTGCCGTTGGCGCGGATCGAAAGATCGATCGCGCCGCCCTCGGCGAGCGGCTCGACGCCGTGGTAGATCGCGTTCTCGACCAGCGGTTGCAGGGTCAGCGCCGGCAGGGTCAGCGACGGCTCCTCGTCGGGCAGTTGCCAGTTGATCGCGAGGCGCTCGCCGAGACGCAGCGCCTCGAGCTCGATGTAACTGCGCGTGAGCTCGAGTTCCTGCGCCAGCGAGATGCTCGATTCGGCGGCGAGGCTCGCGCGGAACAGGTCGGACAGGTTCTCGATCGCCTGCTCGGCGAGATCGGGCTGGTCGTGGGTCAGGCTCGCGATCGTGTTCATGCTGTTGAACAGGAAGTGCGGGCGGATGCGCGCCTGCAATGCCTGCAGGCGCGCCTGCGCCTGGATCTTCAGGCGCAGGTCGGATTCGTAGTGCAGGTAAAAGTAACGCAACGCGAGGCCGGTCAGAATCGCGGCGATCGACAGGTTGCGCGCGAGCGTGTACGCCACATCCTGCGCGGTCGGACCGTAGCGCAGCGTGCCGCCGAAGGCGAGCGACAGGCCGCTCGCGAGCAATGTCATCGCGAGCACCACCGCGACCGCCATCCAGGTCGTGCGCGTGCGCGCGCCGAGCCAGCCGAGACGGGCGAGACCGCACAGGCAAGCGGCCGAGGTCAGGCCGACCCACAGCATTACGACCGAGATCAGCGCGATGTGGATGAACAGGTTGCCGCCGCTGTAGCTGACCAGCGCGAAGGAGATCGCGATCAGCTCGACGACGAGCAACAGCCGCAGAAAAACGTCGCCGTCGCAGAAATCGGGCAGGTAGGAGGAATTTTCCGCCTCGGTTAGCGAAATTTCCGAAATATCGGGCATAAGGTATTGATTTGTCGGGCCTGCACTGCAAGCATACAACAATATTTGCGGTTTTGCGGGGCAATTGATGCGCCGCCGCATTATTCGATTCAGCGGTGTTTGATGAGTAAAAAAGACACCCGCATGTGGGGCGGGCGATTCAACCAACCCACCGACGAATTCGTGCAGCGATTCACCGCCTCGGTCGCGTTCGACCGCCGCCTCGCGGCCGCCGACATCGCCGGTTCGCTGGCGCACGCGGCGATGATCGCACGCATCGGCGTGCTGTCGGCGGACGAGCTCGCGGCGATCGAAAAAGGCCTCGACCAGATTCGCTCCGAGATCGACGGCGGCAGCTTCGAATGGTCGGACGCGCTCGAAGACGTGCACATGAACATCGAGGCGCGGCTGACCGCGCTCATCGGCGACGCCGGCAAGAAACTGCACACCGGACGCTCGCGCAACGACCAGGTGGCGACCGACATCCGGATCTACCTGCGCGACGAAATCGCCGACTGCCGGGCCGGCATCCGCGCGCTGCAGGCCGGCCTGCTCGACCTGGCCGAACGCGAGGCCGACACGATCATGCCGGGCTTCACCCACCTGCAGGTGGCGCAGCCGGTAACCTTCGGCCATCACCTGCTGGCGTGGTTCGAAATGCTCGAGCGCGATCATTCGCGGTTTGGCGATTGCGCGCGGCGGCTGAACCAGATGCCGCTCGGCGCGGCCGCGCTCGCCGGCACGTCCTATCCGATCGATCGCGACTTCACCGCCTCGCGCCTCGGCTTCGATGCGCCGTGCCGCAACTCGATCGACGCGGTCAGCGATCGCGACTTCGCGATCGAGTTCTGCGCCGCGGCGGCGATCTGCATGACGCACCTGTCGCGCATGGCCGAGGAACTGGTGCTGTGGTCGAGCGCGCAGTTCGATTTCGTGCGCCTGCCCGATCGCTACTGCACCGGCTCGTCGATCATGCCGCAGAAAAAAAACCCCGACGTGCCCGAACTGGTGCGCGGCAAGAGCGGCCGCGTCAACGGGCACCTCGTGAGCCTGCTGACGCTGATGAAATCGCAGCCGCTGGCCTACAACAAGGACAACCAGGAAGACAAGGAGCCGCTGTTCGATACGCTCGACACGCTCAAGGGTTCGCTGCGCGCGTTCGCCGACATGGCGCCGGCGATCGAGGCCAACCGCGAGCGCATGCGCGCGGCCGCGCGCGACGGTTACGCCACCGCCACCGACCTCGCCGATTACCTGGTCAAAAAGGGGCTTCCGTTTCGCGACGCGCACGAGGCGGTCGGCGGCGCGGTCGCGTACGCGATCGAGCAGCGCAAGGACCTGTCCGAACTGGGCCTCGAGGAGTTACGGCAGTTCGACAAGCGCATCGACGAGGACGTGTTCGACGTGCTGTCGCTCGACGGCTCGGTCGGCGCGCGCGATCACTTCGGCGGCACCGCGCCGGCGCAGGTGCGCAAGCAGGTCAAGGCGGCTCGCAAGCTGATCGAGGATTGATCGGCGGGCCCGTTTCGATTCATTCCTGATTCCCGCGGAAGTCCACAGGGTCCCGGGGCACAAGAGTCGCAGAGCAGGAGATTCAGCTCGCGCGGGTAGGTCGGTTTGTCGAGTCGGCCTCGCCCCGCGAGGCCGACTCAGGACAGGATTTTTTCGAACCACTCGGCGAGGTCGAGTATTTCCTGCTGCGACACGCTGTGCGGCATGTTCTTGTACTCGTGCCACTCGACGTCATAGCCCACGTTCTCCAGCGCCTGTTTCGAGCGGCGGCCGAGGTCGACCGGCACCACCGGGTCGGCCGAGCCGTGGGCGAGAAAGATCGGAATGCTGGCGTTGGCGACGGTGCCGTCATCGGCGAGCGAATCCGCCAGCGGCAGAAAAGTCGATAACGCGACGATACCGGCGAGCCGCTGGTAGTAAGACAGGCCCGCGTGCAGCGCTATCACGCCTCCCTGAGAAAACCCGGCGACAACGATGCGCTCGGAAGCGATGCCGGCGCCGATCTCAGCGTCGACCAGCTCGCTTAAGATTTCGGCCGACGCGCGGATGCCCTTCTCATCGGGCTCGGCGCCGATGTCGGCGGTGCGAATGTCGAACCAGGCGCGCATGACGAAACCCTGGTTGATCGTCACCGGCATCATCGGGGCATGCGGAAAAATGAAACGGATGTTGAGACCCGGATCGAGCCGCAGCTCGGGCACGATCGGCTCGAAGTCGTGGCCGTCCGCGCCGAGTCCGTGCAGCCAGATCACGCTGGCGTCGGGCGCATGCACGCCGGTTTCGATGACGACGGAGTCTTCAGCCATGACGGATCGTTTCTCGCGGAGATAGACGGCCGGGATTATAGCCGCGCTGCGCGTACCCGGCACGCCTTAATTCAGATCGCTCAGCGGGCTGCGCACGCCGCGCGCTCCACGCTTCAAGACGTGCGTGTAAATTTCGGTGGTCTTGACGTCCTGGTGGCCGAGCTGCTCCTGCACCGTGCGGATGTCGGCGCCCGATTCGAGCAGGTGGGTCGCGAACGAGTGCCGCAAGGTGTGACTGGTGACGTGCTTTTCGACACCCGCGGCCTTCGCGGCCTTGCGGATCGCACGGTTGACATTGGATTCATCGATGTGATGGCGGCGCAGCAGTCCACTTTCCGGGTCGATCGACAGGCGCGCCGACGGAAACAGGTATTGCCAGCCGAGCGTACGTGGCGCCTCGGGATACTTGCGCGCGAGCGCGTCGGGCATCCAGACTCCGGCGAAGTGCTCGTGCTGGCTGTCCTCTCGCAGCAACTGGCGCACTCGCTCGATCTGCGCCTCGAGCGACGGAACCAGTTCAGGCGCGAGCGTCGTCAGGCGATGGAAGTGCCCCTTGCCGTGCCAGACCTGGAGTTCGTGATGGTCGAAGTCGACATCCTTGACGCGCAGGCGCACGGCCTCGGTACGACGCAGGCCCGACCCATACATCAGCGACGCGGCGAGCCGCGGCTCGCCGGTGAGTCGCGCGAGTATGCGCGCGACCTCGGCACGATTCAGCACCACGGGCAGATTACGCGAGCGACGCGCGCGATTGAACTCGCCAAGATCGCCGAACGGCTGTTCGAGCACGCGGTTATAGAGGAACGCGAGCGCATTCAAGGCCAGCTTCTGCGTCGCGGTCGACACCCGCCGCGATACCGCGAGATATGTCAGGAACTGTTCGACTTCGCCCGCGCCCATCTCGCGCGGATGGCGCTTGTCGTGATAGACGATGTAATAACGAATCCAGTACAGATACGACTGAATCGTGCGCTTGCTGTAACGGCGCACGGCCATATAGTCGGAAATCGATTGCAGGAACGGCGAGGCGATGGGCGAATCGGCGGGCATAGCAACGAGTCCTTTCGTGAAACTATTTGGCTAAGATAACAACCCCACAAAACTATGCAAGGGTATTATCAGGTCAAAAACCTGATAACTCGAACAATATCAACTGACGAAAATTATATCGAGACTGATCAGTAACTTGCCAACCCCAAAAAACTCCCGGCAACCAAACAAGGTCAACCTGCTAATATATATTATTAGGTCGAAGACCTATTAAATTAGCTGTTATGTGTAAAAAAGAGATAGTGCATGGCTGATCAACAAATGATGACACCAACCATCGATGTG
>JAHEKJ010000106.1 GCA_024638385.1 Gammaproteobacteria bacterium | reverse complement strand
TGGTCGGACTCGTAGTAACCGGGGCCGGGGGGCGCGCCGGCGGCGTACAGATCGCCGATCGCGGCGGCTGTCAGGGCGTAGTCATAGATTCGCACATCGTCGAGCAGGCCGTCGAAAAATCGCTCGGCGGTGCCGTTGGCGCCGAGCGCGACCGGCACCGCCGGGTTCGCGTCGAGCGAGCCGCCGACGGCGTGCGCGCCGACGGCAACGCCGACCCCGTCGAGATACAAGCGCATTACGCCGGACGCGCCGTCGTAGGTCGCCGCGGCGAAATACCACTGGTCGACGGCGAGGTCGACGCTCGTATCGGCCAGCGTCGTGGTCACGCCGCCGGCCTTGATGCGCATCCGCAAGAAGCGATCGGCGCCCGAGTCGGTCGTGCTCAACTGCCACCAGGCGTCGGCCTCGTTGGTGCCGCTGGCCTTGGAGACGATGCGCGGGTTGTCGGCCGCGATCGCGTCGGCCCTGAACCAGCCCGTCATCGTGATACCGCTGCCGACCACGTCGAAGCTGCCGGCGGCGACGTAGTCGTCGGCGCCGTCGAACCCGAGGCCGCCGTCGATCAGGCCCGGGGTCCACGCGGGCCCGTTGGTCAGCGTGCCGTCGTTGCCGCCGACCGAGTCGACCGCGGTCGGGCCGCCGGTCTCGTCGAGCTTCCAGTGGGCCACCGGCAGCTGCATCACGGCCGGGTCACCGGCCCATTCGATCGCGCGCCGCATGATCGTCTCGCCGTCGGCGGTCAGCGTCGCCGGGTCGAAGCCCGAGCCGCCCCACGGCAACTTGACCCGGCGGCCCGGGCTCGGGCTCGCGTCGAGGCGGGTGGCGCCGGCGTCGAGGGTGTCGAGGACGCGGCGGTTGTTCTCGTCGGCGAGCGTGACCAGCCCGGCGGCGAACGGGCTTTCCGCCGTCGGGACGTCCTGGGCGGCGCTCAGTATCGCCAGCGGGGCGAGCGGGTATGGCGAGGTGATGTAGTGCCCGTTATCGATGACGTCGATCTCGGTCACGTTCGGCGTGGTCGAGCTGCTGCCCGCCAGGCCGAAATCGGGCACCAGCTTGTGCTCCTCGAAGACCACCCCGATCGAGGCCGCGTCGAGCTTGCCGGCCAGGGTGTTGTAGTCGACGCTCGACGGCACGTAGACCACGTCGCTGGCGGCGAGCGCGGCGTCGAAATCGACCTGGGTATCGCTCTCGTCGATCAGGCTGACGTCGTAGCCCCAGGATTCGATCAGCGCCCGGGTCCCGCTTTCCTGCCCGTCGAGGGCCGCCGGGTCGACCACGACCAGCAGCAGTTGCGGGTTCGTATTCACCGTCTCGAGTTGCGCGGCCCAGGTCAGCGCGCGCTGCACCAGCAGCAGGCCATCGTTGCCCAGGTGATTCCAGTTGAGGCCGGTTTCGCGGCCGAGCGGCAGCATCACGCGACGGCCGGGCGCGCTGCCGCCGCCGACCAGCGCGGCGCCCTCGTCGAGCACGGCGAGCGAGCCGGCGCCGGCGCTTTCGGCCAGTGTTAGCAGGTCGAACGATTCGCTGCCGCCGACGGTCAGTTGCTCCATGCCATCGCGGTAGATATCGAGCGGCCCCGCGACGAACGGCCGGGTAATGAAATGGTCGGTGCTGACGACGTCGATCGCGTTGCCGACGGTCCACGCCCTCGAAGTCGAAAATCCGAGGTCCTGGTTGTAATCGCCGTCCTGGCTGACCACGCCGATCGGCGCACCGGCCAGCTTGGCGCCGACCGTGGCGTCGTTCACCGTCGCGGAGACGAAAACCACGTCGTTGGCCGCGACCGCGGCGTCGTAAGCCGCCTGGCTGGCGCCATCGTCGACGAGCGTGACGACGAAACCCCAGGATTCGAACAGCGCCTGCTTGTATGCGTCGGCCGCGGCCGGCGTCGCCGGGTCGGCAACGACCAGCAGCACGTTGCCGGCGCCCTGCGGCGCGACACAGATCTCGCCGCAGGTGCAGGCGTAGGTCACGGAGAGTTTTGGTCGCAGTGCCGGATTGGTATTGTCGCTGCTGGCAAAAATGCTGCCGGTGCTGCTAGTCTCGGGGTAGAGCGCGAGACCCTCGTTCGGAAAGCGGCCGGAGACCCAGCCGTCGACGAGCTCGCCGATTTCCCAGGCATTCCAGCCGATGCCGGCGGCAACCGATTCCAGGGCATACCTGCGGTTGCCGAAATCTCCGCCCGCGTTGGCCCAGGCATCGGTCGCATTGCGCTGAAGCCAGTTGGATTCGCCGGCCAAGCCGCTTCCGCTGCCCTCGTCCCAGTCGGCGTCGAGGCGATAGACACCGATCGGCCCGCCGCCGCTGGCCGGGCTGGACTGGTACAGCTCGAGGCGCGCGCCGACGATCCGGGCACCGGCCGGTAACGCGCCCAGCCCGAACCGGATCAGGCCGACCGCGGTCGAATCCGCCCAGCGGTCGTCGACCCAGATCTCGCCGACGGCACCGTAGTTCCAGCTCGGCTTCCATTCGTAGAGGTAAGTATCCTTGCCGGCGGCCGCGTCCGGCAGCAGCCGCAAGAAGCCCGGCCGCTGGACAAGCCTGAAATCGTCGCGCTGGAGATTGCGGCTGATCCCGCTGGCGAGCGTGCCGGTCGCGGTCAGCGTGGCCGGTGAGCTCGGCGCGGTGCCGGTGACGATTTCGATGTACGAGGGCTTGGCCGATTCGCGGCTCGCGTACTTGGCCTTGTCGAGTTCGATGCTCGGGATCAGCGCGATGCCGAAGTTCGGCTGACCGTTGCTCCAGGCCTGCACCTGCGCGGTCAAATTGACCGCGAGCCAGGTATTGTTGACCGGCTGCGGGGCGATGAAGGTTTGCACCGTCGGCTCGAGCGCGGCGCCGACGTTGTCCCAGGTCGCACCGGTCTCGGTCCAGTCGGCGGTGATCCGCTGCACCCGGTGCGGCCCGAGCGGAAATTCGCCGTCGACGTGCAGGTACAGCGTCGCCGCGAGGATGCTGGCCTTGGGCGGCAGCGTCGACAGGTCGTAACGCAGCAGCGTGTGCGAGGCGAAGCCGGCGTCGAGGTTGACGTCGAGCTTGATGTCGGTGCCGTGGTTGACGGTCGGCTGCTTTTCGTTGACCCAGGTGTCACGCTCGACCGGCAGCACGTAGCTGGTCGTCGCGCCGAGATCGGTGGTCAGAATAGTCGTGTACTCGTCACCGCCGAGTGGCTCGCTGGTCAGATTGCTGTACGGGCCGCAACCCTCGCGCGCGGCGAGCCAGCGGGCATGACTGAATCCCGCCTCGGTAACGTACTGCACGCGCATCTGGTCGTGGCTCGCGACCGTTATGCTGTTCTCGAGCGAGCTCTCGTAGTTGATCAGCAGCGCGACCGCGGCCACCACCGCGACGATGACCGCGACCGGCAGCAGCACGTAGCCATGCTGGCGCGAACGAGCGGTCATAGCGCGCCGCCGACGCGCACCCGCGTGCGCAGGCTGACCGTGACGCCGGTTTTCGGGCTGGTCATCGCCAGCGTCAGTTCGACGACCTGCACGCCGTCCGCCGTCGGCGCAAGGCGCTCGACGCGAAAATGCGTCACGTCGTCGGCGATGACCGACTCGATGAAATCGCGCCCGTCGACCGGACCGTCGGGCAGGCTGATGCCATCGGTATCCCACGGCACCGGCAGGCGCTCGATCAGCTGGCTACCCTTGAGGTGGAACACGACCGGGTCGTAGGGATCGTCGAAGGAGGCGCCGTCCTCGTCGTCGTCGTCGAACGCGCCCTCGTCGATCTGGCCGTCGCCGTCGTCGTCGACGCCGCAGATACCCGGGCAGCCGTCGCCGTTGTTGTCCGACGCCGGGTCCTCGTCGACGCTGCCGTCGCCGTCGTTGTCGATGCCGTCGACGGGGTCCTCGTTCGTCGCGCCGTCCTCGTCGTCCTCGGCCCAGCCGCCGCCGTCGTCGACCGTGCCGTCGCCGTCGTCGTCGATACCGACGATGCCGGGGGCGAAGTCGTGGTGGTTGTCGTTCGGCAAGTCCTCGTCGATCAGGCCGTCGCCGTCGTCGTCGGCATCGGCGACGCCGTCGAAATCGAGGTCTACGTCGGCCGGCAGGGTTACCGCGAGCACCGCGGTGGCGAGCGTGCTCGCGCCGATCGGCGCCGTCGGCGGCACGGTTTGCTCGCGGACGTGCTCGGGCCAGTCGGACGCCGGGTTGTCGGCGAGCGGCAGCAGCAGCCGCCGCGAGCGGCCGACCGTGGCGACCATGCGCGCGAGCGCGACGCGCGCGTCGCGGGTCAGGCGGTTGTTGTCGCCGACGGCATCCTGCGACTGCAGCGCCTGGCCGAGCACACCGGACAGGCCCAGCAGGATCACCGACGCGATCGCCAGCGCCGCGACCAGCTCGACATAGGTGAACCCCGCGGCGGCGGCGGCGCGCTGACAACAAAGACCGGGCAGCCTATTCATGCAACAGGGTTTCCAGGTCGAAATGAGTATCGGCGATGCGCACGCGCACCCAGATCAGGCCGTCGTCGGCGCCGCTGAAGCCGTCGCCGTCGCCGTCATCGTCGTCGCCGTCGTAGCGCGCGAGGTAAACCAAACGCCGCGACTCGGTGCCGGGCGGATCCGAGAACGGAGGCGGCACGACGACGGTCGGGCCGCCGGCGGCATCGGCCGCGTCGGCGAGCTCGGCGTACGGCGTCGCCGCAGTCTGCTCGATCTTGTCGAGCACGCGGTAGTGGTCGACCGCGAAGCCGGTATGGAGCGCGCTGCCCTGGATGCCGGTTTGCAGCGCCTCGATCGCCGGCACCAGCGCGACCGCAATCAGCACGGTCGCGACCAGCGCCTCGGCATAGGAAAAGGCCCGCTGTCGGCGCATCACTGCACCGTTACCCGGCCGGTCAGCGGCGCCACCGCGACCTTGCGTTCGCCGCTGCCGTTGCCGAGTTCGATCACGCCCTCGAGCAGGCGGTGGGTGGTCGGGCCCGAGTTCAGGATCCAGACCGGCACGCCCTGCGGGTCGAAGATCAGGCTGCGGCGACGGCCGATGCCGTCGTAGAGAAAGATATCGCTGCTGTTGGTGATCGCGACGTCGCGCGTCAGCGTGAGCTCGCCGGCCTCGAACTCGAACACCTTCTTGCTGACCGGATGATACGGAATCAGCTCGGTGCTGACCGGGTTGGTGCTGAGATCCCACTTCTTGACCGTGATTTTCTGCGTCACCTGGCTGATCGTGACGCCGTGGTGCTCGCCGGTGCGCAGCGCCTCGGCGTGAGCGAAGCGCAGCGCCTGCGCGACCTGCTCGGCGGCAAGATCGAGCTTGTGTTCGTTCGAGGGAGAAGAATCGGGGATCATGACCGCGGCCATGATCCCCAGGATCAGTACTACAAGGGTAAGTTCCAGCAGGCTGAAGCCGGCCTGCCGCTCGGGAGGTACAACCGGGAGATGGTAATGCTGAAGCACACTGCTACCACCGGGCCGTAAATTCTAGCGCTGGTCGTACGACGGCAGCGGGCCGACGCCGTCCGGGTCGGTGGTGTCGTTGGCGATGAACTTGCCGGCGACGATGTCGAATTTCCAGCCGAGATCTGCGGCGGTGCCCGCCATCAGGATATCGCCGGCGTTGACGACTTCGAGCGTGGCCACGCCGGTGATCGGATTCGGCGGCAGCGTGTTCTTTTTCAGGTACGGCCCGAACTTGAAGTTCGCGTCCTTGATGCTGCAGGCGCCGCCGTCGGCGTCGGTGTAGAGGCTGAGCTGGTCGAGGAAGGCCTGCGCGCCCTGCGCGCCGGCGCCGCCGGTGCCGTTGCCGTCGGTGCCGGTGCAGGCCGCGTCGACCGCGGTATTGAGCCCGGGATATTCACCGTGCTGCTGGAAATACAGGTCGACCGCGCTGCGCACGTTGCCGAGCGTGGTGTCGAGCGAGGCGAGCTTGGCGTCATCGGTCGACGAGGCGAATTGCGGCACCACGATGGCCGCCAGCAGCGCCAGAATGATGACCACGATCAACAGTTCGACCAGGGTAAAACCCTGCTGAATCATTTTGCTAAGCGGTTGCATTGTTTTCATCTTTCGATCTCTCAATATACTGAAGCGAGTATAGGCACGATTCTTAAAATTTAGTCAAATTCAATTGAAAAACTTGATTCAATTAACACTTTCAATTTAACTTTTTCACTATCCGACCACCCGGGTCAGCTTGAAAATCGGCAAAATCAGCGAGCTGACGATCAGGCCGACGACACCCCCCATGATCAGTAGCATGACCGGCTCGGCGAGCCGGGAGACGGTGCGCAGCTTGCTGGCAAGCTCGTTTTCGAAGTAATCGGCGAGACGGCTCATAACTTTAGGTAAATTTCCGGTCTCCTCGCCGGTCGCGATCATCTGCTCGACGATCGGCGGTATGAAACTGACGTTGCGGAAGCCCGCGGCGACGCCGTTGCCGATTTCGACCTGCGCTTCGACCTTGCCGATGAATTCGCGAAACAGGCGGTTCGTGACCACGTTCTTGCAGGCCTGCAGCGAATCCATCATGCCGACGCCGTTGGCGAGCGACAGCGCGAGCACGCGCAGCGAGTTGACCAGGTACATCTGGGTGTAGATGTTGCGCACGAGCGGCAGATTGAGCCGCGCCCAGTCGAGCCTGTACGCGCCGCTGTCGGTGCCGGACCAGACCTTGAAGGCGAGGATCGCGCCGGCGCAGCCCCCCGCGAGCACCATCCAGTGATGTTTGAGCACGTCGCTCGCCGCCATCAGGAATGCGGTCGACGCCGGCAGCTGGTCGGCGATCTGCGAAAACAGGTCGGCGAATTTCGGAAACACGACGACGAGCACGAAAACGACGACCGCGAGCGCGAAAATCAGCAGGAAGACCGGGTAGGACAGCGCCGAGACCATCGTCTGGCGCAGCTGCTCGCGTTTTTCCTCGAGCGCAAGCAGTTGCTCCAGCACTTCGTGCATGAAGCCGCCGTCCTCGCTTGCCGCGATCAGGCTGACGTAGGTCGACGGAAAGAAATCGGGTCGGCGCGCGAGCGCCGCGGAAAACTGCATGCCCTGGCCGATATCGTCGGACAGTTGCTCGACGACTTCGATCATCGCCGGGTTGTCGAGCTGGCGCCTGAGCGCCTGCAGGCTTTGCTGCAGCGGCGTGCCGGTCTCGAGCAGCAGCGCCATCTGCTCGGTGAAGAACTTGCGGTCGCGATCGGAAATGCCGCGGCGGAATTCGAGTTTCGACAGCGCCGGCGAGCTCGAACTCGCCGGCCTGGCTGCCGCAGGGCGGGACTTGGTACTGATCGCCATCTGTCGTCTCCCCCTAGCTGTTGACCACGCGCCAGATCTCTTCGATCGTGGTCTTGCCCTCGCGCGCGCGGGCGATGCCGTCGTCGAACAGCAGCCGCACGTCGTGGCTTTCGAGGTATTCGGTCAACTCGTCGCGCGACGCGTTGGCGATGATCAGGCGCTGCAGGTCGGGATTGGTCTCGATGATTTCGTGTATGCCCATGCGCCCGCGATAGCCGGCGTCGTAGCACTCCGCGCAGCCGCGGCCCTTCGACAGCCGCACCTTGCCCTCGTCCTGCCAGCCGTAGCGTTCGATCAGCTCGGGGCTCGCGAGGTACTCGGTCTTGCAACCCGGGCAAATCGAGCGCACCAGGCGCTGCGCGACCACGCCGATCAGCGACGACGACAGCAGGTAGGGCTCGACCCCCATGTCGATCATGCGCGTGACCGCGCCGATACTGTCGTTGGTGTGCAGCGTCGACAGCACCAGGTGACCGGTCAGCGCCGCCTGCACCGCGATCTCGGCGGTTTCGCGCTCGCGGATCTCGCCGACCATGACGACGTCGGGATCCTGGCGCAGCACGTGCTTCAACATCTTGGCGAAGGACAGGCCGATGTTGTCGCGCACCGGGTTCTGGTTGACGATGTCGAGCTGGTACTCGACCGGGTCCTCGATCGTGACGATGTTTTTCTCGAGGCTGTTGAGGTGATTGATCGCCGAGTACAGGCTCGTGGTCTTGCCGCTGCCGGTCGGCCCGGTGACGAGGATCAGCCCATAGCTGCGGTCGAGCAGGCGCTTGTAGGCGGCGACATTGTCTTCCTGCATGCCGAGCTTGTCGATGTCGAGGATCGACTGGTTCTTGTCGAGCACGCGCAGCACCACCTTTTCGCCGTGCAGCCCCGGCAGCGAGCTGAATCGCAGGTCGACCGCGCGGCCGTGGGTGTAGACCTGGATGCGGCCGTCCTGCGGCATCCGGCGCTCGGCGATGTCGAGGTTGGCCATGACCTTGAGGCGCGAGATCAGTGCCGGGTGCAGATCCATGCGCGGGGCCATGACCTCGTAGAGCAGGCCGTCGATGCGGAAACGGATGCGGCATTTTTTCTGCGACGGCTCGATGTGGATGTCGCTGACGCGGTCGTGCACCGCGCGCTGGATGATCGAGTTGACCATGTTGATGACCGGACTCTCGGCGGCCATCTCGTCGATGCCGGTGTAATCGTCCGGCAATGCGCTCTCGATGTGCTCGAATTCGTCGTCGAGCTCCTCGATCATCTCGGCGCCGTAGAGGCTGTCGGAGCCCGATTCGGTCAACGTCTTGACGATGTCGCTCTTGCGCACCAGCACCGGCCGGACCTTGCACTCGAGCTTCTCCTCGATCTCGCGAAAGCCGGCGATCGCCTGCGGGTCCGAGGTCGCCAGCGCGAGCTCGCCGTGGACCAGGAACAGCGGCACGACCTTGAGCCGCTGCAGGATTTCGCCGTCGAGCAGCGCGAACACGTCGGGATCGACCAGGCCCTGGCGCATGACGATATACGGGATGCCGAGCTGCTCGCCGAGCGTCGTCAGCAACACGTCCTCGCTGACCCAGCCCTTGCTGACGATGATCTGGCCGAGGCGTTTGCCGCTCTTCTTCTGCAGCGCGATCGCTTCCTCGACCCTGGCCTCGGTGATCAGGCCCTTGCTGACGAGCAGGTCGCCCATGCGCAGCGTGGTCGGTTTCGGCGGCGGCTTGGCGGCTTCCGGCTTGTCGATGTTGAAGCTGTTGACGAGATCGATCGCCTGGTCGAGGCCGGTGACGTGGAAGATATCGCGGATCAACGGCTTGGCGTTGGTGATCTTGAGCCAGCCGCCGTGCTTGACCAGCTTCTGGCGCAGGTCGAACAGCGACCCGAGCGCGACGCTGTTGACGAGCTGCACGCTGACCATGTCGACGATGAGCTGGTATTCCTGAGAGGCGATCGCGTCCTCGACCGCCTGTGCGAGCGCGGCGATGGCTTCGTCGCCTGTCAGGTTGCCGCGCGGGAACAAATGGGTCATCGCGCCGACGCGGTTGCGGCTGACCGCGGCTGGCGTCAGGCCGTCTTCGAGTTTGACTGCGGGGGCATCGGACACGGCAAGCAGACCGGGCGGGCGCGATCGCGGCTCAGGCGGATTTCGCCGCGCTCGCCGAAACCTCGCTGAAAGGCATCGGCTTGCCGATGCCGTAGCCCTGGCCGAAGTCGACGCCGATGCGCGCGAGTCTTTGCCGGATCGCGTCGTTTTCGACGAACTCGGCGACGGTCTTGAGTTTCATCGCGTGGCCGACCTGGTTGATCGCCGCGACCATGCTTTCGCTGACCTCGTCGTTGAGGATATCGCGCACGAAGCCGCCGTCGATCTTGAGGAAGTCGACTTTCAGGTTTTTCAGGTAGGCGAACGAACTCAGCCCGGTGCCGAAGTCGTCGAGCGAGAATTCGCAGCCGAGCGAGCTGATCTGGTCGATGAACGAACGCGCGTCGTCGATGTTGGCGATCGCCGCCGACTCGGTGATTTCGAAGCAGATATCGCGCGCATCGAGCTGGTAATGCTCGAGCTTGTTCTCGATATAGGCGCCGAAACCGGTCGGGTCGTTGAGCGACTGGCCCGACAGGTTGATCGAGATCTGGAAACCGTCGCCGGCGCGATTGTATTCGGATAGCTGGCGGAAGGCCTGGTTGATGACCCAGTAGTCGAGGCTCGCCATCAGGTAAAAGTTTTCCGCCGCCGGCAGGAACATGCCCGGCGGGATCGCGCTGCCGTCGTCGTCGACCATGCGCACGAGGATTTCGTAATGCGGCTTGTCGGAACTCGGCCCGAGCGGCTGGATCAGCTGCGCGTAGAGCACGAAGCGATCGTCGCGCAGCGCCGACTGGATACGCCCGACCCAGCGAATCTGCTCCTTGCGCTGCAGCAGGTCGGAATCCTCGAGGTTGAGCACGTGGATCGAGTTGCGCCCGCGCTCCTTGCTGACGTTGCGCGCGGTTTCGGCGGCGTTCAGCAAGCTCGTGACCGACTCGGCCTGGGCACTGATCGGCGCGATGCCGATACTGAGGCTGACCTGGTGCGATTCGCCTTCCCATTGCATGTCGATGCTCGATACGGCATGCGAGATCTTCTGCATGACCTTGCGCGCGGTCGGCAGGTCGCAATTCTCGAGCAGCACGCCGAACTTGTCGCTGCCGATGCGCGCGACCACGTCGCGCGAGCGCACCATGCCGGCGAGCGTCTGCCCGACCTTCTTGATCAGCTGGTCGCCGGCGTCGCGGCCGCTGATGTCGTTGACCACCGCCATGCGGTCGATGTCGATGTTGGCGATCGCGTGCTGGGTTTCCGTGCCCCAGCTGTTTTTCAGCAGCTCGCGCAGGATCAGTTCGAAGCTGTTACTGTTCTCGAGCCCGGTCAGCGGATCGAAGTGCGACTGCGCTATCTTCGACGCCTTCTTGGCCATCACGTCGAGCAGGTTGCGGTCGCTGTTGGAGAAATCGATCGCGAAGTTCTGGCTGGCGATGCCGAGCAGGCCGATGACCTCGTTGTCGGCGTTGACCACCGGGCTCGCGATCAATTTGAACGGCAGCTCGACACCGATGCCAAGGCGCTTGAAGTCCTCGACGTGATTGACGACGAGCGCGCTGCCCTGCTCCGCGAGGATCGGCATCAGCTCGCCGCGCAGGCAGTCGAACAGCGCCTCGGCCTGGAACACCGGGTTGTCGCCGCGAAACTTGTGCATCGCGATGTTCTTGCCGGTGATGCACAGGTAAATGATGTCGACGTTGAGAAATCGCGAGGTGTTGACGACCAGTTGCCGCAGCAATTCGCGGCCGTGGTAAATGTTGCTGGCCTGGTCCTCGGCCTTGTAGATCAGGTTGAGCTCTTCGTAGCGGCGCGTGAGCTCGTCGGTCATGTGGTTGAGCTCGTCTTCCTTGCTCGCGAGCGCCTGCCGCTGCAGGTAATCCGCGATCAGCAGGTCGGATAGATGGGCGAAGCGCTGCTCGCCGGCGATCGCGGCGACCTCGCCCTGCGCGTCGGGCGTGACGCAGAAACACAGGCCGAGCGCGAAGTCGCCGTTGACGTCGTCCATACGTACGACCTCGGCGAACAGGCCGTTGTCGAGCTCGACGATCTCGTCGTCGCTATCGCCGTCCTTGAGGATTTGCACCAGCGGCCGTACCTGGGCGGCGACGGTCTCGCCGGTATCGTCGTGCCAGATCGGCTCGAGCCCGGTATCGAACGCGGCCAGGCCGCGAACGGTCGGATAAATACCCTGGACAAGGGCCAGGTACTGGCCGAAATGAACGTCGTGGCTGGTGGCTCGCATCAGGCTGCACTCTCGCCGCCGGCGACGCCGGCGAAATAGTCGTCGAGCCGCTCGATCAGGTTGCGAATGCTGACCGGCTTTTCGAGGAATTGCAGGTTGTCGATCTGGCGCGACCATTCGCGGTGCTCGATTTCGGTGCGCGAGGTCAGCACGAAGATCAGGAAGCTGCGTTCGGGGAGGTATTCCTCGATGTGCCGGCACAGTTCCTCGCCGGTCATCTGCGGCATCTGGATGTCGGTGATCAGGATGTCGGGGTGCTGTCGCTCGATGTGGGCGAGCGCCTCCATACCGTTGGCGCAGGTGTCGACCGCGTAGCCCTCGTTTTCGAGCGACATCTTCATGACGCGCAGCACGTGCGGTTCGTCGTCGGCGATCAGTATCTTCTTCATGAGGCGGCTGCATCCATAATCTGGGTCGAGACTTTTTCGAGTCGAATCGAGAACCGGCTACCCTGGCCTAGTTCACTGTCGCAGGTCAGGTCGCCGTGGTGCATCTGCACGATCTGGCGCGCCAGCGACAGGCCGAGGCCGTGCCCGGTCTGTTGCCGGATGTTATCGTCCGTCGAGCGGAAAAATTTATTGAAAATCTGTTTCCGGTCGGCTTCGGCGATACCGTAGCCTTCGTCGCTGACGGTAATGACGATGCTGTCGTCGTCCTCGCTCGCGCTCATCGCGACCTTGCCGCCCGGCTTGTTGTACTTGATCGCGTTGGTCAATAAATTGTTGATCGCGATGCGGAACAGATCCTTGTCGATATAGACCATGCTCATCTCTCGCGGGATATCGAGATCGAACTCGAGCCCCTTGTCCTTGCGCGACTTGATGACGTTGTCGAACGCGTCCTCGAGAAATTCGTGCATGCGCACGTGCTTGCGCTGGGCGACGACGCCGCCGAGTTCGTACTGGTTGATCGCGAGCAGGTTGTTGATCAGGGTCGACAGGCGCTCGACCTCGTCGTGGATCACGTTGACCGCCTCGGTGCGATAAGCTTCGTCGTCGGCGCCCTCGCGCAGCAGCGATTCGCTGTACATCGACAGCACGTTGAGCGGGGTTTTCAGTTCGTGCGACACGTGCGAGATGAACTCGTTCTGGCGCTGGCGCAGCAGGTGCGACTCGGAAACGTCGCGAATGACGACCAGGCGGCCGAGGATACGCGTGTCGTCGTTCGGCACGAACAGCGGGTAGACGCAAAACTGCAGCGACTTGACGGTGTCGTCGTCGAGCCGGTGCTCGATCGTGTCCTCGTTCGACTGCAGGCCCGACTTGACGTCGCCGAAGGTCAGCAGCGGCACGATTTCGGGGTTGCGGCACCATTCGCGCGGCTTCTTGCCGACGATGTCGTCGTCGACGACGCCGAGCACGCGCTCGATCTTGCTGTTGGCGTAGCTGACCTCGCC
>JAHEKJ010000016.1 GCA_024638385.1 Gammaproteobacteria bacterium | reverse complement strand
GCGTCGTGATGCGCACGCCGAAGACGTCGGTGAGCTCCTTGAAGCTGAGCTTCTTCTCCTTCATCTTGCGGTAGATGCTGTGGATGTTCTTTTGCCGGTACTTGACCTCGGCGTCGATATTGACCTCTTTGAGCCGCTGGCGAATTCCGGCCTCGATCGTGTTGAAGATCTCCTTGCGGTTGCCGAGCACCTGGCTGACCGCGGCCACGAGCGCGCGGTAGCGCATCGGGTAGGCCGCCCTGATCGACAGGTCGAGCAGCTCGTGGCGGATCTTGAAGATACCGAGACGGTTCGCGATCGGCGCGTAGATATCCATCGTCTCGCGCGCGATTCGGCGGCGCTTGTTGGGCGGCATCGCGTCGAGCGTGCGCATGTTGTGCAGGCGATCGGCGAGCTTGATGATGATGACGCGGATGTCCTTGACCATCGCCAGCATCATCTTGCGGAAATTCTCGGCCTGAGCCTCGGCCTTGCTGCGGAAATCGATCTGCGTCAGCTTGCTGACGCCGTCGACGAGCTCGGCGACTTCCTCGCCGAACTGCTCGGCGATTTGCTCCTTGCGCGTCGGCGTGTCCTCGATGACGTCGTGCAGGATCGCGGCGATGATGCTGTTGGCGTCCATGCGCATCTCGGCGAGGATGAACGCGACCTCGACCGGGTGGCTGATATAGGGCTCGCCCGAGACCCGGATCTGGCCCTCGTGCGCCTCGGCGCCTACCAGGTAGGCACGGTAGACGTCCTCGACCTGTTGCGGTTCGAGGTAAGCATGCAGTTCGCGGCAAAGCTCGGTGATGCGGGTGGCGTCGTCGTCGATCGCGGCGTCACCGGCGATGACTTCGAACAGATTGGCGTAGTTCGCCCCCATCGGGTTTTCAGGCTAGCAATTATCTCTATGTCAATAGGGTCTTATAACACATTTGCAAGACCCGGGCACAGCCAAATGCCGGCCGCGGCAAAGCGCGCCCGGAAGCGAAAAAGCGTTTTAAAAAGAGCGGCTTACTCGGGCTGGTCGTCGGCTTCGAGACTGGCTTGCGCGATTTGCCGGATCAGGTCGTCGTCGGTCGCGATCTTTTCGATCTCGGCCTGCGCCTCCATTTCGTCCATCTTGTCCGAATTGATCAGGTTCTCGGCGATTTCACGCAGCGCGATGACGGTCGGCTTGTCGTTTTCCGGCGGCACCAGCGGATCGGCGCCCTGGGCGATCTGCCGCGCACGCCGCGACGCCAGCAACACGAGGTCAAAGCGGTTTTCGATGTGCTCGAGGCAGTCTTCTACGGTGATTCGCGCCATGAACGGGTTCCGGTTGTCGAAAGGCGCGCAATGATAGCCAAAAAATGCCCAAACCTGAAGGGATTTCGGCGATTTAATCAGGCGTCGTCGGGCGGCGGTATCGAGTCGATCAGGGCGCGGTGTTTCTCCACCTGGCGCGCGAGCAGGAGGCCCTGGGCGCGGACGATGGCCTCGAGGTCGGCGAGCGCCTGGTCGAAGTCGGCATTGACGACGAGGTACTCGGCGTCGCCGTAGTGCGACATTTCCCGGTCGGCGTCGCGCATGCGCCGCGCGATGGTCGTGTCGTCGTCGGTGCCGCGGGCGCGCAGGCGCTGCTCGAGCGTCGCGCGCGACGGCGGCAGGATGAAGACGGCAACGGTTTCCGGCAACCGCGCCTTGACCTGGCGCGCGCCCTGCCAGTCGATCTCGAGGATCACGTGGCGGCCGCTCGCAAGCAGTGCGTCGACCGACGCCCGCGCGGTGCCGTAGAGATTGTCGAAAACCTGCGCGTGCTCGAGAAACTCGCCGGCGGCGATCATCTGCTCGAAGGCCTTGCGCGCGACGAAGTGATAGTCGCGGCCGTCGACGTCGCCCGGGCGCATCGGCCGGGTCGTATGCGAGACGCAGACCGCAACCTCGTTGCCGCTTTTTTCCAGCAACGCCTTGACCAGGCTGGTCTTGCCGGCGCCCGAAGGCGCGGAGATCGTAAACAGGCAGGCAGTGGTCACGGGGTACTCGAGTCCAGGGTTGGTCGCGGCCGCCTATTGTAATGACAGATCGGGGCGAGACCAATACACTGCGCGCATCGATGCGAACCCGTTCACAATGAGCCCCGACTACCGCGAGCGTTTCGCCGGACTTGCGCGCGTCTTCGGCGAGGCGGCGCTCGAGCCGCTCGCGCGCGCGCATTTTTGCATCGTCGGCCTCGGCGGCGTCGGCTCGTGGGCGGTCGAGGCCTGCGCGCGCTCGGGTCTGGGCGCGCTCACGCTGATCGACCACGACGACATCCAGCTCGGCAACACCAACCGGCAGCTGCACGCGCTCGCCGACACGATCGATCGCGCCAAGGTCGAGGTACTGCGCGAGCGCGTGCTCGCGATCAACCCCGAATGCGACTGCCGCGCGATCGATGACCTCGTCACTCACGGTAACGTCGACGACTTCGAGTTCGGGCAGTACGACTACGTGATCGACGCGATCGACCAGGTCAGCCACAAGGTCGCGCTGATGCATCACTGCCGGCGCAACAAGATCCGCATCGTTTCGACCGGCGGCGCCGGCGGCCTGCTCGACCCGATCCAGATCGAGGTCCGCGACATCACCCACGCGTTCAACGATCCGCTGCTCGCCAAGGTGCGCGCGACGCTGCGGCAAAGGCTCGGCTACAGCCGCAACCCGAAGCGGCGCTACGCCATGGATTGCGTTTATTCGACCGAGCAGCCGCGCTACCCGGTCGGCGACGGCACGGTCAGCTTCGCCAAGCCGGTCGCGCCCGAGCGCACGACGCTCGACTGCGCGACCGGCATCGGCTCGTTCGTCGGCGTCACCGCGTGCTTCGGCTTCGCCGCCGCGTCCCACGCGATCCGTAAATACCTGAAGTCTGCCGGTCACTGACCGGCAGCCCGACCGGCTCGCCACGCCGTCGAGTGGTGGTTTCGTCGCAGTCCCCGGACGCCGGCAATCGTATCGATTTGTCGCCCGTTTTTCGGCGCTGCACCCGACTCCGGAATCGATAGACAAGAATTGTTTTTAGGAATATAAATAGTCTCCAACAACAATTTTCGGATGGCATCATCCAGAGGCGATTCCATGAATTACTCGCGGTTTCGTTTCACCATCTATTGGGGGGTTCTTTTTCTCGCTTCCTGCGCAACCCCTCCGACCCAGGAAGAGCTCGCCACACTCGACTATGGAACCTGTCCGAGTAATCACGAGACGACAATCAAAGCCCAGTTCAAAGGAGGATTGCTTACCCGGTACGCCGACGAGCTGCTAATCTGGCCACCGCAAAAATACTGGTTCAAAGCGACTCCGGTGGAAGGTGGAAATCTCTACGCCGGCTATCTCGTGCCGGTTACGGCCGAACAGACTTTCGGTCCCGCGCCAACGGACGGGAAGCAGCTGTACGGTTTCATGTTTTACAATGGCACGCTGGTCAAGAAGATTGCGCCGTGGCAGCTTCAAACGCTACGTATCAAGGAAGCGGTAGGGCCTTTTCCGAAGGACGATCGTGATTGGCAGCAGGGCCATTCCGACGGCGGCGGTAATCGAGTCCTGCTGGAATACGTCTTGCCCGGCGAGACTGTTCAAAACTGGTCCGAGCTGGTGAGCGTGCAGATTCTGTCGAACGCAAGTCTCGACGTCAGCGCCGCCGATTTCTTCGAGAGTATCGCCGCAGCGCATCAATCGAATACGCCCCGCTGCGCCGTCGTCAGGCATGAAATCCTGGATTCCGGTCCAACCGAAGTGCTCTTTCGGCAGGCGCTTTCGGATTGTGCCCCGCTACGCGACGAATACTCGGTTAGGAAGGTTATTCGCGGCCCCCGGACGATGACCGAAGTGTCCTACGCCCGCACCTCCGAGTTCAACGCGGCCGATTTGAGTAAATGGTCCGAGATCGTGGGTCGGGCTCGAATCATGAACGAATGCGGGTAGATTTCGGGTCCGGGTATCAATTCGGCTAACCCGGGGAGGGTCCCTGCTTCGCCGGGATCAGTTCCTTGGTGCAAAATTTGGTTCGATCGGGAACCCGGGAGATATTGATCGGAAAAATTCTTACGCGCAGGCGCGGTCAGGCGGTTTGTCGACGTAAAAACTCGATGGCCTTGTCGGCATCTATGCCGTAGTCGTTGAACACGACGCTGCGCCCAGGGTCTATCAGGATCATCCACGGCGTGCCGCCGGTGCGGTAATCGCGCATGGTTTGCGGCGCGCCCTGCTCGAATCCCGGATCGTGACCCATCGGAATCTGCAAATCGTATTGCAGCTGGATCTCGCGAACCTTGTCGACGGTATTGGTGGTGTGGCCCTCGAACACGGTCTGGATGCCGGCGATCGCAATTCGCGGGTTGCCGACGAGCGCGTCCGAGATCTGCTTGAGCGCCGGAAAGCCGTGCGAATGGCAGCCGGGGCACCAGCTCTGCCAGCATTTCAGAAAGATCCACTTGCCCGCGTGCTCGGCGAGACGGAACCGCGTCGGCTCGCCGAACCGGTCGATCCAGTAGCCGACCTCGAGTTCCGGCGCCTTGCGGCCGACGATGCCGTAGCGCGGATCGGCTCCGAAACCGAGGCCTGACTTGCCCAGCGCGGCCGCACCGAGCGCGGCGATCCCGGTTTTGACGACTTTTCTCCTGCTCAACATGGACGTCTCCGACGCAACGAGCCTTGTTGGAAGACCCGATCGGCGCAGCAATAGTTCACTCCCGTAAGGATATGAACGAACGCGCAACCGAAATATTCGCAGTAATTTTTTCTCGGGGTAATAACTCCGAGAAAAAGTTACTCTTCGAAAGCCATCGGGTGCGGCGTCCGGGCCGGCCGGATTAGAAAGCGTTGCCGCGGACGACCTCCGACGGGTGGACCTTGCCGCCGGAAAGCCACAGGATCGCGTTGCCCTTGACGCGTACGTCGTAGCAGGCCTCGGTCGGCGACGGCGGCCAGATCGAACAATACTGACCGCCGGAATTGACGCGCCAGCTGCCGTCGCTCGCCGGCCCATCGCTCTCGCGGTAGCGCGTCGTGCCGTTCGGCGCAAAGTACTGCGTGAACGGGCGACCGTCCCATTCGGCGACGATCGTGTTGCCGCGCAGCAGTTCGATCAGTAGCGCCGGCGCCGGCGGCCGCGCATCGCCGAGCTCCATCGCCCCCGCCGACGCGCTAACGAGCGCGGCGACGGCGAGCCAGCGCGCGCTCACAACTCGATCGCGCCGAGATTCAGGCCGTGCTCGCGGGCGCAGGCTTTCGCCTCGTCGTAGCCGGCGTCGGCGTGGCGCATGACGCCGCTCGCCGGATCGTTCCACAGCACGCGCTTGATTCGCGCCGCCGCCGCGTCCGTACCATCGCAGCAAATGACGACCCCGGCGTGCTGCGCGTAACCCATGCCGACGCCGCCGCCGTGGTGGAACGACACCCAGGTCGCGCCGCCGGCGGTCGACAGCATCAGGTTCAGCAGCGGCCAGTCGGAAACCGCGTCGGAACCGTCGCGCATCGCCTCGGTCTCGCGGTTGGGGCTCGCCACCGAACCCGAATCGAGATGATCGCGGCCGATCACGACCGGCGCCTTGAGCTCGCCGTTTCTGACCATCTCGTTGAACGCCAGGCCGAGCCGGTCGCGGTCGCCGAGGCCGACCCAGCAGATGCGCGCCGGCAAGCCCTGGAAACTGATGCGGCTCCGTGCCATCTCGAGCCAGTTGTGCAGATGCGGATCGTCGGGGATCAGCTCTTTGACCTTGGCGTCGGTTTTGTAGATGTCTTCCGGATCGCCCGACAGCGCAACCCAGCGGAACGGGCCGACGCCGCGGCAGAACAGCGGGCGGATATACGCCGGCACGAAGCCGGGAAAGTCGAACGCGTTCTTGATGCCCTGGTTGAACGCCTCCTGGCGGATATTGTTGCCGTAATCGACGGTCGCGATGCCCTGCGCGTGGAAATCGAGCATCGCCTGCACGTGCACCGCCATCGACTTGCGCGCCTCGGCGGCGACGCGCGTGGGGTCGTTCTCGCGGCGCGTCTGCCACTCGTCGAGCGTCCAACCGATCGGCAAGTACCCGTTGACCGGATCGTGCGCCGAGGTCTGGTCGGTCACGAGATCCGGCTTGACGCCGCGCCTGACCAGCTCGGGCAGGATCTCGCCGCCGTTGCCGAGCAGACCGACCGAAACCGCCTCGCCTTTGGCGCAGGCCGCGTCGATCATCTCGAGCGCCTGGTCGAGGTTTTCGGCCTGCTTGTCGAGATATTTCGTGCGCAGGCGGAAGTCGATGCGTTTCGGGTCGCACTCGACGCACAGCATGCTGTAGCCGGCCATGGTCGCCGCCAGCGGCTGCGCGCCACCCATGCCGCCGAGGCCCGAGGTCAGGATCCACTTGCCGGTCGGGTCGCCGTCGAAGTGCTGGCGCGCGGCCTCGACGAAGGTTTCGTAGGTGCCCTGGACGATGCCCTGGCTGCCGATATAGATCCACGAGCCGGCGGTCATCTGGCCGAACATCATCAGCCCCTTGCGGTCGAGCTCGTTGAAATGCTCCCAGTTGGCCCAGGCCGGCACCAGGTTCGAATTGGCGATCAGCACGCGCGGCGCGTCCGGGTGCGTCCTGAACACGCCGACCGGCTTGCCCGACTGGATCAGCAGGCTCTCGTCGTCGTCGAGTTCGCGCAGGCATTCGAGGATCTTGTCGAAGCATTGCCAGTTGCGCGCGGCGCGGCCGATGCCGCCGTAGACGATCAGCTCGTCGGGTTTCTCCGCGACCTCGGGGTCGAGGTTGTTCTGGATCATCCGGTAGGGCGCTTCGGTCAACCAGCTCTTGCAGGCGAGCTCGCTGCCGCGCGGCGCACGGATCTTGCGGTTGGTATCGATTCGGTCCAGGGGCATGTCAGTTTCCTCCGCCAGGCTGCTCGCGCAGCCGGTATTCGTCGGTGGCGTAACGTGCGCCGAGCGCGTAACGATCACCGGGGTAAGTCAGGGTCGCGCAGGTCACGACGCGGCCGTCTTTCCAGGTGCGCCTGACAAGTTCGAGACACGGCAGCTCGGCCGCGAGTTCGAGGTGACGCCGGCAATCGGCGTCCGGCAATACCGCGCGCACGCGATGCTCCATCTCGTCCGGCTTGACCTGCTGCAGCAAATAGGCGGTCGCGGTCGTGCGCGAAAAATCCTGCGCGATGAAATCCGCAACCACCACGGGATTGACGAAGCGCATCTCGAACTGGATCGGCGTGTCGTCCTGGTAATGCACCGCGCGCAGGCGATAGAGTTCGGCGCCGGCGGTGACCTCCATGCGCGCCGCCAGCGCCGGGTTCGCGTCGACGCGATCGAGGCTGAGCACCTTCGAGCGATGGGTCTTGCCGTCGCGCTCGATCTCGAGCGCGATATCCTTAAGTTCGATCAGGCTCGCGTGGCGCGGGCGCTCGGCGACGAACGAGCCGAGCCCGTGCACGCGGCGCACGAAACCGGCCTCGGTCAGCTCGCGCAACGCGCGGTTGATCGTCATGCGGCTGACGCCGAGCGCGGCGACGAGCTCGTTCTCCGACGGCAGTTTCTGCCCGGCCGGCCATTCCCCGCTGTCGATGCGCTGCTCGATCCGATTCTTGATCTGCAGGTAAATGGGCACCGGCGCGGCCTTGCTGATCGCATCGAAACCGTCGAGAATCGCGTTCATGACGTCTCCGGCCGGCGCCGCCAGGCGCCGCCCTGCATGACCGCGCGGCACGGGTTGATGCCGACGCGATAAGCCAGCATCGCCGGGCGGTCGACGTCCCACAGCGCGAGATCGGCCTGCTTGCCGACTTCCAGCGAACCGATTTCGTCCTCGAGCCCGAGCGCTTTTGCGCCGTTGAGCGTGACCCCGCGCAGCGCCTCGGCCGGCGTCAGGCGAAACAGCGTGCAGCCGAGGTTCAGGATCAGCAACAGCGAATGCAACGGCGAACTGCCGGGGTTGCCGTCGCTCGCCAGCGCCAGCGGCACGCCGTGTGCGCGCAGCGCTTCGAGCGGCGGCAGCCGGGTCTCGCGCAGCACGTAGAATGCGCCCGGCAACAGCACCGCGACGGTGCCGTTGGCGGCCAGCAGCGCGACGTCGGTCTCGCTCAGGTACTCGAGATGGTCCACCGACAGGGCCCCGCGGGCGGCCGCCAGCGCCGCGCCGCCGAGATCGGACAATTGCTCGGCGTGCGCCTTGATCGGCAGGCCCAGCCGCGCGGCGCAATCGAAGACGCGTTCGGCTTGCGCGGGTGAAAACGCGATCGATTCGACGAATACGTCGACCGCGTCGACCAGCCCTTCGGCGGCGGCACGCGGCAGCATATCGTCGCAGACCCGATCGATGTAGGCGTCGGCGCGGCCGTCGAACTCGGGCGGCAGCGCGTGCGCGCCGAGAAAGGTTTTCTGCACGCGCACACCGAGTTCGTCGCCAAGTCGCGCGGCTACCCGCAACATCTTGATCTCGGTTTCGCAGTCGAGGCCGTAGCCCGACTTGATCTCGAGCGTGGTCACGCCCTCGGCGAGCAGGGCCTGCACGCGCGGGCGCGCCTGCGCGAAGAGTTCTTCCTCGCTCGCGCGGCGGGTCGCGGCGACCGTCGCGCGGATACCGCCGCCGGCGGCGGCGATCTCGGCGTAGCTCGCGCCCTCGAGTCGTTGCTCGAATTCGTCGGCGCGATCGCCGCCGTAGACGAGGTGCGTGTGGCAATCGACCAGCCCCGGCGTCAGCAGCCGCCCGCCACAATCGACGACCTCGGTGCCGCCGGCCGGCTCGCAGTCGCTCGCCGCGCCGAGCCAGGCGATGCGGCCTTCGTCGACCCGCAGCGCGGCTTGCGCGCGCAAGCCGTAGCCGTCGGCGGCGTCGAAGCAGGCCAGGGTGGCGTTGGTAAACAGGGTTGACGGCATTCCGCTCGCTGCACACTATACTTGTATAGACAAGTATGTTACGCTGAATTTTTCACCGGCGCAACCGGTAACGGAAACTTTTACCATGACCCACGAAATCCACGCCGCATCGGCTCTGCTTGCGAGCGGCTGGGCCGACGATGTCACGATTGCGATCGACGCCGACGGCGCGATCGAGTCCGTCACGCCGAACTCGCAGGTTTCCGACGGTATCAGCGCGGCGCTGCTGATCCCGGCGCTGCCCAACGTTCACTCGCACGCGCATCAACGCGCGATGGCGGGCCTCGGCGAGCGCGCCGGCGGCGACGCCGACGACAGCTTCTGGACCTGGCGCCGGGTCATGTACCACTACCTCGAACGCATCCGGCCCGACCACCTGCACGCGATCGCGGCGCAGCTCTACGTCGAGATGCTCAAGCGGGGCTACGGCTGCGTCGGCGAGTTCCAGTACCTGCATCACGACGTCGACGGCAAGCCCTACGCCGACCGCGCCGAAATGAGCCTGCAATGCCTGGCCGCGGCGCGCGCCGCCGGCATCGGCTTCACCGCGCTGCCGGTGCTCTATCGCTATGGCGGCTTCGGCGGCGCCGAGCCCCTCGCCGGCCAGAAGCGCTTCATCAACGACGCCGACGGTTTCGGTCAAATCGTCGCGCGCCTGCAACAGGCTACCGCCGATGACGCCGACGCCAACGTCGGCATCGCGCCGCACTCGCTGCGCGCGATCGACGCGAACCTGCTCGGCGAAGTGCTCGGCGCGCACGACGATCTCGCCGCTATTCATATTCATATCGCCGAGCAGACCAGGGAGGTCGACGACTGCGTCGCCTGGAGCGGCGCGCGCCCGGTCGACTGGCTTTACGATCATTTCGACGTCGACGCCGGCTGGTGCCTGATCCACGCGACCCACATGACCGAGAGCGAGACCGCGCGGGCCGCGGCCAGCGGCGCCGTCGCCGGCCTGTGCCCGACGACCGAAGCCAATCTCGGTGACGGGTTCTTCGACGCCGAGCGCTACCTCGCCGCGCGCGGCGCGTGGGCGATCGGCTCCGACAGCCACATATCGATCGACCCGGTCGAGGAACTGCGCTGGCTCGAGTACGGCCTGCGCCTGCAGACCCGCCGCCGCAACCTGATCAGCGACGCCGCCACGCCGAATACCGGCCGCCGCCTGCTCGACGGCGCCTGGGCCGGCGGCGCGCAGGCCTGCGGTCGCCGCTGCGGTCGAATCGAGGTCGGTTATCGCGCCGATTTCGTCGCGCTCGACGCCGACCACCCGCGACTCTACGGCCGCGCGCGCGACGACTTGCTCGACAGCTGGATTTTTTCCGGCAACGAAAATCTCGTGCGCGACGTCTACATCGGTGGTAGAAAGGTCATCGACGCCGGACATCACGCCGACGAGGCGCGCATCGCGCAGGCTTACCGCGCGGCGCTCGACGATCTCGCCAGCTAGGAGGAACCGAATTGTCCGAGGCATTGCTGCTGACCCCGGGCGCGACGCGGCTCGCCGACCTGCGCCGGGTTTACCGCAACAACCTCCCGGTGCGCATCGACGACGCCTGTAAGGCCGACGTCGACGCGGCGGCGAAGATCGTCGCCACGGCGGCGCGCGGCGAAGCCGCGGTCTACGGCGTCAACACCGGCTTCGGCAAGCTCGCCAACACCCGCATTCCCGCCGACCAGACCTCGCGCCTGCAGCGCAACCTCGTGCTGTCGCACTGCTGCGGCGTCGGCCCGGCGCTGCCGCGCGCGGTCGTCCGGCTGATCATCGCGCTGAAGATGTTATCGCTCGGCCGCGGCGCGTCGGGCGTGCGCTGGGACGTCATCCTGCGCCTGCAGAGCCTGCTGCAGCTCGACCTGCTGCCGGTCATCCCGGCGCAGGGTTCGGTCGGCGCGTCGGGCGATCTCGCGCCGCTGGCGCATCTCGCCGCGGTACTCATCGGCGAAGGTCACGTCGACTACGAGGGCGAACGTATGCCCGCCGCCGCCGCGCTCAAAGCGGCCAAACTCGAACCGCTCGAGCTCGGGCCGAAAGAAGGCCTCGGCATGATCAACGGCACCCAGGTGTCGACCGCGCTGGCGCTCGCCGGCCTGTTCGACGCCTGGAGCCTGGCGCAGACCGCGCTGATCTCGGGCGCGCTGTCGACCGATGCGCTGATGGGCTCGACCCAGCCGTTTCGCGAGGAAATTCACGCCTTGCGGGGCCTCCGCGGCCAGATCGACGCGGCCCACAGCCTGCGGCTGCTGCTCGACGGCTCGGCGATTCGCGAATCGCACCGCGAGGGCGACGAGCGGGTGCAGGATCCGTACAGCTTCCGCTGCCAGCCGCAGGTCCTCGGCGCCTGTCTCGACCAGCTGCGCGCGGTCGCGCAGATGCTCGAGACCGAGGCCAACGCGGTCACCGACAACCCGATCGTCGACATCGCCAGCGGTGAAATCCTGTCGGGCGGCAATTTCCACGCCGAGCCGGTCGCCTTCGGCGCCGACCAGATCGCGCTCGCGATCGCCGAGATCGGCGCGATCAGCCAGCGGCGCGTCGCGATCGCGGTCGACCCGGCGCAGAATTACGGCTTGCCGGCTTTCATTTCGCCCGACCCGGGGCTCAATTCCGGCTTCATGATCGCCGAGGTCACCGCGGCCGCGCTGATGGCCGAGAACAAGCAGCGCGCAATGCCCTGCTCGCTCGACTCGACGCCGACCAGCGCCAACCAGGAAGACCACGTGTCGATGGCCTGTCACGCCGCGCGCCGGCTCGCCGAAATGAACCGCAATCTCGCGAACATCCTCGCAATCGAGTTGCTGATCGGCGTGCAGGGCGTCGAGTTTCGCGCGCCGGTCGAGACCAGCGCGCGCCTGCAGAAAGTCATGCAAAAAGTGCGCAGCGCGGTTGCGCCGCTCGCCGACGACCGTTACCTCGCCGACGACATCGCGGCGATAACGGAGCTGGTCAGCGAGCGCGCGGTCATCGCGTCGCTCGGCGAAATCGGCCTGCTGCCGGAGATCGATCCGTGACTCCGGGTGTCATTCGCGGCGACGGCCCGCTGCTGCTCGGGCAGCCGCACGGCGGGCTCGAGATTCCCGAATCGATAGTCGCGCGGCTGAACGCGGCCGGCCGGGCGAAGGCCGATACCGACTGGCACATCGGCGAACTCTACGCCGGTCTCGCGCCGGCCGCGAGCGTCGTCAGCACGCCGATTCACCGCTACGTCGTCGACGCCAACCGCGACCCGGCCGACGAATCGCTCTACCCGGGACAGAACACGACCGGGCTGTGCCCGACGACGACCTTCGACGGCGAGCCGGTTTACCGCGCCGGCCAGGAACCGTCGGCCGACGAGATCGGCGAACGCCAGCTGCGCTACCATCAGCCCTACCACGACGCGCTGCGCGCCGAACTCGAGCGCATCCACCAGCGCCACGGCTACGCGATCCTCTACGATTGCCACTCGATTCGCTCGCATATCCCGTTCCTGTTCGACGGCCGTCTGCCCGACTTCAACATCGGCAGCAACGGCACGACGAGCTGCGACCCTGCGATCGAGCGGCAAGTCGCCGAAACTTGCGCCACGGCGAGCGTCTATACATCGATCGTCAACGGCCGCTTCAAGGGCGGCTGGACGACGCGCCATTACGGCGAGCCCGCGCGGGGCTTCCATGCGATCCAGATGGAACTCACGCAACGCAACTACATGCTCGAGGAAGCGCCCTGGGATTATCTCGCCGAGCGCGCCGAGCGACTGCGCGCCGTGCTGCGGCGCATCCTCGAGCGGCTGACCCTGGCGCTGGACTGAGCGGCCGATGTTGCAGCTCACCGAGCCGATCGCGATTGGCCGCGCCCGCGCCAGCTACGTGCACCCGGAAGATCCGACACGCGCGATCCGGATACCTCCCCCCGGGCAGGCGGCGCGCACCCGGCGCGAGGTCGGATTCTATCGCCGGCTGGACCGCCGCGGTGTCGATTACGCCGATTACCTGCCACGCTTTCACGGGGTTTGCGAGACCAGTCTCGGCCGCGGCCTGGTGTTCGACCTGGTGCGCGATTTCGATGGCCAGGCGTCGCGCGCGCTCAGCGAGTATCTCGACGCCGGCTATCCGCTCGACGACTTCGAGCCCGCGCTCGACGAGTTGCGGGCCTTGTTCCTGCGCGACCTGATCCTGTTCGACGAAGGCCTGACGCTCGACGCGCTGCTGTTTCGCCGCACGTCGCTGACCCGCGGCCGGCTGGTGGCGACCGCCGGCCTCGGCGACGACGGCTGGCTCGACCGCATCCCGCTGCTGGCGCGGCGCAAGATCGACCGCCGCTGGCGTCGCCTGCGCCTCGACGCCGAGTTCGCGCGCGCGGCGCAGACCGAGCACGAGGCGGACGAGACGCGGCCCGGCGCCGGCCGCGCGGATTGAGCGGCTGGGCCGTCATTCCCGCGGCGCTTGGCGCGGTCGTGATCTTCGGCGGTTCGGCGGTCGCGACCAAGGTCGCGGTCGCCGGTATCGCCGCGCTCGACGTCGCCGTGCTGCGCACCGTGATCGGCGGGCTGCTGGCGCTGCCGCTGACACTCGCGCTCGGTATCGGCTTGCCGCGGAGTGCCGGTGAGCGCCGCCTGCTGCTGGTTTCCGGTTTTTGCGGCTTCATCGCCTTCCCGCTGCTGTTTACCTTCGGTGTCGGGCTGACCAGCGCCAACCACGCGACCATGGTGCTCGCGATCCTGCCGGTGACCACCGGCGCGATCGCGATGGCCTGGGATCGACAGTGGCCGCGCGCGGCCTGGTGGCTCGGCTCGGCGCTGGCCTTCGCCGGCGAAATCGTGCTGCTGTACGAGCCGGCCGCCGGGCCCGGCGTCGCGAGCCTCGACGGCGACCTGCTGGTGCTCGGCGCGACCGTTTTCGGCTCGCTCGGCTACGTCGCCGGTGCGCGCCTGCAGCGCGGCGGTTATTCGGCGCGCGGCACGACCTTCTGGGGCGTCGGCCTGTTCGCGCTGCTGTTGTTGCCGCTCGCGCCGTTCGTCGTCGACGCGCCGGCGCTCGCAGTGGCCGGCGCCGGACCGTGGTCGGGCTTGTTGTACCAGGCGGTCGGCGTCACGATCGTCGCCTATATCCTGTGGTACTGGGCGCTCGGCAGCGGCGGCATCGCGCGCATCGGTTTGCTGCAATTCCTGCAACCGGTCTCGGGCGTGATCCTCGCCTGGCTCGTACTCGGCGAAAAATTGTCGCTGACCTTCGCCGCCGCTTCGCTGATAATCATGCTCGGCGTCGCCCTCGCCTGGCGCGCACGCTAGTAACGGCAACGGAGACCCCGGATTGGCCCTGAAAGATTTCCTGCATCCGCCGGCAATCGCGGCCGGCTTCGCCGCGGTGCTGATCGGCTACAGCTCGTCGGCGGTAATCGTGTTCCAGGCCGCCAGCGCGGCCGGCGCGAGCGCGGCGCAGGCCGGCTCGTGGATGATGGCGCTCGGCCTCGGCATGGGCGCGACGACGATCGGCCTGTCGCTGCGCTACCGCATGCCGATCATCACGGCCTGGTCGACGCCGGGCGGCGCGCTGCTGGCGACCTCGCTCGACGGCGTCGCGCTCGCCGACGCGATCGGCGCATTCGTCTTCAGCGCGCTGTTGATCACGCTGGCGGGCGCGAGCGGCTGGTTCGAACGCATCATCGACCGCATCCCGCTGGCGCTCGCCGCGGCGATGCTCGCCGGGATCCTGTTCCAGTTCGGCGTCAACGCGTTCGGCGCGCTGCAATCCGAGTTCACCCTGGTGCTGGCGATGCTGGCGACCTACCTCGGCGCGCGCCGATGGCTGCCGCGTTATACGATTATCGCCGTGCTGGCCGTCGGGTTCGTCCTCTGCCAGATCATGGGCCTGCTCGATTTCACGCGCTTTCGCGTCGACCTCGGCGGTCCCGAGTTCGTCATGCCGGGGTTCTCACCGCAGGTGCTGATCGGCGTCGGCATTCCGCTGTTCGTCGTGACGATGGTGTCGCAGAACATTCCGGGATTCGCGGTCCTGCGAACCTCGGGCTACGCCGCGCCGATTTCGCCGATCGTCGGCGCGACCGGCGCGGCGACGCTGATCACCGCGCCATTCGGCGGCTTTGCGTTGAACCTGGCGGCGATCACGGCGGCGATTTGCACCGGCCCCGAAGCGCACGCGGACAAGGAAAGGCGCTACGTCGCCGGCGTCAGCACCGGCGTGTTCTACCTGTTGCTGGGACTCGGCGGCGGCGCGGTCGCGGCGCTGTTCGCGGCCTTCCCGGCCGAGTTCATCCTCGCGCTGGCCGGGCTCGCGCTGCTCGGCACGATCGGCTCGAGCCTGGCGATGGCGGTCGCCGACGACGGCTCGCGCGAGGCCGCGGTGATCACCTTCGTCGTGACCGCGTCGGGCCTCGAGCTGTTCGGCATCGGCGCGGCCTTCTGGGGATTGGTCGCCGGCGGCGCGACCCTGCTGATCCTGCAGCCGAGGAACGCATGAAACATCTGTTCGACGCAAGCCTCTACCGCTTCGACGAAGCGCAACCATCCTACTGGGAAGCGAGCGCGCCGCCGGCCGAATTCGACGCGCCGCCGCTCGAAGGCGACGCGTCCTGCGACGTCGCGATCGTCGGCGGCGGCTACACCGGGCTCGCCGCGGCCTATTTTCTCGCCCGCGACTTCGGCCTCGACGCGCGCGTGCTCGAAGCCGGCCACATCGGCTGGGGCGCCTCCGGCCGCAACGGCGGGTTTTGCTGCATCGGCGGCACCAAGCTGTCGCCGGCGGCCCAGATCCGGCGCTTCGGTCGCGACGAGACCCGTCGCTACTACCGCTGCCAGGCCGACGCAGTGCGACTCGTGCGCGAGCTCGGCGAAAGCGAGAGCATCGACTTTCAGCCGCAGGGCGACGCCGAGTTCGCGGTCGCCGAGAGCGATGCGGGCTATCGCGCGCTGCTCGACGAGGCCGAAATGCTGCAATCGCTCGGCCTCGAGACCGGGGCCCACCCGCGCGACGAGTTTCGCGAGATCGGCTACGACGCGCCACACCAGCACGGCGCGATATCGATCCGGCCGGGCTTCGGCCTGCACCCGCTGCGCTACGTGCGCGGGCTCGCCGCCGCGACGATACGCCACGGCGCGACGCTGCACGCGCACAGCGAGGTACGCGCGTGGCGACGCGACGGCGGACAGCACCGGCTCGAAACCGCGCGCGGTTCGCTGCGCGCGCCGCGCGTCATCCTGACCGGCAACGGCTTCATGCCGGAACACTTGCATGCCGGCGTCTACGGCCGCCCGTTGCCGCTGCAGAGCGCGATCGTCACCAGCCGCCCGATGAGCTCCGACGAGCTGCGGGCGCGCGGCTGGCATACGCAGAACCCGGCGTTCAACGCGCGCCACATGTTCTATTACTACCGCGTACTCGGCGACGGCCGCTTCATGCTCGGCGGCCGCGCCGACCACACCGGCCGGGCCGACCGCGCCGAGCTTGCCTTTGCCGAGCTCAGGCGCGGCATCGCCCGGCTGTGGCCGCAGTTCGCCGATCTCGACTACACCCACCGGTGGCGCGGGCTGGTCTGCTTCGCCGCCAACCTGCGGCCGTCGATCGGGCGGATGCCCGAGGACCCGTCGGTCTACTTCGCTTTCGGCTACCACGGCAACGGCGTCAACACCGCGACCTGGAGCGGGCGTGAAGTCGCGCGCTGGCTGGCCGATCCCGCGGCCGGCGACGATGTCCTGCCGCGGCATCTGCCGGCGATCATTCGCGGCCGGCCGCCGCGCTTCCCGCTCGCCTTTCTGCGCCGGCAATACCTGCGCGCCGGGCTCGCGGCCTGGCGGCTGCGCGACTGGCTGCACATTTAACCCGGATATCTGCTAGGATCGCCGCCCCATGAAGATGGATCCGACAACCAGCCCCCGGCCGATCAACGAGTACCCGCTCTACTGGGCGGAGTGCTTCGGCACGGCGCCGTTTCTGCCGATGTCGCGCGCCGAGATGGACGCGCTCGGCTGGGACAGCTGCGACGTGATCCTGGTGACCGGCGACGCCTACGTCGATCACCCGAGCTTCGGCATGGCGGTGATCGGCCGCCTGCTCGAGGCACAGGGCTTTCGCGTCGGCATCATCGCGCAACCCGAATGGCATTCGGTCGAGCCGTATCAAGCGCTCGGCAAGCCGAACCTGTGCTTCGGCGTCACCGCCGGCAACATGGATTCGATGATCAACCGCTACACCGCCGACCGCAAGATCCGCAGCGACGACGCCTACTCGCCCGACGATATCGGCGGCCGCCGGCCCGACCGCTGCTCGATCGTCTACGCGCAGCGCTGCCGCGAGGCCTGGAACGACGTGCCGATTCTGCTCGGCGGCATCGAGGCCTCGCTGCGCCGGATCGCTCACTACGACTACTGGCAGGACAAGGTGCGGCGTTCGATCCTGGCCGACGCGCGTGCCGACCTGTTGCTCTACGGCAACGCCGAGCGCGCGCTGGTCGAGGTTGCACACCGGCTGGCGCGCGGCGATGACATTGCCTCGATCACCGACGTACGCGGCACCGCTTTCTTCGTCAAGGAACTACCGCCCGACTGGACCGTGATCGATTCGACCAATGTCGACAAGCCCGGTCGTATCGAGCAACCGCTCGATCCCTACGCGACGGTCGAACCCGCGGCCTGCGACGCGGGCGGCGCCGCCGCAGCCGCCGAGCCGGCGGTGCGGCTCGACGGCAAGCTCGCGCGCATCGAGCAGCGGCTCGCGCGACGCGGCCGCACGGTCGTGCGGCTGCCGTCGTTCGACATGGTCACCCGCGACCCGGTGCTCTACGCCCACGCCAGCCGCGTGCTGCACCTCGAGACCAATCCGTACAACGCGCGCGCGCTGGTGCAAAACCAGGGCGGGCGCAAGGTCTGGCTGAACCCGCCGCCGATACCGCTGTCGACCGAGGAAATGGATTACGTCTTCGGCCTCGACTACGCGCGTGTGCCGCACCCGGGCTACGGCGACGCGCGCATCCCGGCCTACGAAATGATCCGTTTTTCGGTCAACATCATGCGCGGCTGCTTCGGCGGCTGTACCTTTTGCTCAATCACCGAGCACGAGGGCCGCATCATCCAGAGCCGCTCGGAGGATTCGATCCTGCGCGAAATCGAGCAAATCCGCGACAAGGTGCCCGGCTTCACCGGCGTGATCTCGGATCTCGGCGGTCCGACCGCGAACATGTACCGCCTGGCCTGCAAGTCGAAGACGATCGAGGCCGCGTGCCGGCGGCCGTCCTGCGTCTACCCGGGCATCTGCGACAATCTCGACACCGATCACGCGCCGCTGATCGAACTCTACCGCAAGGCGCGCGGGCTCGACGGCATCAAGAAGGTGCTGATTTCATCCGGCCTGCGCTACGACCTCGCGGTCGAATCGCCGGCCTACGTCGAGGAGCTCGTGACCCATCACGTCGGCGGCTACCTCAAGATCGCGCCCGAGCACACCGAGGACGGGCCGCTCGAGAAGATGATGAAGCCCGGTATCGGCAGCTACGACCGCTTCAAGGCGCTGTTCGACAAGTTTTCGCGCAAGGCCGGCAAGGAGCAGTACCTGATTCCGTACTTCATCGCCGCGCACCCGGGGACGACCGACGAGGACATGATGAATCTCGCGCTGTGGCTCAAGCGCAACGGCTTTCGCGCCGACCAGGTGCAGAACTTTTACCCGTCGCCGATGGCGACCGCCACCGCGATGTACCACAGCGGCAGGAATCCGCTCAGGCGGGTGCGCCGCGCGAGCGGCGAGGTGCATTCGCCAAAAGGCGAGAAACAGCGGCGCCTGCACAAGGCTTTCCTGCGCTACCACGACCCGGCCAACTGGCCGCTGCTGCGCGATGCCTTGCGCGCGCTCGGCCGCGACGACCTGATCGGCTACGGCAAGCAACACCTGGTGCCGCCGCGCCAGCCGCGCAATGCCGGGGATTATCGTAGCCCGCGACGCAAGAACAGCGAGCGCCGCAAGCCGCGCAAGGGCCGCCTGCTGACGCAGCACACCGGGCTGCCGCCGAGGGAATAGACGGGATTCGGGCTGATCAGGCGGACGCCGGGCGCCAGCTCGGCTTCGCCATCAGGATTTGCGCGGTGCCGATGACGCGCTCGCGAAAGCCGCCCTCGCAGTAACACAGGTAGTAGTGCCACATGCGGATGAAGCTGTCGTCGAAGCCGAGCGCGCGCACTTCGTCGAGCCGTGCGAGGAATCGTCCGCGCCAGTCGGCGAGCGTACGCGCATAGTCGAGGCCGATCTCCTGCATGCCGACCATGACCAGGTCGGTATGCTTGCGCATCGCCGTGAGTATGGCCTCGTGGCTCGGCAGCGAGCCGCCCGGAAAGATGTATTTCTGGATGAAATCGACCGATTTCTGCGCGTACTCGAAACGCTGTTCCGGAATCGTAATCGCCTGCAACAACATCAGGCCGTCGTCTTTCAACAACGACGCGCAACCGCTGAAATACTGCCGGTAGTACTCGTGGCCGACTGCCTCGATCATCTCCACCGACACCAGCTTGTCGAACCGGCCCTCGAGATCACGGTAATCCTCGAACAGCACCGTTACGCGGTCGTCGAGCCCGGCTTCGCGCACCCGCCGACTGGCGGCCTCGAACTGCGCGCGCGAAATCGTCGTCGTCGTCACGCGGCAACCGTAGTGACGCGCGGCATGAATCGCGAGTCCGCCCCAGCCGGTGCCGATCTCGAGCAGGTGATCGGCGGGTTCGAGCTCGAGCTTGCGGCAGATGACGTCGAGCTTGTGCACCGCGGCCTCGTCGAGACCGGTCCCGTCACTCGGATAAATCGCCGCCGAATACATCATCTCCGGGTCGAGAAACAGCGCGAAGAAATCGTTGCTGAGATCGTAATGACGGGAAATATTCTCGCGCGCCCGGCGCGCGCTGTTGCGGTTGAGCCAGTGAAGTACCTTGTCGACGAGCTGGCGACCGACGAAGCGCGTATCGTCCACGCCGTTGAGTACGTCGAGGTTGGCCGTCATCACGCGCACGACTTCGAGCAGGTCGGGCGTGCTCCACTTGCCGAGCATATAGGCCTCGGCGCCGCCGATCGAACCGCCGAAGACGAAATCGCGATAGGCGCACGAGTCGTGAACGACGATGTGCGCATTGATGTCGGATTCGCCGGGTGCCTGGCCGAATTCGAGTCGCTCGTCGCCATCCTCGATCACGAGGCTGCCGCGCGCGAGCAGGCGCAGGTGCTTTTGCAGCTGGCGCCGGGCAAAATTTTCGAGCAGCCCCGGCTTGGGGTTGCCGCCGATGGCGGATTGATGAATCGTGGTCATGGCTTGGTCTTCAGTCGGGTGATATCGGTCTCGTCGAACGACGCGCCTCCTGCGGTCGCCGGGTGGTCGAAAAAGGGGGTTTTCTTGAGCCAGAGCTTCAAGGCCTGCCAGTAAATCGTGCCGGCCACCTTGGCCGTCATCCACGGGTAGCGCAGTATCGTCCGGTTGAGGCTGGCGCGATCGATTTCGTGCCGCCGTAGCGCGAGCGTCGCGTCTACATGGGTCTCGCCGTCGCGGCAAGCCTCGAGATTCAGGCTGAGTGTGCGCGCCGGATCGTTGCTGCACCACTGGTAGGTCATCGTCATCGGGTTGAAGGGCGAAACATGCATTTCCTTCTGGAACTCGATGCGCTGAAAGCGCTGCCCCGGATCGCAACGTAAAACGTAGCTGACCCGCTCGCCCCACGGCGTATTGGTCACCTCGGAAATCATGTAACGCAATTGCCCGCCGCGGTCGTAGCAATAGTACACGGCGATCGGATTGATCAGGTACCCCAGGTAGCGCAGGTTGGCGAGCAGCCGCACCGGGCCGTCGTGACGCTCGCCGGTCGCCGCAAAGATGCGCTCGCCGACGGCCTGCTTGAGCGGCACCGCCGGGTCGCCGAGAAAGTCGGCGCGGCGAAAGCGCGCCGGCCGCCACGGCCGGTCCGACCACAGCGGCGACAGCGCGAGGACCTCGTCGAGCTCGTCGAGATCGAGATACATCATGAACACCGAGTAACAAAAGCGGTGCGCGCGCGGCACGAATCGGCGGTGACGCACGAAGCCCTGGTAGATCGCGCTATGCATGCACGGGCCTCCGTTCCGTGGCCGGCGCGGCGGCTTCGCGGCGCGCGATCGCGTCGGCCACGCGGCGCGCGCTGCGCACGCCGTCTTCGTGAAACCCGTTGCCGAGCCAGGCGCCCGCAAACCAGGTGCGGTTGAGCCCGTTGAACTCGTCGATACGGCGCGCGGCGTCGACCGACGCCAGCGAAAATACCGGATGGCTGTATTCGAAGGTGTCGATTACCTTTTCGGGGGCGATCGCCTCGGAGGCATTGAGCGTCACGCAAAAGGTCGTTTGCGACTCGATGCCCTGCAGGATATTCATGTCGTAGGTCAGCACCGCGCGCGCCTGGAACCGCTGGCGCAACCAGTAGTTCCAGCTCGACCACGCCAGCCGCTTGCGCGGCAGCAGGTTCGTGTCGGTATGCAGCACGACCTCGTTGCGCTGATACGGAATCGCAGCCAGCGACTGCCGCTCGGCGGCGCTCGCGTCGGCCAGCAACGCCAGGGCCTGGTCGCTGTGACAGGCGAACACGACCTCGTCGAAGTGCGCACGATGGCCGTCGCCCATGATCAGCTCGACGCCGTCGTTGCGGCGCCGCACCGCGGCGAGGTCGGCGTTGCAGACGATGCGGTCGGCATAACCGCGCGTCAGCGGATCGAGGTATTGCCCCGAACCGCCCTTGATGACGCGCCATTGCGGTCGATCGTTGACGCTGAGCAGACCGTGGTTTTTGAAAAAGCGGACGAAGAACAGCAGCGGAAAATCGAGCATGCCGTCGGTCGACGCCGACCAGATCGCCGAGCCCATCGGCAACAGGTACTGGTAGACGAAACCGTCGCCGTAGCCATTGGCGCGCAGGTACCCGCCGAGCGTCGTCGCCCGCGCGATGCGGCCGGCGTCGAGATCACGCACCGCTTCGCGGTTGAAGCGCAGGATATCGGCCAGCATACGGTAATAGGACGGCCGCAGCAGGTTGCGCCGCTGCGCGAACAGTGTGTTGAGGTTGTTGCCGCCATACTCGAGCCCGCTCGCGTCGCAGCGCACGCTGAAACTCATTTCGGTCGGCTGCGTTGCGACGCCGAGGGCGTCGAGCAGCTCGATAAATTGAGGGTAGGTCCAGTCGTTGTAGACGATGAAGCCGGTGTCGATCGCGTAATCGCGACCGTCGTGGCGCACGTCGATCGTCGCGGTGTGCCCGCCGATGCGCGGCGCCGACTCGTAGACGGTGATCTCGTGGTGCGGGTCGAGATACCAGGCGGCGGCCAGGCCGGAGATGCCGGCGCCGACGATCGCGATCTTCATCGGCAGCCTCCCGGGAGGCGCGGCGCCGCCTGGCTGCGACCCGACGCGAAGACCTGGCCGCCGCGCGCGCCGGCCTCGACCGCAAGGCAGCCGCCGGCGCCGCTGTTCGCGCCGGAAATCCGGACGATATTGCCCTCGCGCACCGGCCCTTCCTAGCTGGCCAGCCGCAGCCGCAGCCAGCGCGTGACGTTACCGAGCACCGGTAGCTGCTCGTAGAGCATGGCGCCCATGTCGTAGAAATCCTCCTGAAACTCGATCCTGTCGCTCCACTTGAGGTGGCTGACGCCGCGCACGCTGATCGGGCGGTTGCGTAGTTTCGGGTGCCTGAAGTGCATGATCCACTTGATGTAGGCCGAACCCTCGCCGACAAATTCGTCGAGGTACTCGAAGCGGCATTCGCCGAGGTCGGCGCAGAGCCCGGCGTAGTAGTCCTCGAGCTCGACGATCCCGCGAATCTCGTGCACCGGATCGCGAAACACGACGTTGGCAGCGTAAAATTCACGCAAGCGTGACAGGTCCGCGCGGTGCAGGACGCGGAAGTATTCCTTGAAGCGCTCGATCATGGCCTGTTCGGAGTTCATCTCTACTGGTATCTCGCTGTCGAAGCTGTTGGCATGGTTATACGCCCCGACAAGCGTGTTGGATCAGCCCGTAATCCGCGCGCTACCAGCGCTGCGGGACTCTCTGGATGCGCGAAACATCATAGCCTTCGTCGGCGAGCAACGAAAGCATCGCTTCCAAATCGGCCGCAGGTATCACGGGGGTACGCGCCATGATCCAGACGTAGTCGCGCTGGCTGCGGCCGATGATGGTCTGGGTGTAATCCGGCGTCAAGTAGACGATGCGGTACTCGGCCTTGAACGGCCAGATGAATTGCATGCCCCAGACCGCGTTGGATTCGTCGTCGCGGACGAAGCCACGGGGATGGTAGGTTTCGACCTCGCCATCGAAGCCGCCGTCCCTGAAAGTAAACGTCGTCGCGATCGTGCCGTCGTCGTCGAGCCGGTAGGATTCGACCGCATTGTGCGCGCCCTTTTCGAGAAAGGTCGGGATGTTGGCGATGACGTACCAGTCGCCCATGAAACGCTCGAGATCGACGTGGTCGACGGTGCGAATCGGCGCCGGCGTCGCACAGGCGCCCAACAGCGCGGCCGCGAGCGCAAGCATTCCGGCACGGATGATCGCTTGCATCGTCTACTTCCGCCGTTCCTGCATCGTCGCCGCCACCTTCGAGTTCGACGCCAGCCGCTGCCGCGCGCGCTCGGCGGCGGCACCGGCGAGCGGCAGGTAGCGCAGGGTGCGCTCACCGCCGACGCGGGATTCGAGCGACAGCCAGCGTCCCGTTCCGGACTCGTACCAGACATCGATGTCGATTTCCTCGTCGCGATTCGACAGCCGGTAGCCCTGCGCCGTTACCGAGTTTTCGCCGAGGCGAAGTTGCTCGGTGCCGAGATCCTCGAGGCTGACCGGCAGGTACTCGCCGGTTTGCGCGTTCAGCAGGCGGCCCTGGGTCAGGAAGTCGCGGTTCCAGTAGGCAAACGACATGACGCATTCGGCGTCGAGCTCGACCCGCTCGCTTCGCGTCGAGACAACGAAGCGGTCGCCGACGTCCTCGCCGTCGACGCGGAATTCGTCGCCATTGTCGTCGGTCGTCGATTCGATGCGCGCGAGGCAGCCATCGCGCCAGACCTCGCGGTTTCGATGATCGTAGCTATACACCGGGATGGCGAAGAAGGTCACGTCGAAGTCGGCCTGAATATCGACCCGTTCGCCATCGTCACGACGGTCGACGCTGAAGCGGTGCACGCCGATATCCTTGTCATCCAGCATTACCCGGAACAGCAACTCGTCGGCGCTCCCGGTGGTCGCGGCCGCCAGACCGGGCAGCGCGAGCATACCGGTAACGAGAATTGTCCGTATCAAGTTTCGACTAACCATTTTGGGTTTGCTCCTTTTTGCCATCGGCGACGCCCTTCGGCGGCAGTGGGAAGAACGCGCTGGTACGCTCGACGTAGTCGGCATATTTCGGCCGGCGCTCGCCGATATCCTGTTCGAGCAGCGAAACACCCGACACCTTGAGCAGCAGGATCGTCATGATGACCGGCGAGACCAGCGCCCACCAGGCGCCGGCGGAGAGCGCGATCAGGCCGAATCCCCACCACAGGCACGCGTTGCCGAAGTAATTCGGGTGCCGCGTGTAACGCCACAGGCCCTGGTCCATGACCTTGTCCTGGTTTTCCGGATCCGACTTGAAGCGGGCCAGCTGGAAATCGCCGCCCGCCTCGAAGATCATGCCGATGACCCACAGCGCGATGCCGGCGTAATCGACGAGCCCGAACGGCGCGGCGCTCGCCTGCGCAACCAGCAACGGCAACGACACGACCCAGGCGATGACGCCCTGCAGCAGGAAGACGATGAACAGGCTCTTGAGCTCGAAGTTGGGTTCGTTGTCGGCGCGGATTTTCCGGTAGCGCCGGTCTTCGTCCTCGCCCCAGTTGCGCCAGGTGATGTAGCCGCCCAGGCGCAGCGCCCACAGCGCGACCAAAATCAGCACCAGCGTCGAGCGCGGCCCGGGTTCCGGCAACGTGATCGCATAAGTCAGCGCGGCGAACAGAAACATCAGCGACCAGAGGCTGTCGACGATGCTGACGTCGCGCTTGAGCAGGCTGACCAGCCAAAAGCCAGTGGCCGCCGTCAGAATGACGCCGAGGCCGATTACATAACTCGTCAGATCGAACATGATTTCCTCAATTTTCGGCGACCGCAGCCACCGGCATATCGTCGTCGCGAAAACCGTTGAGGCGACGCGCGGCGAGCATCATCGCCGGCATCAGCGTCGCCCAGCCGAGCGCGAGCGCAACCATCGCGGTGGTCGTGTCGGTAAACGTCACGCCGCCGAGCCGCTCGCCGGCGAGAAACGCCAGCGGACCGCCGATGGCGCCGAGCATTGCCGCGAGCGCCAGCCGCGGCTTGAAGTAACGCAAGCTGACGTTGAAGGTCGTCGCGAAACCGACCCACAGCGCGACGATCCAGTAAGGCGCGGTGCCGGCTATCAGCGTGCCGGACGGATAAACCAGCCAGCCGGCGGCAACCAGCAGGCTATCCCAGACCGCGCCGGCGAGCCCGGCCACGACGAGCAATGCGATTTCGGCCCGCGGCGCGTCGGCGAGGCGTAGATGCCAGGCGACCGCGAGCGCGACCGCCGCCACGCCGGCGAGCGGCAGGTCGTTGGCGCCGCCTAGAATGCAGGCGAGCCAGCAGACCTGGTAGATGACGATGTTCGCCAGCAGCCTCATGCGGTCTCGCCCGCCGCCGCGGGCGGGCGCTCGAACAGGTAATGGCTGACCCACCACTCCTGGCCGTCGCGGTAGCCGAACAGCTCGGCACAGGCCATGAAGAACAGCCGCCAGCGAACCCACCAGAGGTCGGCTTCGGCGCCGTAAGTGCGCTCGAGAATTGGCATGACCGTCGATTTACGGTCGTCCATGCGCGCCAGCCACGCGTTCAATGTCCGTTCGTAGTGCCGGCCGTCCCAGCGCCATTGACGCACAAGCCGCAGATGGTCCTGGAAGCGTGACGGCAGCGAGTCGCTCGGCATGATTCCGCCGCTGAAAAAGTAGCGGCTCATCCAGTCGCTGGCATCGCGATCGACGAATTCATAGGGTACCAGGCGGTGACAAAAAATATGCATGAAGAAACGTCCGCCCGGAACGAGCCAGTCGCGGACGCGTGCGAACAGCCTGCGATAGTTCCGCATGTGTTCGAACATTTCCAGCGACACGATGCGGTCGAACCGCTCGTCGATGTCGAAATCGTTCATGTCAGCGGTAATGACGCGCAGATTGTCCAGTCCGCGGCGCGCGGCTTCGGCCTCGATGTGCTGCCGCTGCCCCGAGGAGTTCGATACGGCGGTCACCTCGGAGCGCGGGTAGCGACTCGCAATCCACAGCGTCAGCGAGCCCCAGCCGCATCCCAGCTCGAGAATTCGCATGCCGTCGGCGAGGCCGGCGCGTTCACAGGTCGCCTCGAGCGCCGCCGCTTCCGCCTGTCCGAGCGTCGCAACGCCGTCTGGCCAGTAGCAACAACTGTACTTGCGGTGATCGCCGAGAACCTCGGCAAAGAATTCGGCCGGCACCTCGTAATGCTGCTCGTTGGCCTTGTCGGGCAAGAGCGCGGCCGGGCTCGCGTCCATCATTTCGATAAATGCGTCGGTGCGCAGCGCCGCGGCATCGACGCTGTTGCTTTCGATTTCGTCGAGGCGCTGCGCCAGCAGTCGCCGGATTCCGGCGCGAACGACCGGATCGGGAACCAGGCCCTGTTCGACCCAACCCAGCGCGCGCTGCTGAACCGCGCTCATCGGCCGACTCCGTATTTCAATAAATTCATAAACTGACCCTAAGGTTATATTCAAAGCCTGATTTACGCTGTGCGTGCTGCAGACCGCCCGCGTTTCACCGTGAGTCTACGGCGTCCGCGCGATTTTGGATCAAATCGAGTGATCCACGGCCTGCGCGCAAGCGTATAATGACGACCAAGCCAAACGGCCAACGACATCGGACTATGGAAACTACCAAAGCAAAGAGCGAGAAACTCGCGACCCTCAGTCAGCACATTGCGAAAGTGGCCGCCGATCGCGACAAGGCCGCGTTCGCGGAGCTCTTCGATCATTACGCGCCGATGTTGCGCGCCTACAGCCTGGCGCGCGAACCCGGTGCCGACCTGGTCGCCGACGAACTGGTGCAGGAAGTAATGACCCGGGTCTGGCTCAAAGCCGATAAATACAATCCACGGCTTGCCAACCTTAACACGTGGATCTTTACGCTGGCGCGGAATTGTCGAATCGACTACCTGCGGCGCAACAGCCGTTACGTCAGCGAGATCGATCCGACACACATCTTCGATGACATCGAGGATGAAGGCCCGAGCCCGTTTCAGCTGGTTCAGCAAAGCCGGGCCGAGGAAACGATAAGAGCAGGTCTAAAACAACTGCCGCGCGAACAAGCAGAAATTCTAACCAAGGTTTATCTGGAGGGTAAAAGCCATCAACAGGCCAGCGAAGAGCTGCAGCTGCCGCTCGGGACCGTCAAGTCCCGCGTTCGGCTTGCGCTGAAAAAGCTCGAAGCACTGGTTGCGAGGTAATTATGGAACAAGTATTGAAACATCCTGTAGATGAATTGCTGGCCGCCTACTCGGCGGGCAGCCTGCCGCTGAGCCAGGCCCTTTGCGTTTCGGCGCATCTGGAGCATTGCGCCGGTTGCGTACAAAAACTGCAACGACTCAACCGCGTCGGTAGCGAGCTGATGCAGCAACTCGAGCCGGCGCCGGCCTCGTCGCGCCTCAAGGAGAACCTGCTCGCGCGGCTCGATTCGCTGGTCGACGAAGAACCGCCGGCGGTCACGACCGACCCGTCGGTGCCGCGCTGCCTGCGCCAGTTCGTCGCCAGCGACTTCGCGCACCTCGACTGGAAGCGGGTCTCGCCCGATATCCACAGCGTCGAGCTGTGTCGCGACAGCAACGGCGCCAAGGTCGAACTGATCCGGATTCGTCCCGGCGGCGTCTCGCCGGCGCATACCCACGACGGTGACGAGTACACGGTCATCCTCGAGGGCAGTTTTTCCGACGAGCGTGGCGTTTACCAAAAGGGTGATTTCGTCTTCAACGACGGCAATCATCACCACTCGCCGGTCGCGACGCAGGATCGCGAATGTATTTGCCTCGCCGTGACCGAGGGGCCGCCCCGATTTACCGGTTTCTTCGCCCGCTTGCTGAACCCGCTGGTTCGCCGCAGCTACGCCTGACAAGGGCGCAGTGGCGGTTCAACCGGAGAAGATTCCGCTCGGCATTTCGAGCTGCCTGCTCGGCGAGAAGGTGCGCTTCGACGGCGGCCACAAGCAAAACCGGTACGTCCTCGACACCCTCGGCCGCTACTTCAGCTTCCGGCCGTTCTGCCCGGAGCTCGCGATCGGGCTCGGGGTTCCGCGCGAGACGATTCGCCTGGTTGCCGACGGCGACGCCATCCGCGCCGTCGGCAACAAGACGGCCGAGCTCGACGTGACGCAACCGCTGATCGAGATCGCCCACGCGCAGCGCGACTGGCAGCGCGACATCTTCGGCTATATCGTCAAGAAAGATTCGCCCAGCTGCGGCATGGAGCGGGTCAAGGTCTATCGGGGGGACATGGCGCAGCGCGATGGCGCCGGTCTCTACACGGCGACGATGATGCAGAATTTCCCGACCCTGCCGGTCGAAGAGGAGGGCCGGCTCGGCGACCCGGTGTTGCGCGAAAGCTTCGTCAAGCGAGTCTACATCAACAAACGCTGGCACGACCTCGTCGCGAGCGGGCTCGACTGGGCCGGGCTGACCGACTTCCACGCGCGCCACAAACTAATCCTGATGAGTCACGATCAAAACCGCGCGCGCGCGCTCGGCCGCGAGCTGTCCGAAGCCCACAAGGCCGGGGCCATCGAGGATTTCGGACCGCGCTACCTCGACGAGATGATGCGAATTCTGAGAGTCTTCGCCAAACGCTCCAACCACGTCAACGTGCTGGAACACATCCGCGGCTACCTCAAGCACGACCTCGATCGCGACGACAAGCAGGAGCTCGGCGAGAGTATCGAAAATTATCGCCTCGGCCGCCTGCCGCTGATCGTGCCGATCACGCTGCTGCGACACCATTTCCGCAAGTGCCCGAACGAATACATTCAGCGCTCGTATTACATGCAGCCGCATCCCGACGAGCTGATGCTGCTGAATTCGCTCTGAACCGCCGCCATCGTGTCCGATTCGGCCATCACCATCGTCTGGTTTCGCCAGGATCTGCGTCGCGCCGACAACCCGGCGCTCAAGGCGGCCTCCGAACTCGGCAACATCCTGCCGATCTACATCCTCGATGACGACGACGCGGGCGAGTGGAAGCCCGGCGCCGCGAGCCGCGTCTGGCTGCATCATTCCCTGAAGTCGCTCGATGCGTCGCTCGCCGGCAAACTGCGCCTGTTCCACGGCGACGCGCGCGCGATTCTCGAGCGCCTCGCCGACGAGCTGCCGGTGCGCGCGGTGTTCTGGAACCGCTGCTACGAGCCCTGGCGCGTCGAGCGCGATACGCGCATCAAGCGCGAACTCGAGCAGGGCGGCGTCGAGGTGCGCAGCTTCAACGCATCGCTGCTGTGGGAGCCGTGGGAGGTCAGCAAGCAGGACGGCACGCCGTACAGGGTCTTTACGCCGTTCTACGAGAAGGGCTGCCTGCCGCGCACGCCCCCGCGAGCCCCGCTCGAGCCCCCTGCGCGGCTCGATTATGCCGATGCCGACGTCGATTATGCCGCTTCGATCGATGCTCTCGAACTGTTGCCGGATCACGACTGGCATGCGTCGATGATGCGCCATTGGCGGGTCGGCGAGGATGCCGCGGCGGCCGCGCTCGACAGCTTCTGCGAGGAAAATCTCAGCGACTACAAGAACGGCCGCGACTTCCCGGCGCTGGCGACGACTTCGCGACTGTCGCCGCATCTACACCACGGCGAGATATCGCCGCACCAGGTCTGGCAGCGCGTCGACCACGAGGGCCTGCGCGATTCCGGCGGCAACGCCGCGCATTTCCTGCGCGAGCTGGGCTGGCGCGAGTTTTCCTATCACCTGCTCTACCACAACCCGACGCTGCCGCGAAAAAACTTCAACTCGAAGTTCGACGGCTTCGAGTGGCGCACCAGCGAGGCCGACATCCCGGCCTGGCAGCGCGGCCGCACCGGCTTCCCGATCGTCGACGCCGGCATGCGCGAGCTCTGGCAAACCGGCTACATGCACAATCGGGTGCGCATGGTCGTGGCCTCGTTTGTGATCAAGAACATGCTCGTGCACTGGCATCACGGCGAGGACTGGTTCTGGGATTGTCTGGTCGACGCGGACCTCGCCAATAACAGCGCGAGCTGGCAATGGGTCGCGGGTTCGGGCGCCGACGCGGCTCCTTATTTCCGGATTTTCAATCCGGTACTGCAAAGCGAGAAGTTCGATCCCGACGGCGACTACCTGGTGCGCTATTGCCCCGAACTCGAGGGCTTGCCGAAAAAATACCGGCATAAACCCTGGGAGGCGAAGCCGGAAGTGCTCGAGGAGGCCGGTATCGAACTCGGCGTCGATTATCCCGAGCCGATGCTGGATCTGAAGGCGACGCGCGAGCGCGCGCTCGAACGGTTCAAACGGCTGGATTAGCGCGGGCCGCTCAGGCGGCTTCCATCTCCTGTATTTGCGGCTGGCAACGTTTCAGCGCCGCGGCCATTTGCTTGCCCGACTGGTAGCGGCTGCCGGCATCTTTCTGCAACGACTTGTTGATCAGGTTGGCGACGCAGGCCGGCAGTTGTCGGTAGCGGCGCACGTCGAGGTGCTGCTCGTTGGCGATGTTGTACATCAGGTTGGCGATCGAGTCGCCCTTGAACGGCAACTCGCTGGTAATCATCTGGTAGAGCGTCACGCCGAGCGAGAACAGGTCGGCGCGGCCGTCGACCTTCTTGCCGGCCAGCTGCTCGGGCGACATGTAGTACGGACTGCCGAGCACGGTGCCGGTCTTGGTCTTGCTGGCGTCGGTCAGACAGGCGACGCCGAAGTCGGTCAGGCTGGCCGTGCCCTTGTCCCGGTCGTAAATGATGTTGGCCGGCTTGATGTCGCGATGCACGACGTGCTGCGAATGCGCGTAGTCGAGCGCCAGCGCGACGTCGTGTATCACATCGAAGACCTCGCTGACCGGCAGCCGTGCCTTTTGCGTGGTGTAGGCGGTCAGATCCTTGCCCTTGAGATAGTCCATCGCGATGTAGGCGAGTTCCTGTTCCTCGCCGACGTCGTAGACGGTGACGATATTCGGGTGATCGAGGCGTCCCGCGGCCTCGGCCTCGCGGAAGAAGCGGGTGCGCACCTCGTCGCGCATGTCGTCCTCGATCTCGTCGGAGATGACCATGGTCTTGATCGCGACCTTGCGCCCGATCTTGTCGTCGTGGCCCATGTAGACCATGCCCATCGCGCCGCGGCCGATCTCGCTGTCGATCTCGTAGCGGCCGAGTTTCGGCTTTTGCAGGCCGGCCTTGCTGGCGACCAGCGTCTCGCCGAGGTTGCTGTTCTTGTTGCCGCCGAGCACGACCGTCTTCGACGCTTGCTCGTTGCGCTCGATGCGTTCGCCGATGTCATTGAATTTCGGATCGACTTCCTCGATGAACTTGAAGACCGATACGGCCTTGTTGAACTGGCGCTTGCGCTCGTAGTCGAGACCAAGATTGTAGGCCTGGCTCAGCAGCGATGCGTCGGGCTCGCAGCTGCGAAATTTCTCGAATGCCTGGTCGAGCTGACCCTGCGCGTGCAGCGCCTGGCCGAGCTGGCGATTCGCCGCCGTCAACTCGGCCCGCACCGGGCTCAGGCGGTTGTCTACGAAATGTCGCAGACCGAGAACCAGGTGTCCGACCAGCAGCATCGCGATCGCGCTCATCATCGGCACCCACAGCGCCTGCGAACTCATCAGCACGAAGTGCATGTTCAGAATCATGACGGCGAGAAACAGGCTCAGGAAGAAGGCGGTGTTGGCGCGGAAACGACCGAGAACGAACATCAGGTACAGGCCGACACCGACGAGCAGGCCGCGCAGCGCCCAGCCGGCCCACTCCGGCAGGCGAAAGACCTCGCCGTTGAGCAGGCTCGAAACCGCATGCGCGGTCGCGACGGTCGGCGAGATTCGATCGCCCGCCGGCGTCAGCATCGGTTGGGCAAGCCGCGGCGAGGTCAGGCCGACGAGCACGATCTTGTTGCGAAAGAAGACCGACGATACGCTGCCGTCGAGCACGTCGATCAGCGAATAGATCTTGAAGGCCGACTTGCCGCCGCGATCCTCGTAGAAGCGCGGATAGATATGGAAATGACGGTCGGCGCCGAGGTCCTTGCCGCCGAGCACCGGGCTCAGGCTGGCGCGCGATTCGATATGCTGCATCGACAGGCCCTTGCTGCGGGTCGACATTATCAGCGCGAACGACGGCAGGAATTCCTGGCCATAGCGAACGATCAACGGCTCGCGACCGAAGTGCTCGCCGTGGCCGATCACGCCGATGCCGCCGACCTGGCGCGCGAGCTTCTCGATCGGCGGAAAGATTTTCTCGGCGCGGACGATGTCGGGCGCGCTCAGGCTCCAGCCGTCGGCGCCGTTGATGCGCACGTTGGGGAGCGAGAACTTCTGCATGTACTTGGGCAGCGACGTCGTCATACCCGGCATCGGCTTGGCGGTCGAAATGTAGGGCATGGCCAGCACGATGCGTCCGCCCTTGCGGAACGCGCCGGCGAGATTGTCGTCGCCGTGCAGCGTCGATTCGGTGTGGCGCAATGCACGATTGACGCGTCGGCTCAGCTTTCTTTCCTTGCGCAGGGTTTCGCGCAGATTAGCCAGCGACGCCAGCCCGGCCTCGTACTGTGGCGTATCGAACGGCATCGTAAAACCGATCACGCTGGGCTTGGCCTTGGCCAGCAATTGCGTGGTCTCGGCGAGGACGTCGCGCGACCAGGGCCAGGCGCCGAGCGATTGCAGCGACTTGTCGTCGACCGCGACGACGACGATGTCTTCGTGCGGGTCGCGCGCCGACGCGAGCTTGACGCCGAGATTGTAGGCGCCGCGATCGAACGTCACGAACATGCCGGCTTCCGCGAAGATCAGAAACAGCAGAATCAGTACCAGCCCGATGAACCAGTCTTGTTTTAACCAGGTTTTATTAAAGGACATTCAAGCGATGCTATTCAAACCACGCAGCCAATGTGTGATATATAGCTTATTCAGGCCAGAATGCCTGTTCTGATTCACAGTTTGCGAGCACTTTGAGGACCCCGTCAAATAACGCTCTGAGGGCCGTAAATACTGAGTTTGCGGCTTTTTCCCCGAGCGCGACACGAGCGCGCCTGCCCGCCCGTCTACGGTCGGACACGGGCGCATCGCGGGCGCTCGAATCCGGCGTTTTCGACGGCCCTGCGACGCCCGCTCGACACGCCGCCACGCGACGATGAGCGACTGATGCCCGATTCCCTGAGACTGTTGACGACGCGGCGCTTTCGGCCGTTTTTCATAACCCAGTTGCTCGGCGCGTTCAACGACAACCTGTACAAGAACGGTCTGACGATCTTCATCGCTTTTCAGGTCGCCGGCATGAGCCAGGACGACAGCAATCGTCTCGTCAACCTGGCCGCAGGATTGTTCATCCTGCCCTTCTTCCTGTTTTCGCCGCTGGCGGGACAGCTGGCCGACAAGTACGAAAAATCGATGCTGATCCGTCGCATCAAGCTGCTCGAAATCGCCGTCATGCTGCTCGGCGCGGCCGCGTTCCTGTTGCAAAGCCCCGGGCTGCTGATCGCCATCCTCTTTTTAATGGGGACACAGTCAACTCTGTTCGGCCCGGTAAAGTACAGCCTGCTGCCGCAGGCGCTCGAGCCCCGCGAACTCGTCGGCGGCAACGCGATGGTCGAGTTCGGCACCTTTCTTGCGATCCTGCTCGGACTGATCGCGAGCGTCTACATCATCGGTTTCGGCAGCGCCGCGCTCGGCGTCGCGGTGGTCGCCGTCGCGGTTGCCGGCTACCTCGCGAGCCGCGGCATCCCGGCGCTCGCGCCCGGCGCGCCGGACCTGCGGATCAGCTTCAATCTGCCGCGCGAAACCTTCAACATCCTGCGCGACGCCGGCGAGAACCGCAGCGTGTTCTATTCGATCATGGGCATTTCGTGGTTCTGGTTCCTCGGCGTTACCTACATGACGCAATTACCGAACTACGTGCGCTTCGAATTCGGCGCCGACGAGCAGGTCTACGTACTGTTGCTGGCGTTGTTCTCGCTCGGCATCGGCGCCGGCTCGTTCCTCTGCGAGCGCCTGTCGGGGCGCATCGTCGAACTCGGCCTGGTGCCGCTCGGCGCGCTCGGTCTGACCGCCTTCGGTATCGACATCTATTTCAACCGGGGATCACCCGGCGCCGGTGAACTGATCGGCCCGGCCGCGTTCCTCGCGCAGGCGTCGAGCCTGCGCGTCTGCTTCGACATCGTCATGCTCGGGATCTCCGGCGGCGTCTACATCGTGCCGCTATACGCGCTGGTGCAACAGCGCAGCGATCCGCGCAAGCGCGCGCGCGTGATCGCGGCCAACAATCTGCTCAACGCGGTGTTCATGGTCGCGGCGTCGCTCTACGCGCTGTTTGCGCTGGCCGCCGGCGTAACGATCCCGATGCTGTTCCTGATCCTCGCGCTGATGAACGCGGCGGTGGCGGGCTTCGTTTTTACGCTCGTGCCCGAGTTCATCATGCGCCTGCTGGTGTGGCTGTTGATTCACACGATGTACCGCGTCGACAAGGTCGGGCTCGAACGGATACCCGACGAGGGGCCTGCCCTGCTGGTCTGCAACCACGTCAGTTTCGTCGACGCGCTGGTGCTCGCCGGCTGCGTGCGCCGACCGATCCGTTTCGTGATGTATTACAAGATCTTCGACCTGCCGCTGCTGTCGTTCGTGTTTCGCACCGCCGGCGCAATACCCATCGCCGGCGCGCGCGAGGATCCGGCAATGATGGAGCGAGCCTTCGACCGTATCGACGATGCCTTGCGCGCGGGCGAGCTGGTCTGCATCTTTCCCGAGGGCCGCATCACCGACGACGGTCGGCTGAATTCGTTTCGCCCGGGCGTCACGCGCATTATCGAGCGCTATCCGGTGCCGGTAATCCCGCTTGCACTGCGCGGCTTGTGGGGCAGTTTCTTCAGCCGCGCGCACGGCAACGCGATGTCGCGCCTGTTTCCGCGCGGCTGGTTTTCGCGCATCGAACTGGTCGCCGGCGTCGCGCTCGCCGCGGATGCGGTCACCCTCGAGGGCCTCGAAGCCCGCGTGCGCGAACTGCGCGGCGACCGGCGCTGAGCCGGCGCGGGGCTGTCACCAAGGCGAACGAATGATTTATACTGGTCGCCTTTTCCGTCAGGACAGGATGCAGGTGTCATCATGAGTCAGCCAGCCGAAGCCGTCGCCAGCGAAGTGACCCGGCTTTCACATTACATCAACGGCGAGCACGTCGACGGCCAGAGCGGTCGCTTCGGCGACGTCTACAACCCGAGCCGGGGTGTCAAGGCGAGCGAGGTCCCGCTCGCGTCGCAAGCCGAGGTCGAGGCCGCGATCGCGGTTGCCGAGGCCGCCTTCCCGGGCTGGGCCGCGACCTCGGTGCTGCAGCGCGCGCGCGTCATGGCGCGCTACGTGCAACTCCTCTATCAGCACCAGGAAGAACTCGCGACGCTGGTGTCGAAGGAGCATGGCAAGGTCGTCGAGGACGCGATGGGATCGGTGTTGCGCGGCATCGAGGTTTGCGAATTCGCCTGCGGCGCGCCGCATGCGCAAAAGGGCGAGTTTTCCGACAACGTCGCGCGCGGCATCGACATCTACTCGATGCGCAAGCCGCTCGGCGTCGTCGCCGGCATCACGCCGTTCAACTTCCCGGCGATGATTCCGCTGTGGATGGCCGGCATGGCGCTGATCACCGGCAACACCGTCGTGCTGAAGCCTTCGGAAAAGGACCCGTCCTGTCCGCTGCGGCTCGCCGAACTGTTCGTCGAGGCCGGTGCGCCGCCGGGCGTATTCAACGTCGTCAACGGCGACAAGGAGGCGGTCGACACGCTGCTGACCGACGAGCGCGTCAAGGCGGTCAGCTTCGTCGGCTCGACGCCGATCGCGAAATACGTCTACGCCACCGCGACCGCGCACGGCAAGCGCTGCCAGGCGATGGGCGGCGCCAAGAACCACATGCTGATCCTGCCGGACGCCGACCTCGACGACGTCGCCAACGCGCTGATGGGCGCCGCCTACGGCTCGGCCGGCGAGCGCTGCATGGCGATTTCGGTCGGCGTCTGCGTCGGTGACGATGTCGCCGACCGGCTGATCGAAAAGCTCAAGCCGCGAGTCGAGGGCCTGCGTATCGGCCCGAGCCTCGAGCGCAACCTCGAGATGGGTCCGCTGGTCACGCGCGAGCATCGCGAAAAGGTCATGAACTACATCCAGATGGCCGCAGACGAAGGTTCGCGGCTGGTCGTCGACGGCCGTGATTTCGTCCTCGAGGGCCACGAGGACGGCTTTTTCCTCGGCGGCTCGCTGGTCGACCAGGTCAGGCCCGACATGCAGTCTTACCAGGAGGAGATATTCGGCCCGGTGCTGCAGATCATGCGCGTCGGGTCGTTCGAGGAGGGCGCGGCGCTGGCGACCGATCACCCCTACGGTAACGGCACGTCGATCTTCACGAGGAACGGCGCCGCCGCGCGCACCTTCGCCGACAAGGTCGAGGTCGGCATGGTCGGCATCAACGTGCCGATTCCGGTGCCGCTCGCGTTCCACAGCTTCGGTGGCTGGAAATCGTCGGCCTTCGGCGATCACAACCAGTACGGCATGGAAGCGCTGCGTTTCTACACCAAGGTCAAGACCGTGACGTCGCGCTGGCTCGACAGCGAGCTCGATGCCGAGTTCTCGATGCCGGTGCTGAAATAGGCGCGCCCGCGGCCGTCCTGGGTCCGGCGCTATCGTTCGTCGCGACCCTCGCGCTGCTGGGGTTCGCGCTCACGCTGTTGCACTGGATCAGCCTGTGGCTGGCGCTGCCCGACCTCGCGGCGCTGCTGCTGTTCGCGCTGCCGCTGAGCTTTTACTTCGCCTTCTGCACCGAGTCGACCCGCGCGCGCATCCTGCGGGTCGGGCTGCACTACTACCTGATCTTCGGCAGCGTCGTGCTCGCCTGCGCGGGGATCGTCTACGTCATCGACTAAGTCAGGGGGACAGTATACCTGTTTCGCTACCGCGAGCCGTTCGAGCGCCCGGGGGAACGAAGCGAAACGGGTATGCTGTCCCCCGATTAATTCTGGAAGCCGTAGTTGTAGCTCATGTTGCCACTCGAGTCGAAGACCTGGGCGTGGAAGGACACGATGACGCGGTCACGCTCCCCGTCGTAGGGAAACGGCATGTGCTTGATGTGCGCCGGGAAGATGCAAAGTTTGCCGTCCTGCGGGACAGAATCCCAACTGTTCCGGTGCAGGTACAGATTGCCGTAGTCGCCGAAGCCGCCGGCCATGTGCTCGAGGTGCGGGCCGTAGAACCGCGTCACGCCATTCGGCTGACCGCCGGCTTCGCCGTCCGCCGACGCGCCGCTATCGCCGGCCTGCACGTAGTAAACCCCCGACCAGGACGCATTGCCGTGCACGTGTACCTCGTGAAACGCGTGCCGGTTGGATATCTGGAACCACAGGCCGGTCAGCGTGACGCGGACGCGGTCGTCGTCGGGCCACAGGCCGCGATTGGCTTCGCGCGCGACCTCGACGACCGCCTGGCCGATGAACTCGGCCAGCTCGCCGAGCTCGGCGTGCATCGGGTACTGGCTGAGCAGATCGTCCTTGCTGGCATAGGCATGCACCGGGCCGCCCCGGTCGCGTTCGCAGTGCGCGTAGAACAGTTCGAGCAACGCCGGGTTGACTTTCTGATAGTGCGCGAAGCGCTTGACCAGCAGCGTCGTCGGCCACAGGCGAACGATGTTCGGGTTATCCCCCGACTTGGGTTTCTTTGCCATTTCTCGTCGTCGAATTCAGGTCGTGACCGGGCCCGACATTATGCCAGCGGTTGGTCGTTGAACGCCTGGCATTTTTCGATGTAACTGCCGGTACTCTTCGGCATGGGCACGCGCGCGCTGGCGATATAGCTCAACAGCAGGCGCCCTTCCTGAATCAGGTCGCGGCCCTGGGCAAGCCGCATCCCCAGGATCTCGCTGGCATCGGCCGGCGCCTTGGGTGCGAATGCATCGAGCTGCTCGCCGAGCGCGACGAAGTCGGGCCAGATTCGGAAGATGATCGGATCCTTCTTCATGGTTTCCGCGGTGTGGCGCGCGGCCGCGGCGTAATCGACGATCAGCGACTTCAGCTCGGCAAATAACTCGTGGCGACAGAAAACGTCGATCATGCAGTCGGCGATGCGGTCGATGTCGCGCATGCTCTGCGCGATCTTGACGAAGCGCGACTGGTAAAAATCGGCGATCGGCATCGTGAACGCCTTGAAGGGCTCACCCCAGACCTCGTCGATTCCCTCGCAACCGCTCGAATGCTTGACCTGCTGGCCGAGCTTCAGCGCCTCCTGGAAACAATCCGAGCATTCGCGCATCAGTTCGTTGTTGTGGCTGACCTGCACGCCGAGTTCGCCGAGATCCACGATCGACGTGAACAAATCGGTCGCGCGATTGAACAAGGCCCCGGCAAGCATCGCCGCGTTGACCCGCTTGCGCCGCGGGTCGGTCTCGGTCTCGTAAGCCTCGCGCGCGAGGTCGAGGCTTCTGCCGGGCGTATTGATGCCGGCCTCGGTATGGTGAAAGGCACGGCGCGTCAGGCTGTCGATCAGGCGCTTGCGATTGGCGAGCGAATCCTCGAGCGGCGCGTAATAGCGTATCCAGTAGCCGTCGTAGTAGACGTGCTCTATCGAATCGATAAGGCGGCGATCGCCGTTGTCGTGGGATTGTTGCGATTTCTTGTCGGCTGCGGTTTCCATCGGGTCCGCGGAGGAATTACTCGGTTCGATGCCAATGATAATCCAATCCCGCTACAATGCCATGCAATCTGTCGGGGTATTTGATAAAAATTTTCAATCCAGCCGCCGGGAAGGCTCATGCGGTGAGCCGCGCTCGGCTTATAATCAGGCGCCAGCAACGACCGTCTTGCCGTACACTATGGCGCTAACCGTTCTAACCTCCAATCGCGTCGAGATCCTGCAGGCGCGACTCGTCGAGCAGCTCGCCGCGGCGCCGCTCGCCGACCCGTTCGCGCCCGAGGTGATCGTCGTCCCGACCTACGCGATGGGCCGCTGGCTCAACCTGCGGATCGCGCAGCAACAGGGCATTGCCGCCAACATCGAGTATCTGCAGCCGGCCGAATGGATCTGGGGCCTCGCGGCGAAGCTCGGCGGAAAGTCCGAGCGCGCCGATCCATTCGCGATCGATACGCTGGCCTGGCGCGTCTTCGAACTGCTGGGACGACAACGGCGACGGCGCGAATTCGCGCCGCTCGCGGCCTATCTCGCCGACGACGGCGACGGCATCAAACGCTGGCAACTGGCGCAACGCATCGCCGTCCTGTTCGATCGCTACCAGCTCTACCGGCCGCGCTGGATCGAACGCTGGGCAAAGGGCGGCGACGATCACTGGCAGGCCCGGCTGTGGCGCGCGCTGCTCGAAGGCGGCGATTCGCGCCATCGCGTCGGAGTCATTCGCGACGCGATCGAGGCGCTCGAATCGGACACCGCCGACGCGGCCCTGGCGGCGCGCATCTCGCTGTTCGCGCCGTCGAGCCTGGCGCCGCTGGCCATCGAGTTCGTGCACGCGCTGGCGCGCGCGACCGACGTCCGCCTTTATCTGCACAGCCCGACCGACCAGTACTGGGCCGATCTCGTCAGCGAGAAACAGCGCGCCCGGCGACGCCTCGAAAATCCGTCGCAGACGGCCTATTTCGAGACGCGCAACAGCCTGCTGACGTCCTGGGGCCGGCAGGGCCAGGCGATGCAGGATCTGTTGCTCGATCTCGGTCCGGTGACCGCCAGCGAGATCGATGCCAGCCTGCCGCCGAGCGACGGATCGACGCTCGCGGCGTTACAGGCGAGCCTGTTCCGGCTCGACGAATCGCCGTCGTCGCGCGCGGTCGATGAATCGCTGTCGGTGCACGTCTGCCATAGCCCGCTGCGCGAATGCCAGGTGCTGCACGACGAACTGGCCGCGCTGCTCGACCGGCACCCGGATCTCGGCTGCGAGGACATCCTCGTCATGGTGCCGGAGATCGGTCGCTACGCGCCCTATATCGAGGCCGTGTTCCAGGTCGACGCGGACAGCCAGCGGCCTTATCTGCCGTGGAACCTGTCCGACGTCAGCGTCGCCAACGGCCACCCACAGGTCGGCGCCTTCCTGCAGTTGCTCGACTTGCCGCGCAGCCGCTTCACGCGGTCCGAAATTCTCGCGCTGCTCGATTGCGACGAATTGCGCGAGCACTTCGAGATCGGCGCTGCGATGCTCGATACGGTGCGCGACCTGCTCGAACGGGCGCGCGTCCACTGGGGTGTCGACGCGGGCCAGCGCGAGGCGCTCGGCCTGCCGGCGATCGCGCAGAATACCTGGCAGCAGGGCTGGGACCGGATGCTCGCCGGTTTCGCGATGACCGGCGACAGGCACTGGCAGGGCATCGCGCCGCTGGCGGCGCTGGGCACGGACGAGGGCATCGCGTTGGCGCGTCTGCGCTTGTTGTTCGACCGCCTCGTCGCCTGGCGAGACGAGCTCGGCCGTGACGCGATTGCCGCCGAATGGCAACGGCGGCTGCACCGCTTACTCGACGATTTCTTCGTGCCCGCGCCCGCGGTCGACGACCTTCGCAATCCGTTGCGCGACGCGGTCAACGCCCTTGCCGAAGCCGGCGACGGCGAGTTGTCGCCGGCGCTCGTGCGTTACTGGCTGACGCAGCATCTCGCGACCACGCTGCGCCCCGGGCGCCTGTACTCGGGCGGCATCACGTTTTGCGGGCTGCAACCCTTGCGTAATATCCCGTTTCCGGTCATCTGCGTACTCGGCCTCGACGACGGCGCCTTTCCCCGCGTCGAGCGCCCGCTCGAGTTCGACCTGATGCGACGCGACTGGCGTCCGGGCGACCCGCGGCGCGGCGACGAAGACCGCTACCTGATGCTCGAAACCCTGCTGTGCGCGCGCCGGCATCTCTATTTCAGCTATAGCGGCCGCAGTCTCAAGGACGACAGCGAGCGCCAGCCGTCGGTGCTGCTGCGCGAGCTGCTCGACTACGTCGATCGGAATTTCGAGCCGGCGCAAGGCGACGTCCGCGCAAGCCGGTCGATAACTCGCGAGCATCCGATGCAGCCGTTCGCGGCGCATAATTTCACGCCGCCGGCGCGGGCCTACGATGGCTACTGGCACGCCACCGCGGGCCGGCTCGCGGAGGCGGCGGTCCTGCCGCGGCCGTCGGCCGCCGGCTGGCCCGAGCAGGCGCTGGAAACCGCTCCTGCGCCGACCGAGATCGACGTCGACAGCCTCTGCCGTTTCTTCGCCCATCCGGTACGCTATTTCTTCCAGCAGCGACTCGGCATCTGGCTGCCCGACGAACCGGTCGCCGAAGACGAGGAATGCTTCGTCCTGTCGGCGCTGCAGAAATGGGATCTCGGCGGGCGCGTCAGCCGCGACTGGATGGCCGGCGCCGAAATCGCGCCGGATCCCTATCGCGCAGAGGGCCTGTTGCCGCACGGCCGCGCCGCGGACTGGGCGTGGGACGGCTTGCTCGACGAGTTCGGCGAATTACTCGAATGCCTCGAGCCCTACCGTGGCAGCAGCTTCGAAGTACGCCAGATCGAATGCCGGCTCGACGACGGCTCGCGCCTGCGCGGCGAGATCGCGGATTGCATCGCCGGCGGCGGTTTGCTGCGCTACAGCGCCAGCCGGTCACTGCGCGGCCGCGCGCTGGTTTCGCTGTGGCTCGAACACCTGGTCCTGTGTGCCGCCGACCGGCTCGCGCCGGGCGAGGTCAGCCGGCTGATACTGCGCGACGGCGCGGGTCCGTGCTTCGCGCCGCTCGAGCGCGACGACGCACGCGCGCTGCTCGACGAATACCTCGAGATTTATCGCGCCGGCCAGGCCTGCCCATTACCGCTGTTTGCCGAGACCAGCCTCGCGTGGGCAAAGGGCAAAGACGCCGACGAGGCGCGCAAGTCCGCGGCCGGCGCCTGGTATACGCGCGAACACAGGGGCGCACCGGCGGGCGAGGTCGAGGATCGTTATATCCGCCTCGCGTTGCCGCCCGGACTCGCCGACCCGCTGGCCGAACCGCGTTTTCAAAGCCTCGCCGAGCGAGTCTACGGCGTCGCCGTCGCCGGTGACGGAAGTCGTGGCTAGCCCGCGCGCGATCGCGCTCGACGCCACGACCCTGCTCGAGCTCGAGCTCGACGGGATTCGGCTGATCGAGGCGAGCGCCGGCACCGGCAAAACGCATACGCTGGCCGACCTCTACCTGCGGCAGGTCCTGGCCGGCCACCGTCCCGAGCAAATCCTCGTCGTGACCTTCACCAACGCGGCGACCGAGGAGCTGCGCGGCCGGGTGCGCGCACGCCTGTACACGATGCTCGAGCTGCTCGAGGATCGGGCCGCGCCGGCGACCGATTTCGACGCGCTGCTGCGCGCGCGTTTCGGCGACGAAGACGCCGCGACCGGGGAGCTCTGGCTGAACCGGCTGCGCTACGCGCTGCGCACGATGGACGAGGCGGCGATCTCGACGATTCACGCTTTCTGCCAACGCTGCCTGCAGGATCACGCCGTCGCCGGCAAGCAGTTTTTCGACAGCGAACTCGTCGCCAGCGACGACGACCTGTGGGAGGCGGCGCTGAAGGACTGGTGGCGAGCGCGCATCTACCCGCTCGACGCAGACGCCTGGCGACTCGTCGAGCCGCATCTCAGGACGCCCGACGCGCTGCTTGAAATCCTGCTCGAACTCCGCCGCAAGCCGATGCTGCGACTTTTGCCCGAAGTCGCCGGCGGGCTCGCGGAGCGGGTTGCCGATGCGCGTCGCATCGGCCGCCAGCTCGCCGCGCTGGCGCCGCAATGGCGGCAGCATCGCGATGCGCTCGAGCGCATCCTCACGCAGTCGAAGGCCCTGAGCCGGAACCGCAAGACTTCGCCGTTTCACGCCGACGGCTGCGCGCGGCTGCTGGCCGCTGCCGGGGATTTTTTCGCGCACCCCGCAGCGATGCCCTTCGCCGGTTTCGAGCAGCTTGCCGCGACCGCGCTGCGCGCGCACTCGAAACCGACCCAGGTCGGTCGCGACCCCGAGCTCGAGCATGAATTCTTCGTCGCGCTCGATCCGCTGGCCGCCGACTGGGCCGGGCTCGATGCGCAACTCGGGCCGTGGCTGATCGCCGATGCCTACCGCGACGCCGCGCGGCGCGTGGCCGAGGTCAAGCGGGCGCGCGCGACCTACAGTTTCCAGGACCAGCTGACGCTGCTGCGCGACGCGCTCGACGGCGCGGGCGGCGCGCAGCTCGCGGCGGCGCTGCGGCGCCAGTACCCGGCGGCGATGATCGACGAATTCCAGGACACCGACCCGGTGCAATACCGCATCTTCGAGCATATCTATCCCCCCGACAGTGGCGCGAGCCTGACGCTGATCGGCGATCCGAAGCAGGCCATCTACAGCTTTCGCGGCGGCGATATCTTCACCTACATGCAGGCCCGCCGGCTGCCGACGGCGCGACACTACGATCTGCTGACCAACTGGCGCTCGCAACCGGACCTGGTACGCGCGGTCAACACGCTGTTCACGCGGCGCCAGGCTCCGTTCGTCTACGGCGACGCGATCGCCTATAACCCGATCGACGCGGCGCCCGACAACGCGGCTTTCGGGCTGCTGCTCGACGGCCGCCCGGCGCCGGCACTGACGCTGTGGCAGCTGCCGCTCGACGAGCAGGGCCGACCGTTCAGCCGCGAGCGCATGCGCGAACGGATCAATCGCGCGCTGGTCGGCGAGATCGCGGCGCTGCTCGACGGCGCCGCTCGTGGCGGCGTGCAGTTCGATGGCCGGAGGCTCGCGAGCGGCGACATCGCAATCCTCGTGCGCCGGGCTTTCGAAGGCCAGGCGCTGGCCCGCGAGCTGCGCCGCCAGGGTATCCGCGCGGTGACGATCGGCCGCGACTCGGTGTTCGAGAGCGACGAAGCCCGGGGGCTCTACGACCTGCTGCTCGCGATCGCGCACTTTCACGACCCGGGTTACGCGCGGCGTTCGCTGGCCTCCTCGCTGCTCGGCTTCGACTATCGCCGCATCGCGGCCATCGTCGACGCCGACGATGCCTGGCAAGCCTGGCTCGAGGATCTCGCGAGCCTGCGCGAGGCCTGGGAACAGCGCGGCTTCATCGCGATGTTCCAGCGCCTGTTGCAACGCCTGCGACTCGCGCCCGGACTTGCCGCGCGCGACGCCAGCGAACGCCGCCTGACCAACCTGCTGCATCTGGCCGAACTCCTGCACCGGCAATCGGCGAGCGCAACCGGGATCGAACCGCTGCTCGCGTGGCTGCGCGAGCAAATCGAGGACAACCGCGACGAGGAAGCCGAGCTGCGGCTCGAAAGCGACGAGTCGCTGGTCAAGATCGTGACCATCCACAAGGCCAAGGGTTTGCAGTACCCGGTGGTGTTCGTGCCGTTTCTGTGGAGCTGCAAACCGGCGACTTCCGACCTGCCGGTGCTGTTTCACGACCCGGCGCTCGAGGCCTGCGCCGATATCGGCTCGGCCGAACTCGAGCGCCACCGCCTGCTGGCCGACCGCGAGCGACTGGCCGAGGACGTCAGGCTGCTCTACGTCGCGTTGACGCGCGCGCGCGCGCGGGTCTACCTCGCCTGGGGCAACGCCGGCGCTTCTCGCTCCGATGGTCACGCCCGGCAAACCGCGCTCGCCTACCTGCTGCACTCG
>JAHEKJ010000211.1 GCA_024638385.1 Gammaproteobacteria bacterium | reverse complement strand
TTGCGCGCGCGCGCCGAGCCAGTCGACGCGGTCGTCGATCCCGAGGTCGCGGGCCTGCCGCCGGAGCGTGTCGAGCAATTCGCCGCGACCGATATGGGTAAAACGCCAGTGCAATTCGTCCGGCAGCGCGGCGAGCGCGTCGAGCAACAGCGCGTAACCTTTCTTGTCGACCGCGCGGCCGACGCTGAGCAGGCGCACCGGCGCCTCCGTATCGTCGCCGTCGCGACCCGAATCGGTGGCCGGTCGCGGCGCGATCCGTTCGAAATCGAGACCGTGGTAGATCAGCGCGACCCGGTCGCTCGCGGGCGCCAGCGAGGCCAGGTATTCGTGGTTGGCGCGGGTGCAGGTCACGGCCCATTGCGCGCTCGCGAGTTTTTCCCGCAGCTCCCATTCCGGCAGGGTCCAGATGTCCTTGGCGTGCGCCGAAAGGCTCCAGCTGCGCCCGCTGATCAGGCTCGCGTAACGGCTCACCGACGCCGGCGTGTGCATGAAATGGGTGTAGTAGTGGCGGACCGATTCCGGCAGTTCGCGCGCCATGACCATCGCCTGCGCCAGCCGGCGCGCGCGGTTCGCGGTCGGGTCGCGACGCCAGTCGCGGGCGAAGACCGCGAGCGCGCGCCAGAATCCGCGTCGCGTCAGGCACCATAGCAAGGCGCGCAGCACGCGCCCGATCTCGTCACGCGCGTATTCCGGCAGATACAGCACCTGCGCCCGTATCTCGTCGTGAATCGGATGGGTCGCCGGATCGTAGGGCTGTCGCAGCGAAACAATGCACAGCTCGAATCCGCGCTGCTCGAGGGCGCGGATTTCCTGCGCGATGAAGGTTTCCGACAATCGCGGGTAGCCCTTCAAAACGAGTGCAAGCCTGGCCGGCATAAGCCTGATTTGATCTGCAGCGGTTGATGCGCGATAGTACACCCGCACCAATAGCCGGGCCAGCTGTTCCCGGGCGTTCCGACGAGGCAAACAACCATTCGATAACCCGATCTATGGAACCGTCGATCTTCAGGTACATCTGGACGCACAGCAAACGGGAGCAGATCATCCTCGTCATCCTGTCGGTTGTTACGCTGCCGCTGGTCTACATCACCCTCGAGTTACCGAAGAAGATCATCAACCTGCTCGAGGGCATGAGCTACCCCGAGAGCGTGTTCGGCTACGAGGTCGATCGGCTATCCTACCTGATGCTCCTGAGCCTCGCCTTTCTCCTCGTCGTGCTCGTCAACGGCGGCCTCAAGTACGTGCTCAACGTGTTCCGCGGTTCGCTCGGCGAGGGCGTTCTGCGGCGCTTCCGCTACGAACTGTTCGAGCGAATCCTGCGTTTTCCGATGCCCTACTTCAAGCGGGTCTCGCAGGGCGAGTTGCTGTCGATGATCACCGCCGAAACCGAACCGCTCGGCGAATTTATCGGCGAGTCCTATTCGCTGCCGGTGTTCCAGGGCGGCATCCTGTTTACCTACCTGTTTTTTATCTTCCAGCAGGACTTGCTGCTCGGACTCGCGGCGATCGCGCTCTATCCGTTCCAGATCTGGGTTATTCCGCGGCTGCAAAAAAAGGTAAACGAACTCGCGAAACAGCGGGTCGCGACCGCGCGCAACCTGTCCGGGCGCATCGGCGAGACCGTGTCGGGCATCAATGAGGTGCACGCCAACGACACCTCGCATTTCGAACGCGCGCATATCGCGCAACGCCTCGGCCTTATCTACCTGATTCGCTTCGACATCTACAAACGCAAGTTCTTCATCAAGTTCCTGAACAATTTTCTCGCCCAGCTGACGCCGTTCTTTTTCTACTCGATCGGCGGCTATTTCGTGTTGCGCGGCGATTTGTCGATCGGCTCGATGGTCGCGGTGCTGGTCGCCTACAAGGATCTGTCGGGCCCCTGGAAGGAATTGTTGCGTTACTACCAGCGCAAGGAGGATATGAAGGTCAAGTACACCCAGGTCGTGCAGCAGTTCGATTCGCCGAACATGATCGATCCGCAAATCCTCGACCGCCAGCCGGAGTCGCTGGACCTGCCCGAGCGCGAGATCCAGGCGCACAATCTGCGCTACAGCGAGGATGGCCTGTATTTCAGCATCGATGGCGCCAGCTTCCGCTCTCCGCTCGAGCAGCATTGTGCCGTGGTCGGCCTCGGCAATAGCGGCAAGGATGAGCTGGCTTACCTGATGTCGCGTCTGATCAACCCGAGTTCCGGCAGCCTGACCATCGGCGACTCGCCGATGCACGAGGTCCCTGAAGCGATTACCGGCCGGCGCCTCGGTTACGTCGGCCCGAACGCTTTCATGTTCAACGGCAGCGTCTTCGACAATCTTTGCTACGTGCTCAAGCATCAGCCACTACCGCTCTCCGAAGACGCGCTGACGCCCGAGCGCCGGCGCGAGCGCGAGCTGGCGGAAAAAGCCGGCAATTCGCCGCACCGCCATGACGACGAATGGATCGACCTCGCGTCGCTCGGTCTCGAGACCGAGGCGCAGCTGATCGGGCGCATCATCGAGGTGCTCGAATGCGTCGAGATCGACGAGGAAATCTATCAGTTCGGCCTGCAGGCTTTCGTCGACCAGTCGACCGAAGCCGGGCTCGCCGGGCGCATCATGCAGGCGCGCGCGCAGCTGCGCGACCGGCTCAAGGATCCCGCGTTCGCGCGGCTGGTCGAGCCTTTCGACCGGGAGCGCTACAACCTGAACATGACGGTGTCGGAAAACCTGCTGTTCGGCACGGTTTACGGCGAAGGCGCCAGCGCCGAGCAAATCATCGAGCAGCCGGGTATCCAGCGCATCCTCGAGGATACGGGCCTGAGCCAGACCTTTCTCGAGGCCGGTGCCAAGATCACCGAAATCATGCTCGACCTGTTCTCCGACGTCGAACCGGGCAGCGAGCTGTTCGAGCAATTCAGCTTCATCGGCGCCGACGACCTGCCGGAATTCAACCAGCTACTCAACGACGTTCGCCAGCAAGGCCTCGAGAATCTGTCGCAGGCGAGCCGTCGGCGCCTGACGTCGCTGCCGCTCAAACTCGTCGTTGCACGTCATCGCCTCGGCCTTATCACCGAGCCGATACAGCGGGCTATCCTCGACGCGCGGGCGCGAATCCAGGAACTCGCGCAAAGCGAGGCGCTCGGTATCGAGTTCTTCGAAGAGGCAATCTACAACCGGCGCATCTCGGTGCAGGACAACATCCTGTTCGGCAAGCTGGCCTACGGCCAGGCACACGCCCAGGAAAAGGTCAGCGCGCTGATCGCCGA
>JAHEKJ010000105.1 GCA_024638385.1 Gammaproteobacteria bacterium | reverse complement strand
CGGCGCTATACTTGCCCGCGGGCTCGAAAAAACAACTGTCAGGGAGGAAATACCATGTCTCTTTCCAGAAGCGCGTTTGCGCTCTTCATTCTTGTACTGACCGCGCTGGGGGGCTTGCAGCGCGCTCACGCGGCGCCGGGCGATGTTGCGGCCACGTTTGGCCTGGTAGTGCACTCCTTTCTGGCCGACGCCGGCTCGAACCGGGTATATGCCACGGTCACCGGCAACGGCACGGTGGCGATACTGGATATGCACCAGCTCGTGCTCGTCGATACGATAGCCGTCGGCGGCGATCCGCGGGGCATGGCGTTGTCGCGCGACGGCAGCAAACTGTACGTCGCCCAGGCATCGGCCAACGCGATTGCGGTGCTGGACCTGGCGACGCTGACCCTGCAGGCGCCGATCGCGACGGCGGAGCCGGTACAGTACCTCGCGGTCGATAACCGCGATCGAATCTACGCCGCTCCGCTGTCCACGAATCGCACGATTTACCTGATCGATCCGGCCAGCGGGCTGACTACGGAGCCTTTTCCGTATTCTTGCTCGGCGTGTTACCGACCGCTGCTGCAAATGAATGCGGCCGGGACCATCCTCTACGCGGCCAACCAGGGCCTGTCGCCCGGGACGCTCGCCAAGTACGATGTCTCCGGCGATACGCCGGTCTTCCTCTGGCAAAATGGTCACGGCGATCTCGGCAGCAACGGCCAGGACCTGTGGTTGAGCCAGACCGAGGAGCACATTTTTTATCCGGTCGGCGGGGGCAATCGCATCCTCGGAGGGTACGATATCGCGCGCATCGATGCCGACGGCATGGGCGTGCTCGGCGCCTACCTGACTGGCGCCTATCCGCGCGAACTGGTGACCAGCCCCGACGGTGCGGTGGTCTACGCCGCGCATACCTCCGGCCATATCGACGTCTGGGATGCCGATAGTTACACCCAGCTCACCGAGTACGCGGGCGCCGGCCAGGCCAACGAACTGTTCGTCGACCGAACCGGCAACTACCTGCTTGCGGCCTACCCGAGCGGGCTCGTGATCTACGAGGCCGAGGGCAGCGTGCCGTTGCTGGACGACGACCAGGACGGTGTCGATGACCTGGCCGACAATTGCCGCGGACTCTATAACCCTGATCAGCTGGATGCCGACGGCGACGGCATCGGCGATGCCTGCGACCTGTTTCCGAACAACCCTAACAACGAGCTGGCGCAATGCGAGCTGGACCTCGACAGCGCGCTCGGCGATCTCGAGCAATGCGAGAACACCCCGCGCTTCGACGACGCCGATCTCGACGGCGAGCACGACAATACCGATCATTGCGCGAATACCCTGCTCGGCCAGCCGGTCGATACGGCGGGTTGCTCGGTCGCGCAGTTCTGCGCGCAGCAAACGGAAACACGCGCGTGCCGCCGGAGCGACTGGCAGAACGACGAGCCGTCCCTGGGTCGCCCCTATGATTGCCGCTGGCAGAGCTCGACGAGTAGCTGCGTGCCCGAATAGGCTGGCGCTTGCGGGCCGAATCTGGCCCGACGGGATACATCCCGGCGCCTGCAATCGCGTCGATCGCGGTTGCAGGCGCCGCATTCCTGTCGAGGCCGATCGACTGGCCGGGGTCGACCGGCTCGCGAATCCGCCTGCCAAATATTAGCCAAAGTAAAGTCATGTCAGGACAGGTGACGTTTCCCGGAGTACCGAACAACCTGGCCTGGCTTCGACTCTTCCGTCTGCGACATCGGGCCGCGATCAGGACGCCATGTCCTTGACCGCCTCCATGGTCACGAACGATGACGTGCTGGCGACATGCGGCAGCATCGTGATGCTCTCGCCGAGGGTGCGGCGAAAACTCCGGATGTCTGTGGTGCGAACCTTCAGCAGGTAGTCGAACGACCCGGCGATCATGTGACATTGCTCGACTTCGGGGATCTTCAGGACGCCCCGGTTGAACGCCTGCAGCGCCCGATCACGCGTGTCCGACAGGCGTACCTCGACGAACGCGACGTGCTCGAGCCCGAGCTTGCCCGGGTCGACGATCGCGCGGAATCCCTTGATGTAACCCTCTTCCTGCAAACGCTGCAGGCGCACCCGGCACGGGCTCTTGGAAATGCCGATGCGCCGCGCAAGGTCGGTCACGGGCAGGCGCCCGTCGACCGACAGGATAGTCAGAATTTTTTCATCGTATTGGTCGAGTAGACCAGTATTCTTGATTTTATGCATATAAAAGCTCGAAAAAAAACCCAATAATAAGTCAAGTAGACTGATTTTCCGGAATAATAGGGAAAAATGACTTCAGCGGCAATGATAACCTTGGTTCATTGCAGAAATCCGGAGCCCCCGAGCGAGTCTTTTTCGTCGCGCGCCCAGCGCTGCCGGCGGCAAGGCTTGTTTAGTGGCAGGTAATACCACTCGAAAGACCTACTAGAGAGTCTGATTTGAAAAACAAGGTTGCCAATCTCGAAGCCGAAACGATTCGACGCATCGGCGATCGCTTCGGCGAGTTGATCGAAACGATCGATGACAGCGGGTTTTATCTCCGCCTGACCGGTTTGATCCGTGAATTTGCGAACTGCGACAGCATCGTGGTCATCGCCTATCATCGCAGCCGGATTCCGCTGGTATTGCACGAGCAACTGGCTCCGCGAGACCGCGAGGCATTGTACGGTTCCTATTTCGAGGGCACCTACCTGTTGAGCCCGTTTTACCTGAAGTGGCTGGAGGGCCGCGACACGGTCGAACTGTACCGATTGCGGGAGATCGCACCCGAGGGTTTTTTCGACAGCCCCTTCTATACGGATTACTACCTGGGCTCGGGATTGCGCGACGAAATCGGTTTTCTGGTCCCGATCGATTGCGACTCGTCGGTGCTGCTGTCGTTCGGTCGAACGGCAAGCTTTGGGCGCTTTTCGGCCGCGGAGTTGGCGTTGCTCGGCGCGTTGAAATCCGTCGTGTCGAGCGGCGTGAGAAAACATGCGGCGCTGGCGGCGAATCCGCGATCGGGACAACTGGGCCGGCAACTGTCCGAGCGGCTGTCGAACTTCGGCACCGGCATCCTGACCGAACAGGAACAGCGCGTGGCGCAACTGCTGCTGCGCGGCCATTCTTCGAAGTCTTGCGCGCGCGAACTCGAGATTGCGCCGACCACCGAGCGTGTCCACCGGCGCAACATCTACGCAAAACTGGGAATTTCGTCGCAAGCCGAATTGTTCGCCCGGTTTTTCGAATCGCTGGCGCCCGAATCCGGGCGACCGCGCCTGGAACTGGCGATGCGTTAGTCCGCCGAAGCGGCCGCGGCACTCGCGCCGCCGGGAGGCGAAGCGCCAGATCCAACGAAACCGCAGCCGCCGGGCGCTACTGCATTTGTGGTATTCATCCGGGCCTTGCGTTTCCCTAGTATCGAGAGGCTGTGCCCGGCTACTCGAAAAACAACGGAACGGTCGGCGGTTGACTTGTCCGGGGCAATTAGCATGATAAATCGAGTAGCGGCAAAGACCATTTAAACCGGGCATCGAAAACGAACTCGCAACGCGAATCTCCGTCCCGGAGTTTCGACGCCGCGAGCTACGGGGGAGGACAGGATCGTGGAAGGCAGTTTCCGATCGCGGTTCCCGAACGACCGGGCTGACAGCCGGAGCATCGCGTTCGGACGCGCTCCCGGCATACAGGCTCCCCGCATGCCCGCAATCTGCGGAGGCCAGACATGACCACTCACGAAAAATCAACCGGCAGCGGCGCCGATTTCCGTGCCGCCGTGCGCCAGTACTATACCGCCGACGAGGCAACCGTCGTCCGCGACCTGATCGCGTCGCTGCGGCTGTCCGCGACCGAGCGCAAGGCCATCGCCGCGGCCGGCGCGAAAATCGTCGAGCGCGTGCGCGGCGAAACCTCGCCGTCGATGATGGAGAGTTTTCTCGCCGAATACGGGCTCTCGACCGACGAGGGCGTCGGCCTGATGTGCCTCGCCGAGGCCCTGCTGCGCGTGCCCGACGCCGAAACCATCGACGACCTGATCCAGGACAAGATCGAGCCGTCCAACTGGGGCGCGCACCTCGGCAACTCGTCGTCACCGCTGATCAACGCGTCGACCTGGGCGCTGATGCTGACCGGCAAGGTGCTCGACGACGATCCGCGCAAGCCGGCCGCGGCCCTGCGCAGCCTGATCCGCCGTGTCGGCGAGCCGGTGGTGCGCACCGCGGTCGCGCAGTCGATGAAGCTGCTCGGCCGCCAGTTCGTGCTCGGGCAGACGATCGACGAGGGCATGCGCAATGCGCGCGAGCTCGAAGACGAGGGCTACACCTATTCCTACGACATGCTCGGCGAGGCCGCGCGCACCGACGCCGACGCGGTCCGCTATCACCAGGCCTACGCGAACGCGATCGCCGCGATCGCGAAACAGGCCAGGGGCGATGTCCGCTCGAGTCCCGGCATTTCGGTCAAGCTGTCGGCGCTGCACCCGCGCTACGAATATACCCACCGGGATACCGTCATGACCGAACTGGTGCCGCGCGCCATCGAGCTCGCCAAACAGGCCGCCGCCGCCAACATCGGCTTCAACATCGACGCCGAGGAGCAGGACCGCCTCGACCTGTCGCTCGACGTGATCGAGGCGCTGATGGCCGAGCCGGCGCTCGACGGCTGGGACGGCCTCGGCATCGTCGTGCAGGCTTACGGCAAGCGCGCCGCGCCGGTAATCGAAACCCTCTACGGGCTCGCCGAGCGGCACGACCGCAGGATCATGGTGCGCCTGGTCAAGGGTGCCTACTGGGATACCGAGATCAAGCTCGCGCAGGAACTCGGCGTGGCGAATTTTCCGCTGTTCACGCGCAAGATCAACACCGACGTCAGCTACATGGCCTGCGCGCAGATGCTGCTGGACAAGCGCGACCGGATCTACCCGCAGTTCGCGACCCACAACGCGCACACCTGCGCGGCGGTGCTCGCGCTCGCCGGCGACGACCTCGACAGTTTCGAGTTCCAGCGACTTCACGGCATGGGCGAATCGCTGCACCATATCGTGCGCCAGACGCACGGTTCGCACTGCCGCATCTACGCGCCGGTCGGCGCGCACCAGGACCTGCTGGCCTACCTCGTGCGGCGCCTGCTGGAGAACGGCGCCAACAGTTCATTCGTCAACCAGGTGGTCGACGAGAACATTCCGCCGGAAGCGATCACGCGCGACCCGGTGGCCGAGGTCGAGGCGCTCGGCGACGCGATCGCGAATCCGGCGATCCGGCTGCCGCTCGACCTGTTCGCGCCGCAGCGCCGGAATTCGAGGGGTTACCGGATCAACGAACCGGCCTCGATCACGCCGCTGCTCGAGGCGCGCGAAAAATTCGCCGACCACGTCTGGCGCGCCGCGCCGATGCTCGCCGGCAACCCCGAACCGCGCGGCGAGATGCGCAAGGTCGCGTCACCGGCCGACCCCGGGCGGATCGTCGCCGAGGTCTGGGACGCGACCGCCGACGAGGTCGCGCAGGCACTCGACGCCGCCCCGGCCGGGTTCGAGGAATGGTCGGCCTGGCCGGTCGCCGAGCGCGCCGCGCTGCTGCGCCGGGTGGCCGACCTGTACGAGGAAAACGTCGCCGAGCTGACCGCGATCACGTCGCGCGAAGCGGGCAAGATGGTGCTCGACGGCATCGCCGAGGTGCGCGAGGCGGTCGATTTCCTGCGCTACTACGCCGACGAGGCCGAACGTCTCGAAGACGAGTCGCCGGGCCAGCCCTGCGGCATCTTCGTCTGCATCAGCCCGTGGAATTTTCCGCTCGCGATTTTCAGCGGGCAGGTCGCGGCCGCACTCGCCGCCGGCAACGCGGTGCTCGCCAAGCCGGCCGAACAGACCCCGGTGATCGCCGCGCGCGCGGTCGCGCTGATGCGCGAGGCCGGGCTGCCGGAAGCGGCGCTGCAGCTGCTGCCCGGCGACGGGCCCACGGTCGGCGGGCCGCTGACTTCGGACCCGCGCATCGCCGGCGTCTGCTTCACCGGCTCGACCGAGGTCGCACAGATCATACATAAGGCGCTGGCACGGAATGCGGGGCCCGACGCGGTGCTGATCGCCGAGACCGGTGGCCTCAACGCGATGATCGTCGATAGCACCGCGCTGCCGGAGCAGGCGGTGCGCGACATATTGATTTCGTCGTTCCAGTCGGCCGGCCAGCGCTGCTCGGCGCTGCGCCTGCTGTACGTGCAGGAAGAAGCGCGCGAGCGGCTGCTCGAAATGCTGTACGGCGCGATGGAGGCGCTGACGATCGGCGACCCGTGGAAACTCGAGACCGACGTCTCGCCGGTGATCGACGCCGAGGCGCAGCAGGGTATCGCCGCCTACGTCGCCGAAAACGAGGCCGAGGGCAAGGTGCTGAAGAAGCTTGCCGCGCCGCAGGATGGAACCTATGTCGCGCCGGCGGTGATCGCGGTCGACGGCATTGCCGACATGGAGCGTGAAATCTTCGGCCCGGTGCTGCACGTGGCGAGCTTCAAGGCCAGCGAGATCGACAGGATCGTCGACGACATCAACGCGCGCCAGTACGGCCTGACCTTCGGCCTGCACACGCGCATCGACGACCGCGTGCAGCAAATCGTCGAACGCCTGCACGTCGGCAACGCCTACGTCAATCGCAACCAGATCGGGGCGATCGTCGGCTCGCAACCGTTCGGCGGCGAGGGGCTGTCCGGCACCGGGCCGAAGGCCGGCGGGCCGCACTACGTCGAGCGCTTCCGCCGGCGCGTCGAGCACGAGGCGCTGCCCGCGCCCGACGCGGCCGCGATCGGCGCGCAACAAATCGAGGACGCAATCGCGGCGCTCGACGCGCGCAACTGGTCGGCGCGGCCGGACCGGGTCGCGGTGCTGCGCAAGGCGCTGGCCGGCAGCGGCAACCTGATCCGCAAGGCGCTGGCCGAGACCGCGGCCTTCGACATGACGCCGCAAACCCTGCCCGGGCCGACCGGCGAAAGCAACCGCCTGAGCCTGTACCCGAAGGGCACGATCCTGTGCCTCGGGCCGACCGCGGAGATCGCGCTGGCGCAGGCCGCGCAGGCGCTCGGCGCGGGCTGCGCGGTCGTCATCGCGGCGCCGGATGTCGGCAAGGCCGCGCAGCCGCTGATCGACGCGGGCGCGCCGCTGGCGGCCTTCGACGGCACGGTCGACGCGGTGACGCTGCGGGCGCTGTCGGGCATCGCCGCGGTCGCCGCCGCTGGCGTCTCCGACTGGACGCGCGAGCTGCGCGCCGCGCTGGCGCAGCGAGACGGCCCGATCATCCCGCTCGAGAACCAGGTGATCGCGCCCGAGCGTTACGTCATCGAGCGTCATCTGTGCATCGATACGACCGCGGCGGGCGGCAACGCCAGCCTGCTGGCCTCGGTCGAATGAAGCCCCGGCCCGGGGCCTCCCCCCGGGCCGAGAAATTTATAACTATAGATCAGGAGGAGTCATGGTAATTACCTATACCCAGTTCGGGATCTATCTGGCAGCGATGCTCGGCATCGGCTGGTACTCGATGTCGCGCACCAGCAACAACGCCGGCTACATCGTCGGCGGGCGGTCGCTGGGGCCGGCGACCACCGCGATCAGCGCCGGCGCATCCGACATGAGCGGCTGGCTGTTGCTGGGTTTGCCCGGCGCGGTGTTCATCGGCGGCCTCAGCGAGGGCCTTTGGATTTCGCTCGGGTTGATCATCGGCGCCTACACCAACTGGAAAATCGTCGCCGCGCGCCTGCGCGAGTTCACGGAAACGCTGGGTGCCATTACCCTGCCGACCTATATCAGCGAGCGTTTCGAGGACCGCTCGCACGTGCTGAAAACGGTGGCCGCGGTCGTCATCCTGGGATTTTTCACGCTCTACGTGGCTTCCGGCCTGAAGGGCGGCACGCTGTTGTTCGCGCACACCTTCGACGCCTCCGAGCAGACCGCGATGATCATCACCACCGTGGTGGTGGTCTCCTACACCTTTCTCGGCGGGTATCTCGCGGTCTGCTGGACCGACCTGGTGCAGGGCATCCTGATGTTCCTGGCGCTGCTGTTCTGCGCGATGCTCGGCTATTTCTCGATCGTCGGCACCGACGTCGACATCGCCGCGATCAACCCGAAAGCCTTCGACTGGAAGACCGGATCGCTGCTGACCGGCGCGTCGCTGATGGCCTGGGGCTTCGGCTATTTCGGTCAGCCGCATATCCTCGCGCGCTTCCTCGGCATCAAGAGCGCCGCCGACGTGCCCGCCGCGCGCCGCATCGGCATGAGCTGGATGATTATCGCGCTGTGCTTCTCGACCGCGATCGGCCTGATCGGCATCGGCTACAGCTCGGCCTTCGGCCTCGAGGGCGTCGCCGGCGAGGGCGGCAACAGCGAGCGGGTCTTCCTCGCGCTGACCACGGTCCTGTTCCACCCGATCTTCAGCGGCTTCGTGCTGGCCGCGGTGATGGCCGCGGTCATGTCGACCGCCGATTCGCAGCTGCTCGTGCTCGGCTCGGCGATGACCGAGGACTTGCCGTTCTTCAACAACTACTCGGACGAGCAAAAAGCCTGGATCAGCCGCTTCGCGGTGGTCGGCTTTGCGCTGCTCGCGTACATCATCGCTGCCGGCGACGACGGCACGATCCTGTCGATGGTCGCCTACGCCTGGGGCGGCTTCGGCGCCGCGTTCGGGCCGCTGATCATCCTGTCGTTGCTGTGGAAAGATATGACCAGGGCGGGCGCGATCGCCGGAATGGTGGTCGGCGCGGGCTCGATCGTGATCTTCAAGAACTTCGTCAGCGTCGAGGGGCATTACCTCTACGAGTTGCTGCCGAGCTTCATCCTCGCGTTTATCGCAATCATCGTCGTCAGCAAGTTCACGGCGCGGCCGTCGGACGCGTTACTGGCGCGCCTGAGTTTTCACTGATTGCTCCTCCGTTTCCGGTTTCCGGGACCGCCTCGCGGCGGTTTCGGAAGCCGGATTCTTTTATCCGGCCTGCCTGCGAAGGTGCCGGGGGTCGTTTCGCACGATGATTCGGACCGGTCCGGCGCCTCATGGATCGCATGCATGACGATCGATTGCGCATCGTGCATGGCGCAAACAGACGGGCAAACTCCAGCGCCTTGCGGGAGTGTGTCGAGCCATCGACGGGGGCGAGAATCCAGTTTACTTCGCCGGCGCACTCGAGATTCGTTAACCTTGCTCGAGGGTTGCCCGTCTGTCACCGCTCCGCCGGCAACGCGCCGAATCGACCGGGCCTACGCCCGCGCGAGCGGCAGCGACGCGCAGCGGAACGAGCCGCCGGTCGCCGGCACGCCGTCGAAGCCAATGGCTTCGACCGTGTAGCCGAGATCTTCGAGCACGCGGTTGATGCGCGCGCAGGCCGGGTGGTCGCGCGCGACGATCGTGTTCGGCCCGATCGACAGCAGGTTGGTCGCGAGGTATTCGCGCTCGACGTCGTCGACCTCGATCCGGTCGTAGCCTTCGAGCGCGCGCCGGGTCGCGGCGTCGATTGCTTCGAGGCCCGCCGGGTGAATCAACAGGTGGCCGCGGCCGAGCGGATTCAGGCAGCAGTCGAGGTGCAGCTGGCGGTGCGGCACGGGCAGCACCGCGATGCCGCGTGGTGCGAGACAGTCGCGCAGGAACTCGAAACCGGCGCGGTTCGAGCGCCGGTTGAAGCCGACCAGCAGCGTCCGGGCATCGAGCGCGACGACGTCGCCGCCCTCGAGCAGGCAACCGGCCGGCGGGCGCACGATCTTCTCGTTGCCGATCGATTGCAGGTGCCGGTGAATCGTGTCGATCTCGTCGACGCGGCTCGGCACCGCCATGTTGGCGACGAAGAAGGTATCGCCGACGACGAAGCCGATGTCGCGCGGACAGGTGTAATCGAACGAGTAGGCGGCGCCGGCGTCGGGACGCAGTACCTCGGCGCCATGCTTTTCGAGTACCTCGACGAAGTCCGCGTACTCGCGCTCGAGCTGCGCCTCGGTCGGGTAGGTCAGCGCCAGCACTTCGGCCTTGCGCTCGGTCTCCGGCAGCAGCGGAAACTCCGCCATCTCGGCCGCGACCCGCGACTTGTCGCGCTGGTAGGGCGCACCGAGGCCGACGACGACCTCCCGGAGATTCGAAAACTCGTCCCGTATCGATAGCATTTTTAACTCGAGTACCTGAAGATCCAAACGGTCGACGACCGCAAAGACGCGTTAAAGTCAGGAAATTGTATCCGCTTTGTCGCCGGCCGATGAAACTCGCGAAGAATTCGCGCGTGCTTCATCTTATACCTCGACGAACGCGATAAGCCGACCGCATACCAGCACGGCCGGCCACAGCAGCAGCGATATTGCGCCGACCACGCGTTGCCGCGCGGGCGCGAGCCGCGGCAGGTCGGCACCGAAGTGCAGGCTCGCGGCGAGCGCGAGGCCCGCGCCGACGAGGGCGATCTTGACGAGGAACAGGTCGAGCGCCGCGTACTCGGTGGCGCGCACGGCGAACAGCAGCAGCCCGCTCGCGATCGCGACCGCGAGGCCGGTCGCGGCGGCGCGCGACAGGACCCGGTAGAGCGGGCCGAGCTCGACCGACCGCCAGAATCCGAGCAGCCGCAGGTCGAGCGGCACGACCGCGCCGACCAGCAGCGCGATGCCGAAGACGTGAACCGTGTTGACCGTCGCGTAGCCCCAGCGCGAATAGCGCAACCACTCCGCCAGCGCGAGTCCCTCGACGGTCGCCGCGACCGCGTCCACGCGGGCTCAGCTCCGGCCGGGATAGAGCTCGTATTTGGTCTTGCCGAGCCACAGGCGCTCGACCTTGAGCAGCCGGTCCTCGATGTCGGCGGACGGTTCGCCCTCGACCTTGATCTCGACGCCGGGCGCGAGATCGCCATCCTTCAGGCCGGCGCGCTCGTTGCGCCACGGCTGGCCGACCTCGACCGTCCAGCGCTCGCCGTCGACGTCGACCACGAGCGTGCCGTGCGGAAAGCCGAGCCGGGTCTCGACGATGACGCCGGTGAGCTGAATGTTGCCGCCGGTGGTCCAGCTCCAGCCGTGGTGGGCGGTGGCGAATGACGGGATAAGTAACAAGGCCGCCAGGACTGATGCGCGGCAAAGATGCAACAGTTTCATTTCCGTTCTCCGTTGTGACCGGGTGCGGGCATTGCGCGCTGCTCGCAGCGAGGTGCTACGCGCCACGCCGCCCGGCGTGAATTCCGGACATGGTGGCGATGCGACCGATTATCAATGTCGGTTGCGACCCTAAACGTCTCAGTCGTCGCGCTGCATCTCGAGGCGGCGCATCGGCATCGCGTCGATCAGCGCAAACAGCTCAGCGCTCGTCACCGCGTCATCGCTATCGAGCTTCACCGTGCCGTCCTTGCCGAGGAGGATCGCCCGGAACGCGTCGCGCTCGACCGCGAAGCGCCGGTAGAGGCTCGACGCCGAGAATTCGCGTGCCTGCCCGTCGATGACGACGCCGCCGTCGGCAAACGCCTCGACCACGGTCAGGTCGCGCTCGCGCAGGCCCTCGCCGGCTTCGGCGAGCAGTTCGACCTGCCGCCGGTAGTCGGCATGCCCGCCGTGCGGCGAGAACACGAGCAGCACGCGCTGCTCCCAGGTCAGTTGCGCAAGCAGGTGCATGGCGTCGCTGGCGAGCGCCGCGGCGGGGGTAAAAATCATCGCGACCACCAGGCATCGAGTCAGCATTTTGTTTACGCTCCTTGCGGGTATCGCTTGCTGGTATACGAAGCTCGCGGGCGAAACGTTCAACCGGCGGTCAGGTAAGGGCGTTGCCGGCGACGGTCGGGCGAATCGAGTCCGGCCCGTACCGATTCGATTCCACTGAACCATTCGCCAGCCGTAGGCGAGAGCGCGCGCCGCGACGCTCAGTTTTCGCGCAGGTAGCCCCAGGCATGCAGGCGGTCGCAGTCTTCGTACCAGCGGTCGCCGATGTCCTTGCGGTAGTACATGTTCGGAATCAGGATGTTCTGGATGCGCGCGTAGGCCTGGCGCTGCGCATCGCGCATGGTCAGACCCGTTCCGGCGACGACCAGGGCGACGCCCGTCGAGCCGGCGACGAGCCACTCGCCGTTGACCATCTTGACGTCCTCGATATGGATGCCGTCATTCGGCGGTTTCTTGAACACGATGGTTGCGTCCTTCGAGTACGAATCGAAGGTTTGCCTGTCCCTGAACGGGTAGGGCGGCACCACCACCCGAATGCCGACCTGGAAGCCTTTCTTGACCTTGATTTCTTCGTTCGAGCCGGACGCCATCGCGTAAAAAAAGTCGGCCAGCGGCATGGCCAGGCCGTCCGACTGGATCTGGATCGTCGGGTAGCCGAAGCGGGCGGTAAATTCGAGCGGGTAGATTCCCTGGCCGTTGACGATGCAGTTCAGATCGATGTAACCGACGTAGCCCTCGTTGGCCAGCACGTCTTCCATCTTCTCCAGGGTCGCGCTGAACAGCCGGTTCGGTTTGCTCCAGAACATCGAAGTACCCATCTCGCCGGTCGCGGGGCCGATGTTGCCCGGGAAGAGCTTCTTGTGCTCGAAGTTAATGTTGACCGGATGGAGGAAGCGGGAGCCGTTGAAGAATGCCCCGACCGCGACTTCGACCCCGGTGACCCGGTTCTGCAGCTGGAATACCTTGATCGTGTCGGACCAGACCCGCTTGTAGGCCTCGAGCACGCGGACCACGTCGCTGCCGTCGTCTTCCTCGCCGACGAACAGCAGGCGCTTGATGTTCTGCGCTTCGCCGCTCGGCTTGATGACGTATTTACGCGGGTTGGCCCTGACGAATCCGATCGCCTCGTCGAAGTCGTCGAACTCGCGGTAATTCAGAATGTTGACGCCGGTTTTTTTCAGTTCGCTCTGGCCGAAGGACCGGTCGTCCTCGAGGCGATCCGTGTAGGGTGTGCCGCCGATTGCCAGTTTGCCCTGCTTGCGCAAGTCCTGCGCCAGGTCGCCCTGGCCCAGCACGTCGTCGAAGATGATGACGTCGGCCCAGTCGACGTGCGGCTTCCAGTCGAGAACCTTCGGCACGAAGCCGTCGCCGATGTCGTTGTCGTCGGCGTTTTCGATGAAATAGCGAACCTCGTGCCCCTCGGCGACCACGCGCCGGGCGCAATCGATATGCAGCGCGTCCGAGGATACGAACAGGTAGTTTCTCTTTTCCATACGATTTGATTCCGGTGGTTGTTATGCGGGAATTTCGAACAGGTACTGCGGTATCGGCGTGAGCCCCCATCTTTCCTTCCAGCCGCAGTCGCCGATGCCGGTATCGATTCGACGACAGCCTTCGTCGAAGGCGTACGCGATGCAGTGGAAATGCAGGTACGAGCCGAGGCCTGAGAACGAGGCCGAACTGTCGACGCCTTCCATCAGCATGTAGAACGTGTCCCGGTAGCGAACGGAAATGCAGCCGGCGATTACCTTATCGCCTGCCTGCATCGAGATGCAAACGGTACTTGCGTCTATCGAACGGGAGACCGTGTCGAGCCTGGCGAAGGCTTCGTAGATAGCCGGCGACTCCAGCCACGAATCGTCGCCGAAACGGGCGCGCTGCAATGCCTTGATCCGGTCGAGCGTGAAACCGGGCTCGGAATGCAAGGCCTTTATCTCGCCGGAAGCGATCTTCTTGCCGATCTTGCGCAGGTTCTCCTTGATGCCTTTCGGCAGAAACCGGTACAGGCTGTCGCGATTCTCGTAGTTCACCGCCGACCGATCCAGCACGTAGGCGGGGTCGCTCGGGCGGACGGGCAGCTCGGCGCATGCCGGGTCGTCGGCGGCGATGTCGTCGAGCAGCGTGCCTGGCGGCAGCGCGAGATACAGTTGCCTGAGCGCATCGCCGGCCCGCGGCAGGGCGAAGCCGCGATTGCGCTCGAG
>JAHEKJ010000210.1 GCA_024638385.1 Gammaproteobacteria bacterium | reverse complement strand
GCCGCCGAGCACCGCCTGAACGCCGCCGAAATACATCGACGCTCCCGGGAACGGTCGTGGCTCGAGGCCGTACATCGGCCGCACCGGCAATCCGGGTTCGAACGCAATCGTGCGCTGGTGCCCGGCGAGCTCGACGTGCAGGCGCGGATGCGCCACCGCGTCGGCGAGGCTCATGCCGCCGGTCACGAAGTTGACCAGCACCTGCGCGATCGCGGTGGTGATGCGCGAGGCGCCCGGCGAGCCGATCGCGAGTACGGCGCCGTCGCTTTTTCGCCGCGCGATCGTCGGCGCCATGTTGGACGCGAGCCGGCTGCCAGGCGCGAGACCGTCCAGCCCACGGGTATGCAAATCGAGTTCGCCGAGTGAATTGTTGAGCCAGAAACCCGTGCCTTCGATCATCGCGCCCGAGCCGTAGCCGGCCGAGGCCGTGATCGCGCAGGCGAGGCCGTCGGCGTCGACCGCCGACACGTGGCTGGTCGACGGCGCGCCGAGGAGGTCCGGGTCGGCGTGCAGGGCGAGGTCGAGCAAGCGCTCTACTTCGCCGGGCAGGCCCGCGGCGGCCCCATCGAGACGCTGGGCGCGGTAGCCGAGGACCGCGTGCTGCGCGCAGATCATGTGCCGCACCGCCTGTTCGAGATCGTCGCCCGCGCCCAGTTGCTCGACAATCGACAGCATCGCCGCGAGGCAGGCGCCGCCGACTGCCGGCGGCGGATTGGTGGCGACGTCCCAGTCGCCGATGCGCGCGCGCACCGGTTCGCGCTCGAGCGCCTCGTATTCGCAAAGGTCGTCGAATCCGAGGACGCCGCCGTTCGCGCGCACGCCATCGGCGATCTGCCGCCCGAGCTCGCCGCGGTAGAGCGACGCCGGGTCGCGCGCGATCTCGCGCAGGGTATCGGCGAGGTGCGGGATGCGCACGATGTCGCCCTCGCCGAGCGGGCGGCCGTCGGCGTGGTGCAAAATCCGGTAGCTGTCCGGATGCCAGGAATAGATCGCTTCGTGGGTGAAGCCGAGATACTCGGCGGCCCCGCCGGTCAGCGGGAAGCCCTGCTCGACCCACTCGGTCGCCGGCGTAAGCAGCTCGCGCCACGGCAGCCGACCGTAGCGCTTCGCGGCGAGCGCAAGCCCGGCGATGCCGCCGGGCGTAGCGATCGTGCCGTAACCGACACGCTGCCAGGTATCGCCGCCGTAGTCGAACACGACCTCGTGGGTTGCTTCATCGAAGCGCGACCGGTCGAGCCCGCGGCCCGGCATTTCGGCATAACCGTCGATCACGCGCGGCGCACCGGCCGGCGGCCAGACCGTGACGAAGGCACCGCAACCGGGAGACATGATGCCGGTGTCGGTACACATCGAGACGATTTCGGCCGCGATCGCGGCATCGACCGCGTTGCCGCCACGCGCAGCCACCGCGGCGCCGGCCTCGGCGGCGATTCCGGTGCCTGCGGCGATCGTGACATCAGACATCAAGAATTCCCCGATTCAGTATCCATCGGCCGCAAGCGGCGGCGTTGATTTGACTCAATTGACATGGTAATCAACCGGTTAGGATTATCCGATGGGTGAGCACAGGGTACATGATACGTCGGACGAGCAACGCACGCGCGTGTTCGTGCGCGCGATGCTCGACGATATCCGTGCGCTCGAGGAAATGATCGCGCGTGATCTGATCGAACGCGACGTTCGCCGGGTCGGAGTCGAGCAGGAAATGTACGTTGTCGACGCCGAGGGATATCCGGTGGGCATGTCCGACCGCGTGCTCGAACGGATCGGCGACGCGCACTTCAGCACCGAACTCGCGCGCTTCAACCTCGAGGCCAACCTCGACCCGATCCCGATCGGCGGCGACTTTCTGCGCGAGCTCGAACGCAGCCTCGTGGACGTCGTGCAGCGGGCCGATCGCGCCGCCGCCGGGATCGATGCGCAAATCGTGCTCACCGGCATCCTGCCAACACTGCAGGAGGCTCACGTCACCCCGGCGAACCTGACCCCCGAGGTGCGCTACCAGTGCCTCAACGATACCTGCATGGCGGCGCGCGGAGACAGTTTCACGCTGGTCATCGACGGCGTCGATCACTTCGAGTCGAGCTACGACAGCATCGTCGTCGAGGGCGCCAACACCAGCTTCCAGTTTCACCTGCAGGTTGCGCCCGACGAGGCGGTCGCGCTGTACAACCTGGCGCAGTTGATCACCGCGCCGTTGCTCGCGACGGCCGCCAACTCGCCGGTGCTGCTCAACCGCCGCGTCTGGCACGAAACCCGCGTCGCGCTGTTCGAGCGCACGCTCGAGTACCGCTCGTCGCCGCAGCTCGCGCGCAGCGTGCCGACCCGGGTCGGCTTCGGCGAAGCCTGGGTCAAGGATTCGATCGTCGAAATTTTTCGCGAAAACGCGATGCGCCACCACGTCATCATGGTGCGCGAACCGGTCGACGATCCGTTCGCGGCGCTGCATGAAAACCGCATTCCTGAGCTCGGCGCGCTCGCGCTGCACAACGGTACCGTGTGGCGCTGGAATCGCCCGTGCTACGGCATCACCGACGGCAAGCCGCACCTGCGCATCGAGAATCGCGCGCTGCCAGCCGGCCCGACCGTCGTCGACGAGGTTGCCAACGCGGCGCTGTTCTACGGGCTCATGCAGGCGCTCGAGGCCGAGGCTGCAAGCATTCCGCAACGCCTCGCGTTCGACGATGCGCGGGACAACCTGTTCGCCGCCGCGAGACATGGCCTGGCCGCGCGATTCGTCTGGCTGGACGGCCGTCGCCTCGGCGCACGCGAACTGCTGCGACGCGAACTGATCCCGCGCGCGCGAGAGGGGCTCGCGGACCTCGAGGTGCCCGGCGAGGATATCGACCGCTTCCTCGGCATCGTCGAGGAGCGCACGGACAGCGGTCGCACCGGGGCGAGTTGGCTGCTCGACAGCCTGGCGGATCTGCCCGCGGGAGCGCGTGACGCCGCCTGTCTCGAATCGGTTGCGATCGTGCACGAGCGGCAATGCGGCGAGGTGCCCGTGCACCGCTGGGAACTGATCGCGGCGGATCCGGCCGACGAGCAGCCGAAGCGAAAAACCCGGGTCGCCGACATCATGACGACCAACCTGTTCACGGCGCGCCCGGATGACCTCATCGACCTCGCGACCAGCGTCATGGAGTGGCGTCACGTACGCCACGTGCCGGTCGAGAGCGCGGATGGCGAACTGGTCGGCCTGCTGTCGACGCGCGAACTGCTGCGCCGGCCAGCGCCCGGCGACGATCGGCGGGAACCTGTGCCGGTCGCCGATATCATGCAGACCGAGCCACCGACGATATCGCCCGATGCGCCGATCGAGGACGCCTTCGCGCAAATACTCGAGAACGACTCGGGCTGCCTGCTGGTGGTTGCAAACCGGCAACTGGTCGGCATCGTCACCGAGCGTGACTTGCTCGAGGCGGCGATCGA